>CANKOW010000014.1 GCA_947484295.1 Alcaligenaceae bacterium | reverse complement strand
CGTGATAACAATAGGCATGCCAAGGCCGGTAACTTAAACGAAGCACTCAAGCGTACCAATGGTGATTTTGTTGCGATTTTTGATTGCGATCACATCCCAACACGCTCGTTTTTACAGCTGTCAATGGGTTCATTCTTGCGCGATCCGAAGTTAGCGATGGTGCAAACGCCTCACTTTTTCTTTTCGCCCGATCCATTTGAGCGAAACCTAGAAACGCACGGCAAAGTCCCCAACGAAGGTCAGCTGTTTTACGGCTTGGTGCAAGACGGTAACGACATCTGGAATGCCTCATTCTTTTGTGGTTCGTGCGCAGTGCTGCGACGCGCGCCCTTAGAAGAGATTGGTGGCGTAGCGGTTGAAACTGTTACTGAAGATGCGCACACCGCTTTAAAAATGAGCCGTCGTGGTTACAACATGGCGTATCTTGCCGTGCCACAGTCTGCTGGATTAGCAACTGAAAACCTGTCAAGCCATGTGGGTCAACGGATTCGCTGGGCGCGCGGCATGGCCCAAATTTTTAGAATTGATAATCCATTACTTGGTCCTGGCTTGACCTTGGGTCAGCGACTTTGCTACGTCAACGCGATGTTGCATTTTTTTTATGGTCTGCCGCGTTTGATCTTCTTGAGCGCACCCGTTGCCTACTTGGTGTTTGGCGCGCATGTATTTACGGCGACGACCTCGATGGTTTTGGCGTATGCGCTACCAGCCATTGTTTTGGCAAGCATGACGAACTCAAAAATTCAAGGTAATCACAGACATTCGTTTTGGAACGAAGTGTATGAAACTGTGCTGGCCTGGTATATTACGATGCCCGTGCTGTTGGCCTTGCTGAACCCGAAGTGGGGTAAGTTCAACGTCACCGCCAAGGGTGGCAAAATCGACCAAGAATATTACGACTGGAAAATGGCCGTGCCTTATGTGTTGCTCTTGGCGGTCAATGCAATCTGCGCGGTCTTTGGTATTACAGAATTGGTGCGGGGGTCAGAAGAACCATTTACCGCAGTGATTAACTGTTTTTGGGTGGTTTACAACACTGTGATCTTGAGTGCGAGCGCGTATGTTGCCAACGAGGCGCGTCAGATTCGTCATACTCCACGGATTAAAGCCGTTTTTCCTGCCACGGTCAGCCGCGCAAACGGTAGAACGGTCATGTGCGAAACCGCAAACTTTTCGAGTACTGGCTTAGGGTTGAAGCTACCTAAGGACAATGGCGTTAAGTGGGATATCGGCGAGCGGGTGCATGTCTCGATTTTTCGCGGTGACAAAGAATCCACGTTTCCCGGAACTGTGCAAACCGGCGGGCAATTTGTCGGTATTCAGTTTGATGATTCGCTGACGCTTAAACAGACTAAAGAACTCGCCAAGATGACGTTTGGTCGCGCGGACATGTGGGCGACTGAATGGGACAAGCACACCGACGACAAACCCATGTCGTCTATCAAGAACGTAGTCGCGCACGGCTTTGTCAACCTGTTTGGTTTGGTTCGTAGTGGTATCCGCGGCGCTTTCGTTAAACGAAGAGCGTAAGAATGGCTTTCGCACCTATGCACACTTCACAAGAGTCAGTAATGAAAGAGATTTTGTCTGTCAGATTGTTTGACTCAAGCGCGGCTTTTACTTTTCGAGTCTGTGCTTCAGTGCTCGTGCTGTCTGGCCTTTTTGGGCTGACTCCACAAGCATTTGGCCAAGTCCCTAGGCCTGCGTCTCTGGTACCTGCACCAGCGATTGCAAGCCCTGCTTTACCTGCTTCGGTGATTCCGCCTGCGGTGACACCCGCCGTATCTTCGGCGACCGTGACGTCGGATGAGGGTACGCGTACCGTTAAGCAGTCGTTGCGTCAACTTGGCGCGAATGGCGCCTTGACGCTCAGAGGGGCAGACGGGCGTGATGGTGTGCGCTTTAATGTGCGTGCAGACGAGGTTATTTCCAAGGCGACTTTGACGTTGAGCTATGGGTTTTCTCCGGCGCTACTGAGCGATGGATCGCAGCTCAATGTGCTGATTAACGGTGATGTTGCAGCCAGTATCCCTGTCGAGAAAGTCGATGGTGGTAAAAATCTCGAGCGCACGATCGAGTTACCTGTTCGTTTGATTTCAGATTACAACCAGTTGACCTTACAGTTGATTGGTCGCACGACCTTGCAATGCGAAGATCCAACGAATAATGGGCTGTGGGCAACTATCAGCAACAAAAGCGTGCTTGAGCTTGTAACGCAAGCGATCGCGCTACCGAATGATCTGTCGTTGTTGCCACTGCCCTTTATGGATCAGCGTGATGCACGTGCGTTAAGTTTGCCGTTTGTGTTTGTCGGTGCGCTAGATAATGTCATGCTCGAAGCGGGTGGTGTCTTATCCTCTTGGTTTGGCGCTTTGGCAAGTGCGCGTGGTGCTAGGTTTCCAGTCACCATGAATACGGTACCGGCTAAGGGCAATGCGATCGTGCTGATTGCCAACGCAAAGCCGACTGTGCCGGGTGTTCAAATTGCAGCGATCTCGGGGCCGACGATTTCTGTGCTGACGAACCCAGGTGATCCGTTTGGAAAACTGCTGCTGGTAATGGGGCGTGACAGTGCTGAGCTTAAAAAGGCAGCCACTGCGTTAGCTTTGGGTGGTGCAGTCTTGTCGGGCCAAACGGCAGCGATCACTGGCTTAACCGATCTTGTCGCGCGTCGTCCGTATGACGCACCGAACTGGCTACCTTCTAATCGGATTGTGAAGTTTGGCGAGTTAAGCTCTGCGCAAGCGATGAATGTGACGGGTTACGACCCGGGTCCTATTCGCCTGAATTTACGTATACCGCCAGATCTGTACAGCCCTAAATCAGCGGGCGTGCCAATCGATTTAAGATATCGCTATACCCCTCAGCCAACTTCAAAAAACTCTTCTTTGACGGTCAATATTAATGATCAGTTAGTGAAGTCGTTTATTCTGTTTCCGCTTGAACGTCTGACGGCAGATGACAGTTTGTACGGCAAAGTGCGTTCGCGCGTGTGGGGTGAAGGCACGGTACTTGAGAAGCTACAAGCCGATGAAACGCAATCGATGGTGGGCAAGCTTACGTTGCCGTTGACCGCGCTTTACCCAAGATCACAACTGCAATTACGCTATCAATACGATTACATCAAGACCGGCGAGTGTGGCGATATTGTGGTCGACAACATGCGGGGTGCGATTGAGCCGACTTCTACCCTGGATATCTCTGGCTATTCGCACTTTATGGCCATGCCAGATTTGCGTGCTTTTCATACACTAGGCTTTCCGTTTACCCGGTTGGCTGACTTGTCTCAAACGGCAGTTGTGCTGCCTGACAGCCCAAGCTTGCAAGAGTATTCGACCTACTTAGAGTTGCTGGGGCGGTTGGGCGAGTCGACAGGCTATCCCGGCACAGCGATTACCGTGACGCAAGCCGAGCGGATCGCCACGGTTGCCGATAAAGATCTGCTACTCGTGGCCTCTGGCTCGAATCAGCCCTTGTTGAAGCAATGGGCAAGTGCTTTGCCGGGTAGCTTGGGCGGAGCCAAGCGTTTGAGTCTATCTGATTTAGTCTATGAGGCGCGGCAGTTTGTGAGCCCAGACCCTGCTGCAAATACCAGACTCGCGCGCTCAGAGATTACTTTCGATAGTGTGGCCGATGGTGCACTGTTTGCAGGGTTTGAGTCACCATTAAAAAGTGGTCGCAGTGCTTTGCTGTTGTGGGGTGTTGAAGCTCAAGGCCTACGGGATGGCATCAGTGCTTTGATTGGTGGCGAAGGCTACGACAAGCAACTAGAAGGTAGTTTGGCGCTAGTGCGCGCGCAAAAAATTGAATCGCTCGTTGCAGATCAGTCGTATCACATTGGCCAACTCGGTTGGTTTGAACAGACGCAATGGACGCTCTCAAGAAACCTCAGCGCGTATATGCTGACTGCGTTGGCGGCTGCATTATTATTAGCGATCGTAGCGTTTGTATTTTTGCGCTCGTTGGCAAAACGTCGGTTAGCCGTTGCTGTGGGTGTAAAACGTGGTCCCCAAAGCTAAGGCGCTTGGCGCGTGTCTAGCACGACAACGGTGCTCGCTTGGTTTAAGTGTGCTGCTATTGCTGTGTGCACCCGCGTTTGGCGTCACGGTGCCTGCTCCTGCGTCGGCCTCTGCGCCGCAAACGCAAGCGCCTGCGAAGGTGCAGGCTACGCCGCGAGTTGGGTCACAAGCGCAAGCGCTGACACCAGCACAAACACTGTCACAAACGTCTGCAGCAACCGCGGCGGTGCGTGTGGTGTGCCCGGCTGAAGATTGGCCGCTTTGGAGTGAATTTCTAAAGTTCTTTGTGACCTCTGATGGGCGTGTGATTTATTCTTTTCCGCCCAAGGCAGACAGTGTGTCTGAGGGGCAATCGTATGCAATGTTTTTTGCCCTAATCGCAAACGACCCGCTCAATTTTGAAAAAATTTGGCGCTGGACTGTGCGCAACATGTTTGCCAATGATTTAGACACGCGCTTACCCGCCTGGCTGTGGGGTCAAGCCGAAGATGGCAGTTGGAGAGTGTTGGATGCGCATTCGGCGTCAGACTCGGATACCTGGATTGCCTATCTATTACTCGAGGCGGGACGACTTTGGCAGCGACCCGAGTACACCGCTGAAGGCAATAAGGTGTTGGCGACAATCGAAAAGTATTTGATTCTTGATCTGCCAAATTTTGGAAAGATGTTGTCTTCTGGGCGGGTCAGCTTTGTTGAGCCTGACAACGTATGGCGTTTGAATCCAAGCTATTTGCCGATTCCGCTGTTGCGACGTTTTGCAGAGCTTCGCCCCAACGGCCCCTGGACTGAAATCGCCCTGAATACGCCCAGACTGCTGAAGGCGACGAGCCCCAAGGGCTTTGCCGCGGACTGGGTCAGTTACGTGCGCCCACCTGAGGGGCGGGCGCACTTTGGCGTCGATGAACTTGGCGCGGACCGTGGTAGCTATGATGCGATTCGCGTTTACCTGTGGGCAGGGATGACTGCTAAAGAGGACCCCTTAGCGGCAGCAGTACTCAAAGCAATCCCTGGGATGTTGGCTTACATCCGTGCAAACAGGCAGCCCCCAGAGAATGTGTTGGTGACGACCGGTACAGTCAGTGGACAAGTGCCTTTTGGATTTTCAGCAGCCGTGCTGCCGTATTTAAAAGCTTTGGGGGCCACGCAGCTTTTTGAAGAACAAGCGCAGCGCGCACGAAGAATGCAAGTTACGAGCGCAAGCGACCGAAGGATGTTTCCGGTGCGGCCGCCTTATTACGATTACGCCTTAAGCCTCTTTGCCTTTGGGTGGACAGAAGAACGGTACCAGTTCTTAAAGAACGGACAAGCAAAATTTCATTGGGAAAAATCATGTTCTTACGCCGCAGCACGTTAGCTTTAGGTCTTTTGCTTGCCTTTGGCCCGCAGCCGGGTTTTGCGCAGAATGCTGCGCAGAAGGTATTGCTTGAGCAGGCACTGTATTGGAAGTCGAAGGGTAATGGCGAGCGTGCCGCCGAGGCCTGGAAGAAGCTGTTGATTATTAATCCCTCTGATGCGCGTGCCCTGTATGGTTTAGCGATGGTCGAGTTGGACTCGAATCGACTTGAAGCCGCGCAAGCCTATGTCGAAAAAATTAAGCAAGTGGATACGTCGGGGCGCTACGTCACGATGCTGCAGCAAGACCTCAGCTTGCGTGCGCCCGCCAATGAAAAATTGTTGTATGAAGCCAGGTTGCTGCAAGAAAGTGGTAAAGCGGATCAAGCGGTAGCCATTTATAAAAAGATATTTGCTGGTAAAGAGCCTGTTGGTGATATTGCGCTCGAGTATTACAACTTTCTGGGGTACTCGACTGATGGCTTTGAACCCTCGAGGCGTGGCCTTGAGCAACTGGCAAAAGAGTCGCCTGAAGATCCTCAAATTGCACTGGCGATGGCAAAGCTCTTGTCTCGAACCGGCGAAACACGCACAACGGCTATTGAGCAACTGGCGCGCTTGTCGACGATACCGAGCGTACAGAGCGAGGCAAATGAATTTTGGCGTAAGTCGTTGGTGTGGCTTGAGCAGCCCCGGTCGGTCGATGTGCCTTTGTACGATGCGTACCTAAAGACACACCCCGACGATGCCGAAATTCGTAAAATGCGTGACGAGGCGACTAAACGTGTCGAGGTCGCGACTGGCGCTTCGGCGAGCCCCGTCGTGGCGGCCGGCTTTACCGCGCTTGAACGCGGCGATCGTGCTGTCGCTGAAGCTGAATTCGCGAAGCGTTTAAAAGAGAGTCCAAACGATGCGGATGCCTTAGGCGGGTTGGGCATTATTCGTCTGCAACAAAACAAGCTTGATGAAGCACAACAATTACTCGGTCGTGCGGTTGCGCAGCCGGGTGGCCAAACGTGGGGCACGGCGCTTGGTAACGTCCGCTATCTTCAGTTGGTCGAGCAGGCCAACTCAGCGCAGCGTGATGGCGACTCAGCCCGTGCACGTAATTTGTATCAGCAAGCTGCCAGACTAGATCCTAAGCAAAGTGGTGCACAATTGGCTTTGGCTGGGTTGCAGGTTGAGGCGGCCGAGTATGATGCCGCTGAAAAAACCTACCGTGCGATTTTGGCGCAGAATAAAAAAGACGCTCTTGCTTTAAGTGGCTTGATCAGTGTGCTGGCACTGAACAATAAGCTCGCCGCTGCACAGCAATTGCTGCAGGGTGTGACGCCCGAGCAAGTTGGCGGTACTGCGCAAATGGATCGCTTAAAGGCTTCGTATTCAACGGGCTTATCACGCGCTGCCTTGCGTCGGGGCGATTCTGCCCAAGCGGTCACCGAGCTCGAGTCGGCGATGCAAAACGACCGAGATAATCCGTGGATTCGACTTGAACTGGCACAAACGTATTTGAAACAAGGTCAAACGGCTAAAGCACGCGCCATGTTTGACAGCTTATCTGTAGGCAAGCAAACCGATGCAAGCGTGCTTTTTGCCGGCGCATTAATCGCCACACAGCGTCGTGACTGGGCCGGCGCCACTGCGTTGCTCGATCGAATCCCGGCAAAAGAGCGTTCGCCTGATATGCTCGCGTTGCAGACGCGTGTGCAGGCCTATAGCGAGTTGAATCGTGCCACCAATTTGGCGCAACAAGACCGGCAAGTTGAAGCCCTCGCGGTCTTAACGTCTAATCAGACGAGTTTGACGAAGACAGTTGAGTTGACTGGGGCGTTAGCCTCGGCCTACGTTGATATTGGCGAGCCGGCTAAAGGCCTGGACGTCGTGCGACGAGCGTTGGCGGGGTCAAAGCAACCGAATGCTGAGCTGCAGCTGCAGTACGCGGCCTTGTTACTGCGCACCAGTCAAGACGCAGAGTGCGCCAAGATTTTGACCGCGGTCAGTACCCGTAAGTTATCGGGTGACGAGAAGCGCATCTTTGACGACTTGTTGTTTACGTACTCTGTTCGTCAGGCGGATCTATTACGCGAGCGTGGCGATTTGACGGAAGCGAGTACTCGACTCGTGCCGTTGTTAGCGCAGCGTCCGGCCGATGTTCAAGTCAACGCGGCGCAGGCGCGTATTTACGCGGCGGCAGGAGAAAAAGGGAAGGCACTCGATGTCTTTAAAGAGTTGGTGGCGAAAACACCTGACAGCGTTGAGTTGCAATTAAATGCAGCGCAAATTGCAACACAGGTCAAAGAACACACCGTTGCGGCAGCCTCGTTGACCAAAGCACTTGAGTTGGCCCCAGACGATGTCGAGGTGACAGCAGCGGCGGCTCGAATGTATCGCGCTCAAGGTCGTATTGCAAAGGCCGAGGCGCTGTTCGAACGTGCGATTGCCTTGCAGGGTTTACCTGCGCCGGCAAGCCCTTCAGACGTTTCAACTGGCTCGCCCAGTCGTGTGGCAGCAGGTGCATTGTTATCAGAGCGCCCCAATACGCCGGGCGGGCAAGCACCCAACGCGTTTAGTGTAAGCGGCAGCGGGCCGACAGCAGATCCGGTTTTGTTGGCAGATACGATGACTGGTACACCGATGACAATGGCGACCGAATTGGATCTGATTAAGCAAGAGCGCGCACCAGAGTTGTTGATTGGACTGCAAGTTCGGAATCGTAACGGTACCTCTGGTGGCGGTAAGCTCAGCGATGTTGAAATACCGGTTGAAATGCGCCTACCCGTTGGGGATGGAAAATTTAGTCTGAGCGCAACCTCGGTCTCTTTAAACGCTGGGGCAATCGGTACTGATTTTTATTCGCGCAGCACCTTTGGCGGTGGCCCAAATGCAGCCTTCGATCAACTCGCCGGCCTGACTGGTTATCCAAGCGACCAAACAGCCAGAGGGGTGGGTTGGGCGCTCGGTTACAAGACACCGGGCTTTGCGGCGGATATAGGTGTGACACCCGTTGGTTTTCAATATAGCAATGTGACAGGTGGCGTGAAGTTTGACGGGATGTTGGATCAAGAGAACACCTGGTACTACAGTATCAGTGCGTCAAGTCGCCCTGTCGTTGATAGCGTATTGTCGTTTGCCGGAACACGAGATAGCGTAACAGGGCAGAAGTGGGGCGCCGTCATGGCAACCGGTGCACGTGTACAGCTTTCAAAAGATTTGGGTGGTTACGGTGTCACCGGTTCAGCGGGTTTGTTTTCGCTCAACGGTCACAACGTCGCCGCGAACACGCGTGCCGACGCCAACTTAGGGATGTACTGGAACCTGGTTAAATCGACTGATGAAAACTTGACCGTTGGTGTCAACGCAGCGAGTATGTTTTACAACAAAAACTTAAGCAACTACACCTTTGGGCAAGGTGGTTACTTTAGTCCTCAGCAATATTATGCAGTGACCTTGCCGCTCAGTTGGGCGCAGCGTACGGGTGATTTTTCGTACAGAGTCTCCGGTGCGTTGGGCGCGCAAAAGTTTTCACAAGCTGCCTCCGATTACTTCCCCAATAACGGCGATTTGCAAGCTGCCGCCAACGCTGCCATGGCAAGAGTCTTAGCCTTGGGTGGCGGCGGCACGGGCACTGCGACCTACGAGGCGCAAAGCCAATCTGGAGTGGCCTACAACCTTTCAGCCGCAGGCGAATATCAACTCAATCGTTACGCGTTTTTGGGCGGTCTGGTTCAGCTTGATAACTCGAGTAATTATCGCCAATGGGGTGCAGGTATGTATCTGCGGTTTAGTTTTTATCCAAGAACTGGGCCTGTACTGATGCCAATGAGCCCTTACGTCTCGCCTTACGGTTTATAACTTCTTAAGAGTATTTTTATGGCTTCAACATTGTTGGCGGGTTTAACGGTTTTGGTGATTGGCGATAGCCATCTTTCAATGCCCACCTATTTGATTAAATCGTTGCATGACGGTTTGATGCAGCAAGGTGCTCAGGTGCACTCGTTGGCGGCGTGTGGTGTGCCCGCCGGAGACTGGGTGCGCGCAGTGCCGGCAACCTGCGGGGCAGAGCGGTTAGGCAAAACTGCACCGACCATGGTCGGTAAAGAAGCTAAAACAACACCAATTAAAGATCTGGTTGCAGCCGATAAGGCCAAACTTGTCATCGTCGTGATGGGTGACACCATGGCGGGATACAAGCAAGATTTTCCAAAGGTTTGGATTTGGCAGCAGGTCACCGCGCTGACGAAAGAGATCGCTAAGACTGGCGCGTCTTGCATGTGGGTGGGGCCCGCTTGGGGCACAGAAGGCGGCCCATTCGGTAAAAACTTCGCACGCGTGCAGCAAATGTCAAATTTACTGGCGAGTACGGTGGCACCCTGTGAGTACATCGATTCTTTAAAGTTTTCTAAACAAGGGCAGTGGCCCACCTCAGACGGTCAACATTTCACGGCGGCGGGTTACGACTTGTGGGGCAGCGAAATTGTAAAAAACGTGCTCGCCTCAACCGTCGTGAAGAATTTAGCGACTAGCAAATAAAGGAAATACAGATGGCCGCAGGAACACTTGCCGGAATCGCAATGCTGGTACTGGGTGAGAGTCACCTTTCACTGCCAGGGTATCTTATGAATCCGTTGTACGAAGACTTGACCACGCAAGGCGCGACAGTGCACGCGATTGGTGCCTGTGGTGCTACGGCGGGCGACTGGCTCAAGACGGTCGAAGTCCCTTGTGGTGCCGATCGTTTTAAAGGCGAAACGGTGTTTAAAGGTCGTGCAGCGACCACTAGTCCGATCAAAGAGTTGATCGCCAAAGACAAGCCAAATCTAGTGGTGATTATCTTGGGCGATACGATGGCGTCGTATGACAACGAAACGTTTCCAAGAGCCTGGGCTTGGCAAGGGATTACCGGGCTGACCAAAGAAATTGCAGCGACTCAGACTCCCTGTGTCTGGGTCGGCCCTGCGTGGGGTACGCCCGGCGGCAAATATTTTAAAAATGACAAACGGGTTGAATTTATGGCCGGGTTTTTAGAAAAAAACGTCGCGCCTTGTCAGTTTATCGATTCATTGAAGTTTTCAAAGCCAGGCCAATGGGCCACTGTAGACGGGCAACACTTTAATCAGGCGGGCTATCAGGCCTGGAGCGCAAATATCACCAAAGCGCTAGCTGCTTTGCCAATGGTTCAAGGATTGAAGAAATGACCTATGCAGACTTAAGCTTAAGCAAAGCACATCACTTTCTCACTCGCTTTTCTAAGCTAAAAAAAGCGCAGAGTTTGATCATTTGCTGCGTTGGCATGTTCAGCGCTGTGGGTCATGCCGCAGATATCCCCTTGTACCCCACTGGCCCAAGCGCTGACTCGTCTTTTGTCAGATTTATTAACGGTACCGATGCTGCCCTAGAGCTGACTGCGGCAGGGTCGAAAGCCAAAGTACAGTTAGACACCAAGTCACCTGCCACGGTGTTTTACCCCGTGCGTGCCAAGTCCGATATCAAAGGTCAGTTTACGCAAGCGCAAAGCAAAAGTGATATTTCGACTAGTGTTAAGGCTGGCGAGTTTGTCAGTGTGATTGCCTTGGCCGATGATGCCAAGCTCAAGCACCTTTCGCTTGGCGAAGAGCCTGATGACTTTAATGCGCTGAAGGTATCGCTGGCTTTTTATAACGTCAGTACCAAGTGCGCCAATGCCGCTCTTCAGGTCGTTGGTCGTGACGTGATGCTCTTTGAAAAACTCGGCGTGAACACCTTGACACGTCGGATGATCAACCCGGTCAAAATTTCTGTTCAATTGCTTTGCGGTGAGCAAGCAGCGGGTGCGCCCCTAGAGCTTGGTGAGTTGATCGCGGGCGAGCGCTACAGTGTGTTTGCCGTGCCAGCGGCAAGCACAACACGCATTTTTATCGTCTCTGATGCAGTCGCCCGTTAACGGATATAAGCGTTTCTCAATAATCCCTTTACACATGCTGTTGCACGTTAACGCTTACACAAGTCTCTAAACGATCATGGTTTTTGCTTCTCTTGAATTTTTGACAATTTTTTTGCCGGCATTTTTGGCGTTGTATGCCGTGGTTGGCCCGACACGTCGAAACGCGACCCTGTTGCTTAGCAGTTGGGTATTTTATGGTTGGTGGAGTCCCATTTTTTTACTGCTGTTTATGTTTCTGGCAGTGATGGGTTGGGTGGGCGGGTTGGCGATCGATGCGACCAAGACTCAGCGGGCGCGTGGATGGATGCTGACCGCGTTTATCGGGCTCAATCTGTCGCTACTTTGCTGGTTTAAATATTCAAATATTCTGGTCGACACGCTGAACGATATTGTTGGCTCGGGCAGCGCGCTTTCCCTTGAGTGGCAACGGGTGATTCTGCCCATCGGTTTGTCGTTTATTGTGCTGCAGTCGATTTCGTATCTCATTGATGTGTATCGACGTACTGTTCCTGCCGACAAAAGCTTTGTGAGTTTTGGGGCCTATCAATCTATGTTTGTGCACTTGATCGCGGGTCCGATCATTCGCTACGAATGGGTCAAACGTGAGCTGGTCTCTCGCCCCTTTGACTGGCAGCACTTCTCACTGGGTGCGCGCCGCTTGATGATCGGTATGTCAATGAAGGTGTTGATCGCTGACACGCTGGCCCCCGTCGTCGATGTGGCCTTTGCCGCGCAGAACCCTTCGTTCTTGGATGCCTGGCTAGGTTGTATCGGTTATGGTTTGCAATTGTTTTTTGATTTTGCCGGCTATAGCGTCATGGCAATCGGTCTAGGCATGATGCTGGGTTTTCGCTTCCCAGAAAACTTCAATAATCCCTATCTCGCGACAAGCATTCAAGACTTTTGGCGGCGCTGGCACTTGTCGCTCTCTAGCTGGATTCGCGATTATCTTTACATCCCTTTGGGTGGTAATCGGGTTGGGTCCATCCGTACTTACGTTAACTTGTTGCTGACGATGTCGATCGCCGGCCTTTGGCATGGTGGTGATAGCTGGAACTTTCTGCTTTGGGGGATTGCACACGGTGTGGCGCTGAGTGTCGATAGACTTTGGAATCAGGCCAAGATCGGACGTGTACCCACATTTGTGTCGCGCGTGCTGACCTTGTTGTTTGTATTTTTAGCCTGGACAATCTTTAGAGCGCACACCTTTGATAGCGGCTTGCAAATGTATGCAGGTCAGTTTGGTCTCAATGGGTTTGGATTAAGTGACGCCATGTCAGTGATTTTGCGACCTTCGCACTGGCTAGCTTACGTCTTAGGCATCGCATGCGTGATGGTGCCGCTTCTGCAAAAGTGGACGGATCGCCAGTCAGGGTCCGGTGTCGTGTTCGTGGCAACCGTTTGGCCCATCATAGGTTTTCTTTTCTCTTTCGCGCTTATCGCTAGCCGCGGTGCCGTTCCCTTTCTGTATTTTCAATTCTGATGACTAAGACTTATATTCCGCCAGAGGCCGGTCTGAAGCCCATTACTGACCGTGATCGCAGGGCAAGCCCCTTAGCTGGTGCATGTTTTGCATTGTTCATCGTGTTTGGCTTGTTCTCAACACTTTATGCCACAAGTTTTGGAAAACTGAATCTATTTCCGAATGGGATGTTGTGGACGCCGTTTCTAAACGGCGACGTGTCGCAAGCTTTTGCCGCAGCGCTCGCCGACGCGCCTGTGCCCTCAAATGCTGCTCGAATCGAACGAGGACTGAGTTGGGTGGTTGCGGGCGATTTGGGCCCGCGCGTGCGCCGCGGGGACTCCGGGTGGCTTTTTCTAGGCGACGAACTCACGGTGCATGATCAGCCGCAGCTTAATGTTGCGCAGCGCAAAGTTGATGTGCTTAAGGTTCAAAAGACCTTGGCAGCCAAAGGCATCAAGTTGTTAGTCGTGGTGGTGCCAGATAAAACACGCATCGAAGCTTCACAGCTTGGGCTGTTGCACCGGCCCGCGCGTTATGCGCCGCGTGTAAGCCAGTGGGTCGGCGAACTTAAGCTGGCGGGTGTTGAGACGTTAGATCTAACAGATACCCTCAGCGCGTTTAAGCAAAAAAATGGCGCTGCTTTTTTGAAGTCTGATTCACATTGGACGGAGCAAGGTGCAGAAGCTGCGGCGCGGTCTGTGAGCGCCGAAGTAGTGCGTTTAAAGATCGTCGCGACACCGGCCCAAGACTTAATAGTGGATAAGCGTATTGAATTGAACAGACCTGGCGATTTGATTCGTCTGGCTGGCGTTGAATGGTTGTTTGATGCCTTGCAGCCACAGCAGGATCTCGCCCAAGAGACCACCTTCAAAGTCGGCTCTCAATTGCAAGATAAAGGCAAGCTGGGTACTGCGTCGGTATCAAGTGCGAGCGCGCAAACCGATGATTTGTTTGGCGACGCTGATTTGCCGAATGTTGTTGTGATTGGCACCTCGTTTTCACGCACCTCAAACTTTGTATCTTTTATTGAAAAAGAGTTGAAGGCGAAGATCGCAAATCTTGCGCGCAATGGTGGTGATTTTTCGGGTGCAATGAACACTTATCTTTCAAGTGTGGCCTTTAAAAAGACGCCTCCTAAGTTGGTGATCTGGGAGATTCCTGAAAGAGTTTTACAACAAAAGGCTTCAAAAGATTCAATTCAGTAGGGTGTAGTGCAGGTGAGATTTGGGGTAGAAGTTTGCGCAAAAAACTCCTGATTCGTGCAAAGCTATCTGATTGTTGCAGGAATCGCCCTAGCCGAAGGGTGAACTGAAGTTGATCGCTGTTAAGGTTAAACACCGCCGCACTTGGGATGCAAGAAATGATTGGGCAGAATATAGGCAGTGAAGTTTCCCTTTGGGTGGTGCGTCGCATGTACGCACTGCTAGTGGCCTTGGCAATTGTTCTGTGTGCGTTGGCCTTGGCGTTGTATGCCGGTGCCTCTGTGCTGTGGGTGACAGTCGGTGCGTTGGTCATGCTGGGGGCTACTGGCGCCGTCATGTATCTGAGCCACGCTCAACTTTTAGGGTTTTCAAAAGACGTACATACGCGCATGCACGACCTCGTCTCGTTGAGCCACGATCTTGTTGCCGGAAAACCAGTTGTGTTGCCCGTAGATTCCCCTAAAGACATTGTTACGCATGTTACAGAGTCGATCCACAGACTTTTAGTCGAGCAACAAGGAAAAATCGGCAAACTTCGCATCACAGACCATGTGTTTGCCACTGCGGGCGAGGCGATCTTGGTTAGCGACGTTGACGGAAAAATCGTCGACATCAACCCGCAGTTACTTAAGATCACTGGCTATACCCGAGAGCAACTGATTGGCCGACCCGCGGGCATGCTGTATCGAAATAACGCAACGCAAAATAGTTCGGTTCAGATTCGAGATGGTCTAATTGACCTAGGACATTGGCGCGGTGAAACGGTATTTGTGGATCGCTCTGATTGCGCAATCCCCGTGCTGTTGTCGGTTTCAAAGATACTCGATGAGCAGGGTGTGCGACAGGGCTATGTGTCAATTTTTGCTGATATTCGACACACCAAAGAAGTCGAGGCGAAGTTACGGCAATTGACGACAACCGATCGCCTGACCCAATTGCCAAGTTACGCTGTGTTCAGTCAAGCGTTACAAGAGCGCCTTGCAAACCCCGAGCTCAACACCAAGCAGTTTCTATTTTTGTTTTTGAACATTGACCGTCTGCGTACGGTGAACGACAGGCATGGTCCCGAGAATGGTGACAAATTAATTGCTCAGGTTGCGGCGTATCTCGAAATGGTGTTGCCGAAAGGGTCGACAGTATGCCGTCGCTCAGGCGATGAGTTCATTGCGGTGGTAGAGATCGAACAAGTTCAATTTCTGGATCAACTGAAAGCAGCGCTCGTGCACATCGTGGTCAGTGTTCCGTCGATGGTTGAAAATAAAGCCTACCCCCTTAGCTTAAGTGCGGGGGGCACGGTCTATCCCGATCAGGCGAAAACCCTAAACGAATTATTGTTGGCGGCCGATTCTGCGCTGCAGTTATCGAAAGAGCAGGGCCGGGCACGCTTAACTTGGTACACCGAGGCCTTGGGTGATCTGGTCTCGCGAAGACGGTTTCTTGAAGAGAAACTCTCTCTGGCAATTACCGCTGACCTCGTAAAGCCTTTTTACCAGCCTGAAGTTGATATGCGCACGGGCAAAATTATCGGCTTCGAAGCACTCGCACGCTGGGACGACGATGTTTTTGGTGTGGTGTCGCCCGCCGAGTTTATTTTGATTGCAGAAGAAGGACGGCTCATCGAACGGCTAAGTGGTTCATTGCTTTGGCAAGTGCTCAGTGATCTGCCAACGATTATTAAAAAATTTCCTGACAGCAAGGTGGCATTCAATGTCTCGCCGCATTTGTTCCGCGATCGAACTTTGCTCGGCTTGTTGACAAAAGATCTGCACGAAAGACCCGAAATTTTAGAGGGCCTTGAAATTGAAGTAACCGAAAGCCACGCGGCAGATTCAGCGGCAGAAATCTTCGGGCAACTGAAGTCGATTCGTACCTTAGGCGTTGAAGTCGCAATTGATGATTTTGGTACGGGCTACTCGTCGTTTGCACGGTTGGCGAATATGCCAATTAACCGCTTGAAAATCGACTCGGGTTTTATCGCTGCTTTGCATGACACTACGCAAAAGAAAATCATTATTGCGATTATTAATTTGGCCAAAACCCTCGACCTTGAAGTGACGGCTGAGGGTGTTGAAAACTACGAGCAAAAAACTGCTTTAATCGAGGCCGGTTGTCACCGAGCGCAGGGCTGGCTCTACTCAAAAGCGCTGCCTTTGGCTGAAGTGCTTAAACTTGCACCGGTCTTGCATGCGTAACAAAACTTGAAACCGTCTGGCGAGCGTCACAAATCATGAGCGACCTCACCGCCTCTTTAAAGACTGGGCAGTCATTCTTTCATGCCTTCACCATGCGTAGAGATTCAAGACGACTCTTGATTTGGTTGATGGTGCTGGTGGCGGCTAGCTTTATTGTTTTTAGCGCTGTGTTTAACGCAACGAATCGGCACACAACTGCAATTCTGCTTTGGTCAAAGCAACTATCGCATCAAACTTTGGTGTTGGCCGAACAAGCAACCCAATCGTTGTTTTCAGCCGAAGTGGTGTTAGACGTACTTTCGGACAAGATGACCGAACTAGCGTTTAAAACTGATCAAACCCAAACCGAACTAGAGAACGACCTGATTCTGCGCAAAATATTACAGGATAAGGTGCAGGTCAATCGTCAGATTGAGGCGATTAGCGTTGTGTTGCCAAACGGTCGCGTTGTGAGTTCGTCAGACGGTCCAGTCATGCCCTATGACGTTGCGTTGCATAAAAGTGAGTTCGTGCAGGTTTCTCCAAGGTTTTCAAGCGTCATCTTTCTTGGCCCCCCGAGGTTTGAGGACAAAACAAGAAAATGGCTGTTTGATTTGTTGCGTGAAGTGAAGGGCCGCGACGGTTCAACTTTAGCTTGGTTACGCGTTGAAGTGTCACTGCAGACGTTTTCTGAGCTCTACGAAAAGGTAGCGAAAGACCTCGGTCAGGGCGCTTCGGTAAGCTTATACCGCAGCGACTACACGCTGATGGCGCGCTGGCCCTTGGTTGATGCCTTGGTTGGTGTGCGAAATCTTACGAGTGCGACCCAAAACCTTATTGGCGTACAAAATCTGACGCATGGAGTGTTAGTGACGGAGGCTGAGCGGTTGGCGGAATCAAAGAGTACCGAGTTACGCATGGTGGGTGTGCGGCGCGTAGAGCAGTTTCCTTTGATCGTGACAAGCGTTATTACGCGAGAGTTGTTTTTAAAAGAGTGGGATGCCGTTGTGGGTAAGATTGTGTGGCGCTCGGGCTTAGCGCTGCTGCTACTGGGGTTGGGCGCTTGGTGGCTGTTGCGTTCTGACACGCAATTGCAGCTTGAGTTAAGAGATCGTCAGTTCGCGCAAGAGGCCTTGCGCAAGGCTCACGAAGAGCTTGAGTCGCGAGTGCTAGAACGCACGAGAGCGCTACGCTTAGAGGTCGCCGAGAGGCGACGCGTCGAGCGTGAGCTGGTGAGTGCTAATGCCTTGACTTACGCGATTTCACATCGTGCAGGGATGGCTGAAGTTGCAAACAGCGTGTTGCACAACGTTGGTAATGTATTGAATAGCGCGAACGTGTCCACATTGATTTTGTATGAACAGTACAAAACCACTTCGTTGAAGGATTTTCCGTTAGCGATCAGTTTGATGACCGCACACCGACATGACTTGGCGCAATACTTACTGCAAGATCCTCAGGGTTGTCTGCTTCCTGAGTATCTGAGACTCTTGGCGGAGGTGTGGGAGGCCGAATACGACAATGCAATTAAAGAACTTGAGCAATTGATGTTGAGTATGCAGCACATTAAAGAGATCGTTGCTCGTCAGCAGTCGCTCAGCGGTCAAGGCGGCCTGAAAGTACAAATGAACTTGAAAGACGTGTTGCAAGATGCTATTTCACTCTTGGCAGTGCAATTAAAAGAATCTGAGATTGAGGTGACTTGTCAGGTCGGCGATGCGGTATTGTGGGTGGGTGATCGCATTAAATTGACCCAAATTATCTTGAATATTGTGATGAACGGACAGCAGGCAATTATGGCTTCGGTTGAAAGAAATATACGCAAATTACAGATCCAAGTGAGTCAAAGCAATGACCACACCTTGCGCATTGATTTCACTGATAACGGCATTGGGATGACTGAGACAACGCTAAGCGGGCTGTTTTCATATGGGTTCACGACAAAAGAGAATGGCCATGGCCTTGGACTGCACGCAAGCGCTGTAGCGGCCCAAGAGATGGGCGGTACGCTGACAGCCCAGAGCGATGGTATGTATTTGGGTTCGACCTTTAGTTTGACCCTTCCGATTGATCGAACCGCGATCCAACCAGAGCAGGCTGATGTGACATGATGTTGAAAGAAAATCTACCTAAGTATCATGAAAATCTGCCAAGACGGATTTTAGTTGTAGATGACAATGTTGCGATTGGCGAAGACTTTTTGAAAGTGTTGGCGATTCGTTCTGTCAAGAGTCTTCAACTCAAAGATATGGCGGCCGGCTTATTTGGCCGCGAACCGCCCGCTAAGTTTCATGAGATTGAATATCGCATCGATGTTGCGACACGTGGGCAAGAAGGTCTTGAGCGTGTGCGGCAGGCGCTAGAGCAAAACGATCCTTATTCCTTGGTGTTTGTCGACATGCGGATGCCCAATGGCTGGAATGGCATCGAGACCACGCAGCGTATGTGGCAACTCGATCCGCAGTTGCACATCGTTTTGTGTACTGCATTTTCAGATTTTTCGTGGGGCGAGATCCGCGAACAGCTCGAAAATAGTGATCGGTTTTTGATTCTTAAAAAGCCTTTTGACAATATCGAGGTTCAGCAAATTGCGGATTCGCTCACCAGTAAGGCGCTGTCTGAGCGGGCTTTGCGCGAGACTGATCGTGAATTACGCGAGCGCATCGAGCAATTGCGTTTACTTGAGGCAACGGTGACGTACGTGAACGACGGCGTTTGGGTGACAGATGTCGATCTAACAAACGGGCCAAGCGTTATTTTTGCGAATGATGCTTTGACCAAGATGTCAGGCGTCGCGCGCGAACAGCTTCTTGGTCAGCGTCCACCGCTGCTCAAGCTGGGTCAGCTCGCTGCGCCAGACCGTGCGCTGGTCACGGCTGCCTTTGATGAGAAAAGGCCCTTAAGAGTTGAGCTGTTGGCGTACGCCAATCCCAAGCAGCCTACTTGGATAGCCTTAGACGTCGTACCGCTCTTTAATGAGCAAGCCGTTTGCACAAATTTTGTTGGTGTGCAGCGTGATATCTCGATGCAAAAACAAGCCGCAAAAAAAATCGAGCAGCTGGCGTTTACCGACGCTCTGACTGGTTTGGCGAATCGTCGTTTGCTGACTGATCGCTTAAGCGAAGCGCTGCAAGCTTGTTTAGATGAGCGTAGCCACGGCACTTTGATTTATTTGGATCTGGATAACTTCAAAAATGTGAATGACGCCTTCGGTCATCAACAAGGCGATCAATTTTTAATTGAGGTCAGTCAGCGCTTGTTGAGTTGTGTACGCGCCGATGAAACGGTTGCTCGGATTGGCGGGGATGAGTTTGTCGTGTTGCTCAGAAATCTGGGCGCAGATCATGCGTTGTCTGGTGCCAGAGCGCTGGCCGCGGTGCAGCGTATCCTAGGTTTACTGTCTGCGCCGATTGAGTTGCAAGGAACGGCGCACGACTCTTCTGCCAGCGCGGGCGTGATTTTAATCGGAGACCGTCAGGTGAGCGCAGAGGTGTTATTGCAAAATGCAGATTTGGCGATGTATCAGGCCAAGGCCAATGGTAAGGACACTTATCGTTTCTTTGACGCGCAGATGCAAGCAAGCCTCGACGAGCGTTTGCTCATGGCCAATGAGTTGCGGCAAGCGATTCAAGGCAAACAACTGAACTTGCACTTTCAGCCTCAAATTGATTCAAACCTTAAAGTCAGCGGGGCCGAAGCCTTGTTGCGCTGGAATAATCCCACCTACGGCAATATTTCGCCTGGCTTGTTTGTGCCCCTTGCAGAAAAAATCGGCTTTATCAAGCATTTGGGTGGTTGGGTGCTTGAGCAATCTTGTATTGAATTGTGTAGATGGTCGCAGGTTGAGCACATGCGTGAGCTTAAGCTAGCCGTCAACATCAGCCCCATGCAGTTTCAGCAACCAGACTTTACTGAGACGGTGTTGAGTGCACTAAAAGCCAGTGGGGCGCCCCCCGAGCGCCTGAAACTCGAGCTCACTGAAAGCATGCTGGTCAATGATTTGGGTGATGTCAATCGCAAGATTGCTTCGCTTAAAGATATCGGTATCGCGGTGTCGCTTGATGACTTCGGCACAGGCTATTCGTCGCTAAATTATCTGAAGCGCTTGTCGCTTGATCAGCTCAAAATCGATCAGTCGTTTGTGCGCGATATGCTGACTGATGCACACGGCGCCGCCATCGCACGCACCATCGTGACGCTTGGACATTCTTTGGGGTTAGAGGTGATCGCAGAGGGCGTTGAGACCTTAGAGCAACAAGAGTTTTTACAAGATATTGGTTGCTTGGCGTTTCAAGGATATTTGTATAGTCGTCCGATCCCAGCGCACGACTTTGAGAGTTTTGCACGACTGCACATGCACTGAGCTCTTTTGACTCAGGGCATCTGTAAACATGTTAGTGCAACGACTGTCGTGCATGTGGCAAGTGTGCACCAGTACAGCGCCTCTAATAAGACTTATAAAACCGTTGCAGGTTCGGGCGGCGTGTCAGAGGCCCCGAGCGCGTTAGAAGGCATCTATGCCTGGGGCTGGGCGCGCAATATCTGGGCGGATAGTTTGCTTTAACGAAATACGTATAAACCCTGCTGATTTTTTACTTGACAACGCATACCGGTTAGTTTGACAATCAACTGTCAGTATACGAACAATCCGTATACGAACCGTTGAACGAGGCGAGCTGTGCGTAAAAATGTGCCTGTTGTGCCATCCAAGTTAGGCTCCAAGTTAGGCACCAAGTCGGCCGCGCGTGCGCAGCCCGCCTTGCTGGTCGTCCCAACGGCCTCCAAAGCAACCACCAACGCCTCAACAGCCAACCACACGATTTGGGATCGACCCGGCTACTTGGTGCGCAGGTTGCACCAAATTCACGTGGCCATGTTCTCAGCGCGTGTAGCCGATGGGCAAGTGACACCAGTGCAGTTTGGTTTGCTGAGTATTTTGATGAGTCGGCCTGGCATCGATCAGGCCACCCTAGGCGCTGAACTTGGGCTTGATCCCGCTAATGTGGCAGAGATTCTCAGGCGCCTTGAAGACCGTAGTCTGCTCACTCGGGTGGTCGATCCACTTAATCGCCGACGTAAATTATGTTTGGCCACGCCCGACGGAAAAAAATTCGTGCAGCGTTATCAAAAAGATATGCAACTGTCGCAACAGCAATTGCTCAGCCCGCTTAATCCCGCCGATCGGCAGCTGTTCATGGGGCTTCTTGGGCGGCTGGTCGAGGGTAACAACGATAGTGGTCGTACCTCGCTACGACCAGGCGGTGAAGCGCTCAAGGCGCGCAGGCGTCGGGCGGGTGAGTCCTGAGGTCTCTGACATCTTTTATTTATTTCATTCATTTAATTTCGCTTAATTTAGGGGCAACGCGTGGCTGATCTCTCTTTAGATTTTTGTGGCGTCAAATTTAAGAATCCGGTGGTGATTGCGTCGCTCGAAACGACCAATAGCCCTGAGGTGATTCGCGAGTGTGTCGATGCCGGTGCAGGTGGGATGATTATTAAGACCCTCACTGATATCGAAGATATGGCGCGCTTAACGCAAAACTCAAAGTACGCGATCCTCAATGAAAAAAATGAACTGATTCGCGGCAAGGTTAATAAAAATTTCGTGTTTTATAGCCGTTCGGGCTACTCAAGCACGCCACTACGCGAATGGATCCCGCACTTAAAAGACCTCAATAAGTACGCGCAAGATCAAGGCTCTCATTTGATTGGTAGTGCCGGCGGCAAAACCATGCAAAGCTGGATCGATATTTGCCGCACGATCGAAGATTGCGGCTTGCCGATGGTTGAGCTTAACTTCGGATGTCCGCATCCTGCCATGATGCCTGGCGTACATGGCGGCTCGATGATTGGGCAAGAGCCTGAGATTGCGCGTGAGGTCACCGCGCGCGTCTGTGAGGCCGTCAAGATTCCAGTCGTGATCAAGCTTACGCCTGATCAATCGCGTGTGCTCGATGTGGCGCGTGCTGTGAAAGAGGCGGGTGCAGCCGGTGTGACCGCTACCAACCGCTATACCGGGTTTTCGGTCGACATTGAGACGGGTTTGCCACGCTTAGGCGGGCCTGCCGGTATCGGTGGTGTTTGGGCAAAAGCGTTGTCACTACGTTGGGTGAACCGTATCTACACCGAGCTTGGGATGCCAATTACAGGTTCAAATGGTATCTACGATCACAAAGATATCGTCGAGTTCATTATGACGGGGGCGCCGCTGGTGCAAGTGGGATCGGTCCTGATGCTCAAGGGGATCAAATACCTGCCCAGCATGATCACGGGCCTCGATAATTTTATGGATACCCATGGCTATCCAGATATCGCCTCGATGACAGGAATTGCCTCGCGCGCAGCAGTGAAGGATTATGGCGAGCAGTTTCGTAAGCCCCGCATGCACAGTGAAATTGCCTCTGAAGCCTGTAAAAATCCAACCTGTACGATTTGTATTCAAACCTGTTTTTACGATGCCTTGGCGCAAGGTGACGGTTCGGTCGAATCGATTCATGCCAACTGTATCGGCTGTGAAATGTGCACGCAAACCTGCCCGTTTGATGCCACCACGATGCACACGACCACTGAAGAGCAGCGCGCCTTACAAGAGTTTTTCGCGATTAAAGATAACGTGTTTGAGTCAAAGAAATTCGAAAATGGCTTTGAGCGTGGCATCAAGCTCTCAAAAGTTAAAGGTTAAGTATGACTGCTCAGGCGTTAGCTTCTAGCCAGCAATATCGTTTTGCGTTTGATATCGGGGGCACCTTTACCGACCTGGTATTGCTCGGTACTGATGGCACCATCTTCACTTCAAAGGTTCTGACGGGTGCGCCCGATGTCGTGATGCCCATTCGTTTTGGCTTACTGGCTTTGCTAAAAGAGCACGGCCTGACCCTTTCGCAAGTCACCGACGTTGTGGTGGGGGCCACGACGGCGGTCACTAATCTTGTGATTGAGCGCAAAGGCGCTGTCACCGGCTTAATCACAACCGAGGGGTTTCGCGATGTGATCGAGATTGCACGCGAGTTGCGCTACGACCTGTATGACTTGACTGCGCCGGGGCCTGATGCGATTGTGCCGCGCGCGTTGCGGGCCGAAGTCCGCGAACGGGTCGATGCCGCAGGTGAGGTCGTGATTGCGATGCAAGATCACGAGGTCGAGCGTGTCGTGTGTCAGTTACGCGATGCTGGGGTGCGTGCCATCGCCGTATGCTTTTTGCATAGTTTTACCAACCCCGCTCACGAACAACGCGTCAAAGCGATCGCACAGCGAATCGCGCCTGAGTTATCGATTTCCTTGTCGTCTGAAGTGTTGGGTGAAATCCGCGAATACGAGCGTACTGTTGCGACGGTGCTGAATGCATGCGTCATGCCGATGGTTGGCAGTTACTTAGGGGCGATTGAAGACGGCTTACAGGCAATTGGGCTGAACGCGACGTTGCACATCATGCAGTCAAACGGTGGTGTCATTTCTCGTGAACTCGGTGAGCGTATGCCGATTCGCATGCTCGAATCGGGGCCGGCGGCGGGTGCCTTGGGTGCTGCACACTCTGCCCGTGTTTCAAAGACACCGAACGTGATGGCCTTTGATATGGGAGGCACCACAGCCAAGGCGTGTTTAATTTCGAACGGGCGGCCGTCGATTACGACAGAGTTTGAGGCGGCACGTCAGCAGCGGTTTAAAAAAGGCAGCGGGCTGCCGGTGCGTTTGCCCACGATCGATCTGATTGAGATTGGCGCAGGTGGTGGCAGCATCGCTCACGTTGACACGACAGGTTTGTTAAAAGTTGGCCCTCAGAGTGCGGGCTCAAGTCCTGGACCCGCGTGTTACGGCTTGGGCGGCACACGCCCGACGGTCACCGATGCAGCGCTGGTGTTGGGTTATCTTGATCCGCAGGGCACCTTAAGTGGCGCTGTCAGTTTACGGCTCGACTTGGCCGAGCAAGCGATTGAAGAACATGTTGCGCGCCCGCTAGGGTTGAGTATTGTCGAAGCGGCCAACGGGATTCATCGGATTGTGTGCGAGCACATGGCAGTAGCCGCCAAAATTCACGCGGTCGAAAATGGCCGTGATATTCGACGCTACACTTTGCTCGCCTTCGGCGGCGCAGGCCCGATTCATGCACGAGAAGTCGCGCGTCGCTGTGGCGGCTCTGATTTATTGGTGCCAGCCAATGCGGGCGTATTTTCAGCCTTTGGCTTGCTGGTTGCTCCAATGAAAATGGACATGGTTCGCACGCGCTATGCGCGCTTAAGCGAGATGGACTGGTCTGCAATTGAGGCCCTACTGCAAGGAATGGAAGATGCCTTGAGCAAAGAATTAGCGTCGGCGGGCGTGGCACGAGAAATGATCACGTTTCGCCGAAGCGCAGACATGCGCTATGTTGGCCAGGGGTTTGAAGTCGAGACCGAATTACCTGCGCAGTTGGTGCAAGCTGAACAAAACACCATCGAGGCTTCGTTTGCGCAAGCCTATGCAGCCCGCTTTGGCGGAAAATTGATTGGGCAGCGGGTCGAAGCTGTGAATTGGCGAGTCGAGGCCTCAGCGAGCGCAGCGCGCAGTGCCGAAGTGCGTTCGTCACAAGCGCCCGCTGGCCAGTCCGCACAAGCCGAGCGTTCGCGCCAGGTATTTTTTCCGGATATCGAGGGATTTATTCAAACACCGGTGCTGTCGCTCGAGCAGTTGCGCGCCGAACAGCGTTATGAGGGGCCAGCTTTGATTGAACAGCCGGGTTCGACGGTGGTGATTGGTCCAGGCGATGTCTTTACCTTAGATGCGCACGGTAATCTAAGAATCACTCTCGGGGCCCGCCAAGGTCGTGCAGCATGAAACAACAAAGGAGTCTGGCATGAGCCCGATTGATCTAGAGATTTACTGGAACAGACTGATCGCGATTACCGACGAGGCGGGGGCAACCCTTAAACGCACCTCGTTCTCAACTGTCGTGCGAGAGTCCAACGATTTCGCTTGTGTGCTGCTCGATCCTGAAGCTCGGTTGGTCGCGCAGTCGGCTCTTAGTATCCCGGGCTTTATCGGGACAGCGCCTTTGTCGCTCAAAGGCATCTTGAAAGTGTTTCCTCAAAAGTCTTTGAAGCCAGGCGATATTCTGTTTACGAATGACCCTTGGATCGGCACGGGTCATCTACCCGATGCCACGATGGTCGCCCCCATCTTTTTTGGTGACCGCTTGGTGGCGTTTGCGATGGCGGTGGCACACTTGTCTGATGTGGGTGGTCGTCAGTGGTCTGCTGATGCGGGCGAAGTCTTTGAAGAAGGGATCCGCTTCCCCGTCATTAAGCTTGCAGAAGCTGGAGTTTTCAATCCGTGGGTCATGCAGATGCTTGAAGCCAACGTGCGCTTGCCGCAACAAGTGCGTGGTGATATCGAGGCCCAGGTAGGGGCTTTGCGTGTCGCCGAGCGTCGTCTAACAGAGTTATTAGAAGAGTACGGCTTACGCGATATCAACGAGATTGCGGGCGCAATTTTTAAGGCCTCTGAAGATGCTGCCTTGCGTGAGCTGCGAAAGATTCCTCCGGGTGTCTATCACGGCTCGGTTGAGTCTGATGGCTGGGATGAACGCATCAGAATCCAAGCCAAGATTACCGTTAGTCATGACGGTGTCACTGTGGATTACAGCGGCAGTACGGCGCAGGTCAAATTTGGCATTAATGAGACCTTCAATCATACCTACGCGTATACGATCTATCCCTTTAAATGTCTCTTGTCACCAGGTATCCCGAATAACGATGGCTTCACACGCTTGTTTAAAGTGATTGCCCCAGAGGGGACGATCGTCAATGCGAAGCCGCCCGCCGCAGTGGGTGCAAGACATTTGATCGGACATCAGCTGCAAGCCGCAGTCTTTGAGGCGCTGGCTAAGGTGATGCCTGAGCGTGTGCAGGCCGATAGTGGCACGCCGCTTTGGTCGGTGCTGATGCGCGGTGTTAACCCCGCGCTTGGTACCTCGTTTTCGAGCATTCTCTTTTTTAATGGTGGCATGGGAGCGATGCGTGATCGCGATGGGCCACCCACTTCGGGGTTTCCGGCCAATATCTCAAACACACCGATCGAAGTCGCCGAGATGCTTTCGCCCGTGCTCTTCGGTTGCAAGAGCCTGATCGAAGGTTCGGGGGGCGAGGGTATCCATCGCGGCGGGATGGGGCAAAAAGTCTCGTTTCAGTCGCGTTGGCCCGGCCGCCTGCGTGTTTCTTTGTTAACAGAACGAACTCGCGTGCCCGCTAAAGGTATCGAAGGCGGACAAGCGGGGCGCACTGGCCATGTCTTGCTTAATGGCCAGGCAGTTGAACATCCAAAGGGCGTAGTCGATATGATCGAGGGCGATATTCTCGAGCTAGGCTTGCCGGGCGGAGGTGGTTATGGCGTCAAGTCTTGACGCTGCAAGATGTACAGTTGTTGATATTTTGTTGACCTATCAGTATGCTCACTTAACTTCTCTCTAGGGGATTCGCATGCAACGACGTCGTTTTCTTACCAAAACTGCTACAGCCGCTGGCGCTGGCTTAGCTGCAATCGGCGCGCCAGCCTTCGCGCAAACCAGTCCTACTGTCAGATGGCGTATGTCAACGAGCTGGCCTAAAGGGCTAGATACGATTTATGGCTCTGCTGAAGAGCTCGGTAAGCGTGTTGCCCAGCTTACCGACGGCAAATTTGAAATTCGCGTTTTTGCTGGCGGTGAGATCATGCCCGCACCACAAAGTATGGATGGCGTCAGTAACGGCACGGTCGAGTGTAACCATACCTTAAGCACTTACTTTATCGGAAAAAATACCGCACTGACATTTGATACGGGTCTGAGCTATGGCTTAAATGCGCGACAGCATAATGCTTGGTTATTGTACGGTGGTGGTTTGGCGCTTGTGCGCGCAGTCTACAAAAAGTACAACATCATTAATTTCACCTGCGGCAACGTAGGCGTGCAGATGGGCGGCTGGTATCGCAAAGAGATCAAGTCCGTTGCAGACCTTCAAGGTTTAAAAATTCGTATTGGTGGCATCGGCGGGATGGTGCTCTCAAAACTTGGGGCTGTTCCGCAGCAAATCCCTCCGTCTGATATTTATTCTTCTCTTGAAAAAGGGACGATTGATGCAGCCGAATGGATCGGCCCCTATGATGACGAAAAACTTGGTTTGAATAAAGTTGCACCGTTTTACTATGCGCCTGGTTGGTTCGAGGGTAGTGCATCGATTACGACGATGGTCAATGACAAAGCGTTTGCAGCCTTGCCACCCGCGTATCAGGCTGCTTTCGAAGTTGCCTGCAACGAACAAACGCTCAAGATGCTTGCGAATTACGACGCTAAAAACCCAGAGGCGTTGCGCAAGTTAATTGGCGGTGGCGCTAAGGTGAATCTGTTCTCTAAAGATGTGATGGACGCGACCTATCAGGCCTCGCAAGATCTCTGGAAAGAACTCTCGGCTAAAAATCCAGATTTCGCTGCGATTTTCCCCGAGTGGCAGAAGTTTCAGCAGAGCGAAGCCAGCTGGTTCCGTTTGGCTGAGGCAACGCTGGATAACTACACCTTCGCGGCAGTGAATCGTCGGTGATGACTTTCTGAATGCCTAGTCACCGGTGATGTGCGTTGACTATTGAATCGTCGATGATGACGCTTTGAATACCTAGTCACCGGTGATGATGCGTTGAATATTGAAGCATCAGTGATTACGCTTTGAACCTTGTTTAAATAGAGTGTGAAGTATGGGACATCCAGGTAGCACGGCGCGCATCAAGCCTCAGGGCATCGGGGCAAGAGTCTTGCGCAAAGAAGATGATCGTCATCTGCATGGCAAAGCAAATTTTGTTGCAGATATGGTGATGCCTGGGTTGTCTGAAGTGGCTTTTATGCGCAGCCCGTTGGCGCACGCTCGGTTGACCGCGATCGAGATTGCACCCGCGGGTCAGCATGCGTTGTTCACTCGTGCGCATCTAAGCGATGTGCTGGATATTGCCGCTGACTCGTCTTTACCTACTTATCAGTTGTCAGCCCACCCGCCTTTGGCACGAGATAAAGTACGCTTTGTGGGTGAGCCTGTTGTGATGGGGTTCGCGCCAACGCGTGCTGAGGCTGAAGACCTACTCGAAACCGTGCAGGTGCAATATCAAGAGTTGCCAGCGTATGCAGAGGTCTTAAGTGCCATGCAAGCCACTGACAATCTGGTGCATGAGCAATGGAAAGACAACGCCTTTGTGACGTTGTCGGTTGATAAGAATTTTGATGCACTCGCTGCGCAGGCTGAAGTTGTGGTCCATCGAAAGATGAGCTTGTCACGTCAGTGCATGGTGCCGCTTGAGGGTAAAGCCGTACTCGCCTATTGGGATCATCAAGCCAATCAGTTGGTGGTGGTTAGCGCCACCCAAGTGCCGCATTTGATTCGTACAGCACTGGCGCAATATTTGCAGATGGATCAGGGGCAGGTGCGCGTGATTTCGCCTGATGTGGGCGGGGCGTTCGGCTATAAGTGCGTGCTGCAGCAAGAAGAGTTGTGCGTGGCCTGGCTTGCCAAGACGTATCGTAAGCCGTTTCGCTACCTTGAAGATCGTCGTGAACATTTGATCGCGGGGGCTAATACCCGCGAGCATCATTACGAAACGACGGCCTACGCAGATCGTCGCGGGCGTTTACTTGCGCTCGATGCAAAGATTACGATTGACGGTGGTGCCTATTCAGTCTGGCCCTTTACGATTGGGATTGAACCGGGCCAGGCGATCGGTAATTTGCCCGGTCCTTATGCCTTCGATGGCTATCGCTGCGTCACGCAATGTGTCGCCACAAATAAGCCTGGTTTTGTACCCTATCGAGGCGTGGCGCGCACCGGGGTGTGCTTTGCCATGGAGCTCACACTGAACGCACTGGCGCTTGAGGTGGGTCGCGAGCCTTGGGAGATCCGTCTTGAAAATCTTGTGCAACCCGAGCAAATGCCCTATGTGAACGTGGCAAATAAACACTTTGATAGCGGTAATTATCCGGCGAGTGTCAGACGCGCACTTGAGATGATTAATGTCAAAGCCGTGCGCGCGCGCCAACAGCAAGGCGAGGCCGATGGGCGTTTGATTGGTGTCGGTTTAGCAACGTATACCGAGCAATCGGCGCATGGTACTTCGGTGTTTGCCGCTTGGGGGATGCCCATTGTGCCTGGCTTTGATCAGGCGATGGTGCGCATGACGCCTGATGGCGGTCTTGAAATCAGAGTGGGTGTGCATTCGCATGGGCAAGGGATGGAAACCACCTTTGCGCAGATCGCACACGAAGTCTTGGGGATTGATCTTTCTAAGATGCGCGTCATGCATGGTGATACGGGGCAGACTCCTTATTCAAGTGGCACCTATGCCTCGCGTTCGCTGGTGATGTCTGGTGGTGCCGTCTCGCAAGCCTGTCAAAAACTTCTGCCACAGTTGTTGAACATTGGCGCGCATTTGTTGCAAGCTAAAGTGACTGACGTCGTTCTTGAAGGCGGCTCAGTGTGTTGCGGTGAGCGCCGAGTGTCTTTGAGTGACATCGCAAAAGCCTGGTATCTAAGCCCACAACTCTTACCGCCCGATGTAGATCCGGCGGGGTTAGAGGCGACCGTGGGCTACAAGCCGCGCGTGGATACGGGTGCCTTTAGTTATGCCACACACGTGGCCCTGGTGGCGGTTGATCCGCAAATGGGCGGTGTTGAAATCTTGGATTATGTGGTGGTTGAAGACTGTGGCG
>CANKOW010000013.1 GCA_947484295.1 Alcaligenaceae bacterium | reverse complement strand
TGGCCTGGAACGACTTTCAAAACAACATGGAGCGGTTCTGGTGCCTGCGCTGGTTGCAACAACAACAGATCACGACGTGTACCGCGACCGTTTTAAAAGAAGATTTAATCCGACTCAACAATGCGCCCCTGGTGGCGCGCCTGGCAGGTCTACCGCAACTCGGTCGCGGTCAACAAATCGAGTTGCAGATCACCGGGGCCGACGAGCTCGCACTTGAGCTCGAGGCGCGCTACGTCAGTCTGATTGACGCTGTCGTTGAAGCGTCTGAGATCGCTGAGGAGCCTGAAGCAAACTTGGCCGCTACAACTGAACTTGAGGCTGCTCAAGCCCAATCGCTCGAGGTCGATCAGACTGAGACCAGCGGTGCCGCAGCCGCAGCAAGCGAAACCGTATCGGAAAAAGACTCCCCCGTTCCGATCATCGCGCTTGCAACACCCGCGGCAGAAAGCTCTAATACAGGCTAAGCGCTCGCGCCTCCACTGATCTGAAACTTGCCTTGAACACTTTAGCAACTTCACGTGACACAAGCTATCCGGCCGAGACTCTCGAACCGGATCGCGCCTCAACACATTTTTTGCGTTGGGGGATCTTGCTTTCACTCCTTTGTCATGCCGCCCTGCTAGGGTGGCAACGGCAAGTTGTTGCACCGGTGCGGCCACCGGCTTCAGCGCTTGAAATCGTGATGATGAATGCTGCCACAGAAAGCGCGCCCGTAAACGCCCAAGTGCTGGCCCAGGTCAACGTTGACGGAGGTGGCCAAGCGACCAGCGGCGTAGCCTCGAACACGCTACCTTATCTTGGCGAAGCACCCGAGGCGGTCGTCTTAGAGCGTTTGATTAAGCAACGCCTGCAACTAGAAGCCGAACAACAACAACTACTCACTCAGTTGAAGTCTGCCCAGTCAACCCCAGAAAATCGACCCACTGAACAATTTTTGCAAGAGTCTCAACAACCTGGCCAAGACCAGAGCGATCAAGCGCAAGTTCTGCTGAACAATTCACTGACCGCTCTGTCAGAGCAAGTGCAACAGTACAACCAACGCCCGCGCAAACTGTTTGACGCCCCCTCGGCACAACAAGCGCTTTATGCCGAATACATCAATCTGTGGCGCCAGCGCATCGAGCAAATTGGTACGCAACAATATCCTAAGGGCAGTGAAGGCAAAGCCTATGGTTCGGTTCAAGCCAGTCTAACCATCCGTTCAGACGGCGTACTCACCGACATCAGCATCGATCGTCCCTCAGACCAAGCCCTACTCAACCAAGCCGTCAGGCGCATCGCACAACTTGCGTCACCTTTCGCGCCGTTTCCGCGCGAGATGGCCAAACAAGCCGATCAAATTGTACTGACGCGCACCTGGCATTTTGTCGACGGCACCTTACAGGCACGTTAATCATGATCATCCCCTCGCCCACCCGCCAAGCCCCTGTTCAAGCGACACGTTGCGCTGTAATTGGTCATCCTGTTTCGCACAGCCGCTCACCCGCGATTCACCAGCAATTTGCGCTACAGACCAAGCTGTCTCTTCAATACGACCGGCTACCTGCTGACCCCGATCAATTTGTACCCACGGTGACGCGCTTTTTTGCACAAGGTGGCAAAGGCTTAAACGTCACGGTCCCTTTCAAGCTTGAAGCTTGGCAGATCGCCCGCCAACATCTCAGCGTACGGGCCGCCTTAGCGCAGGCCGTCAACACGCTTTGGCTTCAAGACGGCGCCTTGCATGGCTGTAACACCGATGGCGTGGGCTTAGTCACCGATCTACAACGCTTGGGGCTCCCCCTCAAAGACGCGCGTATCTTGATGATTGGCGCAGGTGGTGCAGCGCGTGGCGTCATTGGCCCGTTGCTGGCTGCGGGCTGCGCGCATTTGCGCATCGTCAACCGCACCCCCGAACGTGCGCACGCGCTCATTGGCGCCTGGCCACGTGCGCACGTGCCAACGCCCGACAGCCTGTCGGCCGGCAGCCTTGAGCAAGCCACCTCGGCGCAAGGTTGGGATTTGGTGCTCAATGCCAGCGCGAGCAGCTTGAGTGACGCAGCGCCCGCAGTGCCCTCTGGGCTTTACGCGGCGGGCGGTTGCGCCTACGACTTGATGTACGGCGCCCAACCCACCGCATTTATGCACCAAGCGCAAGCCGATGGCGCACAACAGTCGCATGATGGCCTGGGCATGTTGGTCGGGCAAGCCGCAGAAAGCTTCTACTTATGGCACGGCGTGCGACCAGAAACCGACAGCGTATTGCGTATGATTCGCGCCGAGCTTGACGCCTCACGCTCAAAAAAGCCTTGAGTCTCTATGCCCGCTCATCACGCATGCCCCAGCCAAAAGATCAACTGCCGCGTTCTGAATCACGAATATCCCTACCTCAAAATAAACTGTCAGGTTTTGGCCGTGCCCAGCTGCCTTGGGGTTTAAACTAACCGCATGCGTACCGCCCGACGTTATCTCGCCCGTGAAATTTATCGCTCCACCGCTGTGGTGCTGCTCGCCCTGCTCGGCTTGTTCATGTTTTTCACCTTGGTCGACGAACTCGATAGCATCAGCAACAAATTTCCACTTGTTGCCTTGTTTTACCTGCAGGCACTTTCGATCCCGACTCGGCTCTACGACCTGTTACCCATCGGTTTGCTCATCGGCGCTATTTTGGCGCTCGCTGGCTTGGCGCAACGTAACGAGCTTGTGATTTTGCGCGTCTCGGGTGTAAGCGGCCTGGGCTTACTTAAAATGCTGTGGCTGATTTCGATTCCGATTGTGGTGGGGGCCACCGTGCTCTCAGAGGTTATCACCCCGATCGCCGAAATCAAAAGTAGCGAAGCTAATCTGCTGATGCGAGGCCGCGTTGAGGGCGGGCGCCTGGCAAGCGGTTTTTGGTTCAAAGAACCCACCGAAGGCGGCGGCACGCGCATCATTAATATTGGCAGCCTGCTCGCCTCGGGTAACGCTGCTAATTTGCGTCTTTATGAATTTCCAGACGGCACAGGCCTGTCGCTGGCTTCAACCGCCGAATCCGCGCGCTTTGTTGACGGGCAGTTGATCATGCAAAATGTGATCGAAACGCGCATCTCACCCGAAACCAAAAGCGTTCTGGCTGACGCCAAGGTGTCTGAACGACCGGTCGTAGTCAAAGAAACGTTCGCCACCCGTCAAGTTGAAACCACTCTCACTGCCGAGCGCTTGGTAGCCCGTATCCTGACGCCAGAGCGCATGACACTCAAAGCCTTGCATGATTACATCCAATATCTTGACCGCAATCAGTTGCAATCCGACCGTCAGGTGGTGGCGGTGTGGCGCAAACTTGCCTATCCCTTCACCCTGGTGGTGATGTTAACGATCGCGGCGCCCATTGGCTTTATGCAAACGCGCCGAGGTGGGGTCGGTGCCAAGGTCTTTCTGGGCATCTTGTTAGGCACAGGCTTTTTTATGATCAACCAACTCGCGCTCAACATTGGGCTGCTCTATAAATGGCCACCAGTTGTCACGGCATTGCTACCCAATATTGGGGCAATGGTACTGGCACTTATCGCTATCACGGCCATGGAGCACCGAAACGCCATCATCAGCAAAACCTTTGGGGTTTGGTTAGGTCGAAAATCAACAGCATGAGTATGCGTAGCATCTGGATGGTTGGCGATATTCAAGGCTGCTGCTCATCACTTGACGAGTTGCTGGCGCATCCTGAAATCGCACAAGAGCCGCTGGCACGGTTTTGGTTTGCGGGCGACCTGGTGAATCGCGGCTCGCAATCGCTCGCCACCTTGAGGCGCTTGATGGCGCTTGAAGAACGCAGCGTGGCCATTTTGGGCAATCACGATCTGCACCTGCTCGCCGTCGCAGCAGGGGTGAGGCGCTCAGGCAAAAACGACACCCTGCTTGAAATACTCGAAGCGCCCGACAGTGAAGAGCTGATCAACTGGTTGCGTTGGCGCCCACTGGCGCACTATGAGCTTGGACATTTAATGATTCACGCTGGCGTATTGCCAAAGTGGGATGTGCAAAAAACACTGTTGCTGGCCAATGAAGTCGAACAAGCCTTGCGCAGCCCCAATTGGCGCAAGAGCCTAGAAAAAATGTATGGCAACGAGCCCGATCACTGGAAAGACAGCCACGCTGGCAGTAAGCGGCTGCGTGTGATTATTAACGCGTTGACGCGGCTGCGTATGTGCACCAGCAAAGGGCGCATGGCGCTGTCCCTAAAAGCCGCACCAGAGCTAAACCAAGGCGACTTGATGCCCTGGTTTGATGTCAAAGGCCGTGCGACACAAGACGTCACCGTGGTATTTGGCCATTGGTCAACGTTAAACCTCATGCTGCGCGATAACGCAATCTGTCTGGATACCGGTTGCGTGTGGGGCGGAGAACTCACGGCAGTGCGGCTGCAAGACCGTCGCACGGTGCGCATCGCGTGCCCGCAGAGCCTTGCGCCTGGCGGCAATTAACGCGCCAGTCCGCTTACACCTGACGTCATTGGCCGCCGATGAGATTGACGCTGCGTTGGCCTCGAGCCTTTCAGCAATTATTTTTGCGTAAACCAATCAAGCATGATGGCGTTGGTTTGCTCAGGCGCCTCGTATTGCACCCAATGACCAATCTCGGGCAAGATGATACCTTTGCGATTGGCGTGCGGCTCAATCATATTGGCCATCAAATATTCGGGGTCACAGGTAATGTCATGCGCACCCCACACAATCAGGGCTTGACCGCTGTAATCGTCAAGCGCGGGGCCAAGTAAATCACGCCCTGAAATCCCGCGACTGCGAAACCTGGTTTGCACACACGAATAGGTGTGAATATCGAGTGCGAACGGATCAATCGCTTCGTCGGCGTACAACATGTGCGCCCATAAATTAAAGCGCATGGCCTCGCGCAGTTCTTCGTCGCCTACAGCGCGCTTCCAGTTCACCAATTTGCCGCGTTCGCGTCGTGGCCCACCATGGCCGCCGGGCCCGAGTATCGCCAAACTTTTAACCGGCATGCCGCGGGCCGCTAGGTTGGCTGACACCAAACCGCCAAAAGAAAAACCTGAAAGCTGAAACGGCGTATTGGCGCCGAGTAACTGCGTAATGCTTTGTTCAGTCACTGTCAACAAATCGCCGAACTCGCCAAACAGCGGATCACTTGAATCGCCATAACCAGGCAAATCCACCACGAACAGCGAGAATTTTTCAGAAAGCACATCAATATTGCGCGCCCAGTGCATCCAGCTACCGTGGCCGCCATGTATCAAGAGCAAAGGTTCATTTGAGGCGTCACCATATTGCCGCCAGCTCACCTGGTGATCACCCACGTCCACTGAATGACGCACCGCACGACTCTCGTGCTGGTCAATCCAGGACTGTGTGTTGGGGTCGTTCCATTGCGACATGTCTTTATCTCTTTAATCAATATGCGACGGTTTTAGCCTAGCGAGCGGGGTATCGCCAAGCGATTTTGTAGGCAGATGGTTGACACCTCATTCACAAAGGCCGATTCAAAACCTGTTGCCACCCTCACCAACTTAGAATATAACAAAGGACTCACAGGCGAAAGAATCGCTCATAATTTTCTCGAGATACACCCCCCTATGATTATTGATGTTCACGGCCATTTCACGACAGCGCCGCCCCAAGTTGCTAAGTTTCGCGCCGACCAGATCGCTGAATTTGACCGAACTGGCCGTGCACCCACTACCCCACCCCCAGCAGTCTCAGACGCCGAGATTCGTGACGGTATTGATAACAATCAACTGCGTATCATGCGCGAGCGCGGCATTGACCTAACCATCTTTTCACCCAAAGCGGTGGCGATGGATCACCACCGCGGCAACGAAGATACCAATGTCGTATGGGCACGCTACAACAACGCGCTCATTGATCGCGTCTGTAAGATGTATCCCGATAACTTTGTCGGGGTCTGCCAGCTGCCTCAGGCGCCTGGCGTTGCACCTGGGGCGCGCGTCTTTGAAGAGCTCGAGCGCTGCATCAATGAGTATGGTTTTATCGGCGCCAACATCAATCCCGATCCCACGGGCGGACACTGGGGCGACCCGCCGCTGTGGGATAAAAAATGGTGGTATCCGCTCTACGAAAAAATGGTGGCGCTTGATATCCCTGCGATGATTCATGTCAGTGGTTCATGCAATCCACATTTCAATGCGGTGGCCACGCATTACATTAATGGCGACACCACTGCGTTTGTGCAATTCATGACGTCGGATATTTTTAAAGATTTTCCGACACTTAAATTTATTATCCCCCATGGCGGCGGTGCGGTGCCTTACCACTGGGGTCGTTATCGCGGCCTCGCGCAAGACATGGGTTTGCAGCCCCTCGAGCAAAAAGTTTTAAACAATGTGTTCTTTGATACCTGCGTGTATCACCAGCCAGGCGTTGATCTTTTATTAAAAGTGATCCCAGCCAAGAACGTTTTGTTTGCCTCAGAAACCGTAGGCGCAGTGCAAGGGATTGATCCACTCACCAATTTTTATTTTGACGACACCAAGCGCTATATCGACGCCTCGCCCTCGGCAGATTTGTCGCAAAAACAAAAAATATTTTCAAGCAACGCACTGGGGGTGTATCCACGCTTGCGTGCGCACCCAAGGTGCCAAAGCTGCTAAACGCAACGCACGACCGCGGCAATTGCTTCGCGCGCCAAGCGACTGAGCACGGTGCGTGGGGGTGGGCTCTCAGCGCCCGCCTCGAGTAAGGTCGGCAAAAAATGAATCTCGATCGACAAGCCACTGCTGCTTAACACGCACCACAAGCTCTCGAGCAAAGTCTGCTCGCCTACGAAAGCGGCTAAATCACTGCGCCGCTCCTGATGAAAATACAGTAAGGCGACGGGTTGAATGCGCGTGGCCGCTTTGCGTGCGGGCTCAAACAAATTGGCGTAAAAAGGCAACAAATCAAAGCCCGATGATGTGGTGCCCTCAGGAAACAAGCCCACAGCCTGCTCGCGTGCAAAGTGCGCCTGCATCGCATGGCCAACTTTATGCACCGCATGCCGCGAGGCACGTTCAATAAAAATAGTGCCTGCGCCGGCGGCAAGCCATCCTATTAACGGCCAATGTCTGATTTCGCTTTTAGCAACAAACGCCGTGGCACGCACGCAATTCAACACAAAAATATCGAGCCACGAGATATGGTTCACTACCCACAGCACGCCGCCTTGCAAAATAGGTGTACCCCGTTGGGTCACGCGCACACCGCATAACGCCAGCAAGATCTTCGACCAGTATTTTTTTGCCCAAAGCCGTCCAGACAAACCAATCCAGGGGTACGTGAGCGCAATGATCAAGAGACCACACAGGATCCAAAAAGTGACGAGACTCGCGCGCAGCGTGAACCGCGTGACCTTCAACCAGCAAGCTCCCAAGCCACTTGGCCGCGCACGACTGTCAAGCAAACTTTACCGGGCAACTCCGTCCCTAAAAACGGCGTGTGCTGACTTTGGCTGAGCAGGGATTCTCGGTTCACTTGCCAGTAAGCCTTCGGGTCTACCACGCAAAGGTCAGCCGGGGCGCCGACACCGATTTGCCCAGCTAGCGCGGCTTGAGCCGAGGCGCCTGCAAGCACGCGACCCGGGCCACTTGTGACGCGGGCAAGCGCCTCAGGTAAAGCGACCTTGGCCTCGGTTGCCCATTTCAACGTCAACGAGAGCAAAAGCTCAAGCCCTGTTGCACCCGGCTCGGCCTCGGCGAAAGGCAACATCTTGCCGTCATCATCGACGGGCGTATGGTCTGAACACACGACATCGATGGTGCCATCCGCCAACGCCGCACGAATCGCCTCGCGATCACGTTGCCCGCGTAACGGTGGATCAAGACGAAAGTTGCTGTCGTAGTAGCCAATATCGACGTCGGTTAAATGCACATGGTTTGCCGATACATCGCAGGTCACGGGTAAGCCTTCGCGCTTGGCGGCGCGCACCAATTCAATGCCTGCTGCAGACGACACCCTGCAAATGTGTAACCGCACGCCGCACGTGCGCTGCAACTCGAAAAGCGTATTGAGTGCAACGGTTTCGGCTTGCACGGGTATGCCAGGCAAACCCAATCGCGACGCATACGCGCCACTCGCTGCAACACCCGAACCTGACAACCAGGGATCTTGCGCACGCAACCACAACATAAAGTCAAAAGTACGTGCGTACTGCATGGCGCGCAGTAACACGTTGGTATCCAAAATCGGCGTGTCGGCCTGCGAAAACGCCACGCAGCCCGCTTCGGTCAGTTCGGCCATCTCGGTGATCAGCTCGCCTTTAAGGCCGACTGTCATCGCCCCTAGCGGGTACAAATTCACTTGACCCAGTTGCCGAGCGCGATGCTTCAGCATTTCAACCAGACCCGGTTCAGCGAGCGTTGGATCGGTGTCGGGCGGCAAGACTAAACTGGTGATGCCACCGGCGAGCGCGGCACGCATTTCACACTCGAGCGTGCCGCGGTATTCAAACCCCGGTTCGCGCAGGCGCGCCGACAAATCCACCAACCCCGGCAAGACCAGTTTATCGGTGGCGTCAATCACACGTTCGGCCTGAAAGCCCGCAGGTGCAGCGCCAAGTGCTGCGATGACGCCATCACTAATAAACACATCGGCCACGCGATCCAAGCCGTTCGCAGGATCAATCACTCGACCATTTTTGATCTGTAGCTTCATGCGGAGGCTCCGGCAACAATACTCATCACGGCCATGCGAACAGCAATACCGAAGGTGACTTGATTCAAGATCACAGACTGCTTGCCATCGGCCACTCCCGAATCAATTTCAACACCACGATTCATTGGGCCCGGATGCATCACGATGCAGTCGGGCTTGGCGAGTGCAAGTTTTTCTTCGGTCAAACCATAATGCTTGAAATATTCGTGTGACGAAGGCAACAAAGCACCGCGCATACGCTCATTTTGCAATCGCAGTGTGATGATCACATCGACATCTTTTAAACCTTCGCGCATATCCGTAAAGACACGCACGCCCATCTGATCTAAACCACTTGGCAGCAAGGTTAAAGGCGCAATGGCCCGCACCTCGGCCACCCCAAGTGTCGTGAGGGCATGAATATTCGAACGCGCCACGCGCGAGTGCAACACATCGCCCACCACCGCAACCGTCAAGTTTGAAAAATCTTTTTTGAAATGACGAATCGTGTACATATCAAGCAAGGCTTGTGTCGGATGCGCATGGCGCCCGTCGCCGGCATTGATCACATGGACATGAGGCGCCACATGCTGCGCGATCAGATAGGGCGCGCCACTGGCTTGGTGACGCACCACGAAAAGGTCAGCCTGCATGGCCGTTAAGTTGGCGATGGTATCCAGTAACGTCTCGCCCTTGGCCGCAGACGACACATTGATATTTAGATTAAAAACATCCGCTGATAACCGCTGAGCAGCAATCTCAAAGGTAGTGCGTGTGCGCGTTGAGTTTTCAAAAAATAGATTGAAGACACTTTTACCGCGCAGCAGGGGGACTTTTTTTACGTCGCGCTCGGCCAGCGGCACAAAGGTTTGCGCTGTATTCAGAATATGCGTCAATATCGCGCGCGGCAAACCTTCAGTCGTCAACAGATGCGTTAGTTCGCCATGACGATTGAGTTGAGGATTACGCATCAGTTCTCCTTGGGTTCGGTGCTCAACACTAGCGTACCGTCTTCGGTTTGCGACAGCACTAGCGTGCCCGCAGGGGCAGGAGCCACCACACCACCGACCGCGACTGCTGCAATCGGAAGTTCGCGCCCACCACGATCAACTAATACGGCTAGGCGAATCGAGGCTGGGCGACCATAGTCAAACAGCTCGTGCATGGCCGCTCGAATGGTGCGGCCGGTGTAAAGCACATCATCAATCAAAATTAAATGCTTGTCGGTGACCGGAAAAGAGATGTCAGACGGCAACACCTGGCTATGCAAGCCTATTTTGTCAAAATCATCGCGATAAAAACTGATATCTAGCGTGCCAAAAGGTTTCACCAACTTTAGATCGCGGTGCAGCCTGGCGGCAAGCCAAGCGCCACCAGAATGAATCCCGACCAAATGCACTTGCTGAGTCGGCAGCGTTTGCACGATTCGCCCGACTTCGGCAAGCAACGTTGCGTAAAGCGCCTCGGCACTTGGTAAGGTGTCAGGGGTATAGACGGGCGGCTGTTGTGACATAGGGGCGAGCCTTAGGGATGCGCATCAAAATAGCGTTGCAGAATAATAGCCGCTGCGACGGCGTCGTCGGGCGCATTGCCAGTTATTTTCTGGGCCTCAACGCTTGAACCCCGCTCGTCGACCAGCACAACAGGTATCCCGAAGCGCCCTTCAAGCTGACGGGCAAAGCGTCGACAGTGTTGCGAGGCGTACTGCTCAGTGCCATCGGTCGCCAAGGCCAAGCCCACCACCAGGCGCTCGGGTTGCCAGGTTTTAAGCAAGGCCTCGATTCGGGCAAAACGCCCGTCGCGGGTCGGTTCGAGAATCAAATCCAAGGGTCGAGCCTGCTTGAGCAGCGTATTACCAAGTGCGACGCCTAATTTTTTGGCGCCATAGTCAAACGCCAGAAGTGTTTCTTCAGGCATGCCCCGCCGCGCCGGTGAGCATGATGGGGTCAATGCCTAGCAACTTTAAAGCTGCCGGGTAGCGCAGTTCGGGTGGAGTCGAGAAAATAACATCGATGTCAGCCTCAACGTTGAGCCAGGCATTTTGCGCCAATTCGTTTTCAAGCTGCCCTGCTCCCCAACCCGAATACCCGAGCGTTACCAGCAGTTTTTCAGGTCCTTTGCCGGCGGCCACCTCTTGCAACACGTCGCGTGAGGTCGTGAGGGCTAATGCTCCGAGCTTTATGCTTGAACTGTACTCACCCTGAGCCGTGTGCAAGACAAACCCTCGATCAGTGTGGACGGGACCACCAAAAAAAACCGTGTTCGTCTGAAACGGAGTAATTTCAAGCTTGAGATCGATTTTTTCGAGCAGACTACTTAATGACAAGTCGGTCGGGCGATTAATGACTAGGCCCAAAGCCCCCCTAGGACCATGCTCACACACGTAGATCACGGTCCCAGCCAACTCGCCCGTTACCATACCCGGCATGGCCATTAAAAACTGGTTGGACAGGTCAATGGCAAACTCTGGCGGTGTCTCTTGAGTGATTTTTGGGTCTTGTATCATCAATGCGTGCCTTTTTAAAAAATACTTAGACTTCCATCATTTCAAAATCTTCTTTACGCGCGCCACATTCTGGACACACCCAGTTCGGCGGGACATCTTCCCACTTGGTACCCGCAGCAATACCCTCTTCGGGCAAGCCAGACTCCTCGTCATAGATCCAACCGCAAATTAAACACATCCAAGTACGCATAGCTCTCTCTTTAAATTAAGCCCCGTTCGTCATCAATAACAGGGAGCAAACACAGTTGTTCTTTTACAATGGGGTCAATCTTACCGAAACCAACCACTCGCTGTCTGTTTATTGCCTGCCTTTTTGACATGAATCCACCAAATTTGACCTCGATTGTTCTGATCTTTGGCCCTTTTGACCCCACCGGCTCAGATGGGCTGCCGGCCGATGCTATTACCTGTGCGGCGTTGGGCGGACACGCCTTGACCACCCTGACCGCGGTGACGATCCAAGACAGTGCCGAAACCGAGGCGGTTCTGCCTTGCCCAGCCGAACAAATTGACGATCAGGCGCGCTGCCTACTTGAAGATATCCCCGTGCTAGCGATCAAAGTAGGACAACTTTCGTCTGTCGAGGCTGCCAGCGCAGTCGCACAGATTGCCGCAGATTACAGTCAAGTGCCGTTGGTCTTGCACCTCGGGCAACAAGAAATCGACACCGAAGAGGTCTCTGAAGACGAAGACGAAGTCGAAGACCTGATTGGTGCGGTGATTGAACTACTTGTGCCGCAGGCGCACGTCGTGGTGGTGGATGGCAAACGTCTGGCCCAGTGGGTAACCGATGAGTTGCTCGAGGCCTCGGGGCAAACGACAGGGCCACAAGCCTTGCAAGCAATCGGTGCGGGCTGGGTGCTGGTGATCGGTCATCAACAACGCCCAGGGCACCAGGTCAATACTTTGGTCGGTCCACAAAACGAAACCATTACCTGGCCTTGGATTGCCCCGCCAGAGCGGCTGCGAGACACCGGAGGACTGATCGCGACAGCGCTGGCCACCCTGCTGGCTCAAGGCCTAGAAGTGCCCGAGGCTGCCCGACAGGCCTGTACCCATGCCGAGCGCGCAGCCGCGCAATCGTTTCAACCGGGCATGGGCAACCGTATCGCCCGCCGTCTTGCTCTTGGGGCTTAAACCATGAACGCTCTGCACACAACAAACAAGGCACTACGGTTTCCTTCTGGGCTGTATGGCGTAACGCCCGAATGGAACGACGCCCACACACTAGAGCAGGCCATACGTGCCGCTGCCCGCGGCGGCATGCGTGCTCTGCAATTTCGGCATAAATCGCCCGATCGCGGCCTGCGCAAAGAGTTAGCGCAAGGCCTCGCAACACTGTGCCGCGAACTCGGCGTCACCTTTTTCATCAACGATGACTGGCGCTTAGCGCTTGAGTTAAAGACCGATGGAATCCACCTTGGGCAGCACGACGACCCCGTTGCGATGGTGCGCAACGAGATTGGTCCCGACATGCTGTTGGGCGTGTCGTGTTACGCCAAACCACAGCTTGCGCAAGAGCTGCTGCAGTATGACGTCGCCTATATCGCCTTTGGGGCAATGTATGCCTCGCAAACCAAGCCCCTTGCACCGCCAGCACCGCTATCGGTCTTGGGCGAGGGTCGCACCCTGTGCGCACAGTATGTCAGCCCGCGGCCTGCCGTGGTCGCTATCGGCGGTATCGGCCCGCAACACGCGCAAGCCTTAGCGCTGGCCGGTGCCGACTCAATCGCCGTCATCGGCAGTTTGTTTATGGCACCCGATATCGAAGCCGCGGCCCGCGTGCTCTCGCAACCCTTTTCTTCTCTTGTTTAGGCGGATCTATTTCAATGTCTCGCAACGCTGAACTTTTTGAACGCGCCTGTCGCAGCATCCCTGGCGGCGTCAATTCACCCGTGCGCGCTTTTCGCTCGGTCGGCGGCACACCACGTTTTGTCGCGCGCGCCCAAGGCCCTTATTTTTGGGATGCCGAAGACAAACGTTACATAGATTACATCGGCTCATGGGGGCCAGCCATCCTAGGTCACGCGCATCCTGACGTCGTCAAGGCGGTACAAGATGCAGCGGTTCACGGCTTGTCGTATGGCGCCCCCACCGAAGCTGAGATTGAAATCGCCGAAATGCTGATTGCTCGCATGCCCTCTTTCGAGCAGGTACGTTTAGTCAGCTCGGGCACCGAAGCCACCATGACGGCGATTCGTCTGGCGCGTGGCGCCACCGGCCGCAGCAAGATTATCAAGTTTGAAGGCTGTTACCACGGCCATGCAGACAGCCTCCTGGTCAAGGCGGGCTCTGGCTTGCTCACCGCTGGTGGCGATCCGACTTCTGCCGGGGTACCACCCGAATTTGTCGCCCATACCATTGTGCTGGATTACAACGACATCGCTGGCGTCAAAGCCGCCTTTGCGACGCATGGCAAAGAGATTGCCTGCATCATCGTTGAGCCGATGGCTGGCAACATGAATCTAATCAAGCCGATTGCAGGCTTTCTTGAAACTCTGCGCAGCGAATGCACCGCACATGGCGCATTGCTGATTTTTGATGAAGTCATGACGGGCTTTCGCGTAGGACCACAAGGCGTGCAAGGCTTAACGGGTATCAAACCCGACATCACCACCTTGGCCAAGGTGATTGGCGGCGGCATGCCCATTGGCGCGTTCGGTGCCAGCGCTGCGATCATGAAAAACATTGCACCTCTTGGTGGCGTCTATCAAGCCGGCACCTTATCGGGCAACCCGGTTGCCGTTGCAGCGGGTATCACCACGCTTAAATTGCTGAGCAAACCTGGCTTCTATGAAGACCTTGCAGCACGCACGCGCAAGCTGACAGAGGGTTTAACCGCCGCCGCACGTAAGCATGGCATTGCCTTTTGCGCCGACTCAGAAGGCGGCATGTTTGGCATGTACTTTTCAAACACCGTCCCGACCACCCTCGCTGAAGTCTCAGCCAGCAACATCGACATGTTCAAAGTATTTTTTCATGCCATGCTCGGCGAGGGTGTGTATTTTGCACCATCGGCGTACGAGGCAGGCTTTGTCTCAGCCAAACACACGGATGACGTCATCGCCGCCACCGTGGCTGCCGCTGATCGAGTGTTTGCGAAGCTAGCGTGATAGAGACACGGCTGTGCATTGGCCGCAAAGGTGGTCGCACTGCGCATTGGGCGTGACGATCACAGCACGACGTATTGGTTTCTAAAACGATTAACTTCAGCAGCGGACGCTTTACACTCTTGCCTGAAGTGAATTCAGCTCAAACACCAAGATACCGTGTCCACAGGGCACGGTCTGCGTTTAACGCGGCCGAAGTGCCTTGCCACACCACACGGCCGCGCTCAAGGATCACGTGGCGGTCGGCGAGTTTAATCAAGCGTTCGACATACTTATCAATCACCAAGATCGTTTGCCCTTCTTGCCGCAAACGCGCCAGGCACTGCCAGATCTCTTCGCGCACTAAGGGCGCTAAGCCTTCTGTCGCCTCGTCCAGCACGAGCAAACGCGGATTGGTCACCAACGCGCGGCCAATCGCCAACATTTGCTGCTCACCGCCCGAGAGCTGATTGCCCATATTACCCGCGCGTTCACGCAAGCGCGGAAACATCGCAAAGACACGTTCGGCATCCCACTGCTGCACCGAAGCGGCATTGCGTTGCGCAGCAAAGGCCGTTAAATGTTCGCGTACAGTCAGGTTAGGAAAACACTGTCGCCCTTCGGGGACAATCGCCAACCCTAAACGCGCGATCCGATCGGTAGACCAACCGGCAATGTCTTGCCCATCGACTTGCAACGACCCCGCCTGCAAAACAAGTTGACCGAAGAGAGTCCGTACGAGCGTCGATTTGCCCATCCCATTGCGCCCCAATACAGCGACCACTTCACCCACAGCAATCTCAAGCGAGACGTCAAACAGGACCTGGCTTAGGCCATAGCCGCTTTGAATATTTTTAATGCTCAGCATCTTAGGGTCTCCGGCGCGCCCTCGTCGCCGAGGTAAGCTTGCCGTACCGCATCATTCGCACGAATCTCGTCAGGTGTACCCGTCGCGATGACACGGCCATACACCAGCACTGAAATACGATCGGCCAGGCGAAACACAGCTTGCATATCGTGTTCAACCAAAAGCATCGCTGCACGGCCACGTAATGACTCAATCAATTGGGTCAGGCGCAGGGTTTCATCAGGTCCCATGCCTGCCATGGGCTCATCCAAGAGCAAGACCGCAGGGCGTGCGGCCCACGCCAACGCAAACTCAAGCTTGCGTTGCTCGCCATGCGGCAACGTGCCGGCAGGCAAATCCCATAAAGATAGGTCAATTGAACACTCGTGCGCTAAGTCTTGTGCAGCTTGGCGCAAAGCCGTGTCACGTGCGCGTGAGCGCAAAAAACTAAACTGAGTACCCTGCTGCGCTTGCACAGCCAACAACAAGTTATCCATCACCGTACTTGTTTGAAAAATATTTGTAATTTGATACGAGCGCGACAAACCCGCGGCCACACGTTGTTGCTCAGAAGCACGCGTCACGTCGCGTCCGTTGATCAACAGACTGCCACTATCAGCCGCTGCGGCACCAGACAAGACATTGATCAACGTCGATTTACCCGCACCGTTCGGCCCGATTAATCCATGAATCTCGCCTGGCAACACGGTCAGTGAAACCTGATCGCAGGCCTGCAAAGCGCCGTAGCGCTTAGAGAGTTGAGTCGCGACAAGCGCGGGCGAAATCTCAGACCTCGTGTTCATGTCGAGCGCAGCAAAAAGACACCCGCCACACCGCGTGGGGCGAACAACACAATGACCAAGAGCAAAACACCCATTGGCAAATGCCAATACTCGGTATAGAGCCGCAAAAACTCTTCAAGTAGCAACATCACTGCTGCACCGACCACACCCCCAAAACGCAAACCGATACCACCCACAATGACCATAATGATGAGATTGGCTGAGGCTGTCCAGTGCATCAAACTTGGGGACACGAATAAATTATGGTTGGCCAGCAAGGCACCCGCCAAGCCCGCCAACGCGCCAGCAAATACAAAGGCCACTAACTTGATTTGCAATACCGGATAACCCAGCGCTTGCATGCGCGTTTCGTTTTCGCGAATCCCTTGCAGCGCCCGCCCAAACCGCGCGTTCACCATACAGTGCATCAGCCACAGGGATGCGGCGACGATACCTAAGACTAAATAATAAAACTGCGTATCGTTGCTCAAGTTCAAAGTGGGTAAGGTGGACGGTGCCGAAAGGTTGATGCCATCTTCGCCACCATACTGACGCAATGAAATAAAGAGATAAAAGACCATCTGCGCAAAGGCCAGCGTGATCATGATGAAATACACACCGCGGGTGCGCAGCGAAATCGCGCCAATCAACAAGGCTAAGGCCCCCGCCACTAGCATCGCCAAGGGCCAAACAAGGATCGCCTGGCTATAGCCCTGCGCAGATAAGATCGCCACCACGTAGGCGCCGGCGCCAAAAAAAGCCGCATGACCCAACGCCACCATGCCGCCATAACCCAAAATAAAATTCAAACTACTTGCGACCAAGGCGTAGATCAAGACGCGCCGCACAAACGAGACATAAAAACCAAGATCAAACATAGGTGCAATTAACGGAAACAGCACCAGCAAAAGCAAGCATCCGAGAGGCAACCAAGCGGAGCTTAAGTACTTATTCATCAGCCACGCGCCGGAAACAAACCCGCCGGCCTAAACACCAGCACCACTGCCATCAAGATATAAATCGAAATCGCTGCGAGCGTGGGACCCACACTTGAGGCGACCGCTGGAGAAAAAAACAGTTTGAGTAAAGTGGGCAAAAAAGCCCGGCCGGCGGTGTCAACAAAACCCACAAGCAAAGCGCCCACAAACGCGCCGCGCATCGAACCAATGCCGCCAATCACAATACACACCAAGACTAAGATCAGGATTTGCTCACCCATGCCTGCCTGGATGGCCGTGATCGGCCCCAGCAGGGCACCTGCCAAGGCGGCCAATACCGCCCCCAATACAAACACGCCCATAAATAGCAAAGGCACGCGCACGCCCATCAGAGTTGCCATTTGTCGGTTAGACGCGCCAGCCCGCACCAACACACCGGCACGTGTTCGGGTCACAAACAGATACAACCCAAGCGCCACCGCTAAACCCACGGCAATAATGAGCAAGCGATAAGCGGGGTAAAGAAAATCAGGTAACAGGCTCACGGGCCCGGCGAGCGAAGAGGGCATATTCATCATGATGGGGGCTGGACCCCAGATTATTTTGACAACGTCATTCGCAATCAAAATCACCGCGAAGGTACCAAGCACTTGCGCCAGATGATCGCGCACCACCAACTTGCGCACTAACAGCAACTCAAGCACCAGGCCAACCAAGCCGGTGATGACTGCCGCCATCAGCACGGCAGCCACAAACGAGCCCGTCACTTGCATGGTTTGCGCGGCGACGTAGGCACCCGCCATATACAGCGAGCCATGCGCGACGTTCAAGATATCTAAAATCCCAAACACCAGCGTCAGACCTGCCGCAATCAAAAACAGCATCAAGCCAAACTGCAAGCCATTAAGCAATTGCTCGGCAATCAGTGTGCCGCTCATCGAGGTACCTTTTGCCGAACCAAGCAACTTACTTTTTGCATTCGCCCACGTAAACGTCTTGGTACGAATCAAACACTTTACCGACTAACTTATTGGTGATGCGGCCATCCGCGCCCTTCTCGACCACCCGGACATAAAGGGGCTGAATCGGAAAGTTATTGACACCATACTTAAAGGGGCCGCGCACCGATGAAAAGTCAGCTTTTTTCAAGGCAGCAATCACAGCTTCACGATCGGCCACTTTGCCACCCGTCGCCTTGACTGCAGCATCGATTGCCATGATGGTGTCGTAAGCTTGAGCGGCATACACAGCAGGGTAGCGATTGTTATATTCTTTACGAAACGCCTCGACAAATTTTTTGTTTTGCGCATTGTCTAAGTCGTGCGCCCATTGAGCGGTGTTAAACATCCCGATCAAGGGTTCACCCACGGCCTGAATCACGTCTTCATCTGCTGAAAACCCAGGGCCTACGAGCTTCACGCTTTTGTTTAAGCCCGCCGAGACAAACTGCTTCACAAAATTAATGCCCATCCCGCCCGGCAAGAAAATGTAAATCGCATCTGGCTTGGCATCACGAATCTGCGCCAGCTCAGCAGCGTAATCAATCTGCCCGAGCTTGGTATAAACCTCTTGGTTTGGCGCAAGTTTGTAACCACGCTTAAAACCATTTAAGGCATCTTTGCCTGCCGGATAATCAGGTGCCAAGATGACCATTTTTTTAAAGCCACGGTCGGCTGCAACTTTACCTGCCGCCTCATGAAAAGCATCATTTTGGTATGACACGCCAAACCAGTAGTCGTTACACTGCGCGCCGGCAAACTGGCTTGGGCCGGGATTATTTGAAAGGTAAGGGACCTTGGCCGCGAATAACGCTGGGCCAACCGCTAAAGCCACGTTTGAACCGATTGGGCCTGTGAAGAAATCGATTTTGTCGCGTTGAATATAACGGGTGACCAACTGCCGCGCCTGATCTGGGTTACCACCCATGTCGGTCTGAATAAACTCGGCGGGCTGCCCGCCTAACTTGTTGCCAAGCTGCTTGATCGCAAGATTAAAGCCATCGCGCGCTTCGGCACCCAGTGCCGCAAACGGACCCGATAAATCGTTCGCAATACCGACTTTGATCGGGGTTTGTGCAAGTGCAATGGCTGGCAAGAATAAAGCCGCTGCAACGAGGTTTTTAAACAGATGCATGAGGAGCCTCCTGGGCGCGATAATTATTAGCGTCAAATAGTAGCAGGTGAGAAATATTTTGCCACGACAAACTTTTACCCTCAAAATAAGCGCTTTGGTGCACTTTTTAGGGCTCAACGCACAAAATGACCACGATAAACGGTGCAACACCAACGCCCGCGCAGGAAGAATTAGACCTGCAGTACAACGCGCGGGCAACGGTGCCTGATATTGCGCCTATGCTGCGTGATTACGCAGCGCTGAGTGCTCAGGCTCGGTCAAGCCTACCCTGCGCACTGAACGTCTCTTACGGCGAGCACCCAGACGAAACCTTGGATATTTTTTTTGCGCAACACAATCCACGGGCCCCGGTTTTTATCTACCTCCATGGCGGCTACTGGCGCCTACTTTCTAAAGACGACTCGAGCTTTATGGCGCCCGCCCTGACAGCAGCTGGGATGACTGTCGTTGCAGTGAACTACTCGTTGGCACCGGCTTTCAGCCTGGATCGGATCGTGGATCAGACGCGCCGGGCGATGGCTTGGGTGCAAAGCAATATCGGACACTACCATGGCGATGGTCAAAAACTGATCATTTCTGGCAGTTCGGCCGGCGGGCATCTAGGTGGCATGGTGCTTGCTCACGGCTGGCAAGAGGCCTATGGCTTTGACGCAAGCGGGCTCGCTGGCGCCGTGCTGCTCAGCGGCCTCTATGACATCACCCCTCTGGTAAACACCCACATCAACGAATGGATGCACCTGAGCCCCGAAGACGCTCGGCGCAACAGCCCGCTCTTTGAATTGCCCGACAACGGCCCGCCGCTCATTGTGAGCTATGGCAGCAATGAAACGGCGGCCTTCAAGCAACAATCTCAAGATTTTCTTGCTACCTGGAAAGCCAAAGGATTTAAAGGCGAATACGTCGATATGCCCGACACCAATCACTTTGACTTGGTACTGCATTTGAATCAGCCTGACAGCCTGCTCTTGCAAAAATTGTTGCGCTTGCTAGATTGAGGTGGCCCGCCTAAATAACGTGCGTGGCCTAGCTAGAGCGGTCAACCGCCAAACGCCCAAGTTGCGGCCGAAGGCCGCCAGCTGACCCAAGCACACCTCTGGCTTAGCCCGCCAATCGTTGGTAGCCCTGGCGGCCGCTGCCCATTTTAAAAAAAAAGCGATAATCACGCATCATCCACCTTTTTGTCCCTAATCCGCCATGGCCGTTAACCTGTATATCCCGTCTGACGACGCTGTTTACCCTGTTGCCGGTATTGAAATCGGCGTCACCGAAGCCGGCATTCGCAAAGCTGATCGGCGCGACCTGACCGTCTTTCGCTTAAGCGAGGGTACCAGTGTCGGTGGCGTGTTTACCCGCAATCGGTTCTGTGCGGCGCCAGTGCTGGTATGTCAAGCGCACCTGGCTGGCGCACACGCCATCCGCGCGTTGGTGATCAACACCGGCAACGCCAATGCGGGCACCGGCGAACCCGGCCTCAAAGCCGCCAACGAAACCTGCGACGCGCTCGCCAGCTTGTTGGGCTTAACCAGCGCTCAAATCTTGCCGTTTTCAACTGGGGTCATTCTTGAGCCTTTACCGGTTGATCGGATCAAAGCAGGGTTACCCGCCGCGATTAAAAACTTAACGGCAAACAACTGGGTGTCAGCCGCGCACGGCATCATGACCACCGACACCTTGCCAAAAATTTACTCGCAACGTGTCAACATCGGCGACAAGACCATCACGATTACCGGTATCAGTAAAGGCGCGGGCATGATTCGGCCCAACATGGCCACCATGTTGAGCTACCTGGCCACCGACGCCGGTATTGCACAGCCGCTGATGACGCAACTGGCGCGCGAACTGGCCGATGTCTCGTTTAACCGAATCACGGTAGATGGCGATACCTCAACCAATGATTCCTTCATTGTCATGGCAACCAGTAAAAGCGGGCTACTCGTTGACAGCGTGACGCATCCGCACTATGCCGCGCTGAAGGCTGCCTTATCTGTTGCAGCAATTGATTTGGCACAAAAAATCGTACGCGATGCTGAAGGCGCCACCAAGTTCATGACGATTCAAGTCGAACAAGCCAACACTGTGGATGAGGCGTTGCTGGTGGCCTATGCCGTAGCGCACTCACCTCTGGTTAAAACGGCCTTCTTTGCCAGCGATCCAAATTTGGGACGCATTCTGGCTGCGATTGGCTACGCTGGCATTCTTGACTTAGATGTGCGTGGCGTAAAACTATGGCTAGGCGATGTACTGGTTGCCGACAAAGGTGAACGCAATCCTAACTACCAAGAAGCCGACGGCCAACGCGTGATGCAAGAACCCGAAATCTTGGTACGCATCGCGCTGGGTCGCGGTGCGATCGCACAAACCGTTTACACCTGCGACTTCTCACACGAGTACGTCAGCATCAACGCAGATTACAGATCCTAATGAGCAACGCTAATTTATCAAACGGCCCAGAAACAGCCGAGCTATTGTCACGCGCCTTACGCGTGCTGGCACAACTTGAAGCCTGGCTGCCGCCCACGCCTCCACCAACCGACTGGAAAGCGGTGGCCTTTCGGTGGCGCAAACGCGGCTCTTCGCACGGTTGGCTCGACGCGATCGCTCATGTCGCGTTAATCAACACAACTGACCTGCAACACATCGAGCGCCAGAAAGGCATCATTGATCGCAATACCCGTCACTTTATTGAAGGCAAGCCTGCCAACAATGTCTTGATGACTGGGGCGCGCGGCACAGGTAAAAGCTCGTTAGTCAAAGCCATGCTAGCGAGTTACGCCGCAAAAGGTTTGCGATTAATTGAAGTCGATAAAAGCGACCTGGCCGACTTGGCAGACATCGTAGATTTAGTCGCCGATCGTCCCGAAAAATTTATCGTTTTCTGTGACGATTTATCCTTCGAAGAGGGCGAATCTGGGTACAAGGCACTGAAGTCAGTCCTGGATGGTTCGGCTGCCTCGGCCGGCACCAATGTACTGATCTATGCCACTTCAAACCGCCGTCATCTGATGCCAGAGTACATGAGCGAAAACTTACAGGCGAAGCATCAAGCCGACGGCGAAGTCCACCCGGGCGAAACCGTTGAAGAAAAGATTTCGCTGTCTGAGCGCTTTGGCCTGTGGCTATCGTTCTACCCCTTCAAACAAGACGATTATCTGGATATCGTGTCGCACTGGTTGCGCACCTTAGGCTGCTCAGAAGCCAGCATCGCCAAAGCACGTACCGAGGCCTTGCAGTGGGCGCTTGAACGCGGCTCACGCTCGGGTCGCGTCGCTTGGCACTTTGCGCGCGACTGGTCTGCGCGCTATGCCTGACAAAATAATTGATGTCGCTGTTGGGGTGCTGCTGCGCCCCGATGGCACCGTGCTGTTAGGCAACCGACCTGCAGACAAACCCTGGCCCGGCTGGTGGGAGCTTCCGGGCGGCAAGCTCGAACCCGGTGAAAGCGTTTTACAGGCACTTGCGCGCGAGCTTCACGAAGAGCTTGGCATTAAGGTCACGGCCGCAACCACCTGGGTCACTTATGTACACGCGTACCCCACCACCACCGTGCGGCTCGCCTTTTGTCGGGTGACCGGTTGGAACGGTGAGCCCAAGGGCTTAGAGGGACAAGAGTTGCGTTGGGTCGATTTGCGTTACGCACACGAGCAACCGCAATTACTCCCTGCGACCTACCCACCGCTGCGCTGGCTGCAGTTGCCTGCGGTCTACGCGATTTCTGCGCTTGGTGCGCCCGAACATCTGGCAAGCTTTTTGCAGCGTGTAGACAAAAATCTAGCCGCAGGCTTACGCTTATTGCAATGGCGCGAGCCCAATTGGCCCGGCGGCGTTTCAGCCCCGGATTTACAACAAGCACTCGTCACCGTCATCGCGCGCTGTCGCGCTGCGGGCGCTCGCGTACTCGTCAACAGTATCCATCCAAGCGAATGGTGGGCACTAGCCGATGGCGTGCACCTGCGCTCAACTGACGCTACCAGCCTGTCGACGCGCCCTGCCCTTGCTGAGGGTTCGCTGCTAGGGGTTTCGACACACAACCTTGCAGAGCTCGGGCAAGCGCGGGCACTCAATGCCGATTTTGCCGTGCTAGGCCCCGTTTTACCCACACCCTCGCATCCGGGTGTACCCGGCATGGGATGGGCGAGCTTTGCCGAACTCAATGCGCAAGCCGGGCTTCCGGTCTACGCGCTAGGTGGCCAATCGGCCGAGACCCTTGACCTAGTCAGGTCGGTTGGTGGGCACGGTTTTGCTGGGATTCGCGCTTGGATTACCTGAGTCGTCTACGCGCTTCAGTTCTTGCGTCGACCAGCCACCGCCAAGCGCCGCGATGAGGCGCAGACTAGCCGCAAAGCGATTGCCAACCAAGGTAATGTAAGTGCGTTCGTTGTTCAAGGCGGTTGCTTCAAGCACCGCCACACTCAAATAATCAATCAAGCCTTGATCGTATTGATTACGGGCCAACCTGAGCGACAAGCGAGCGGCCTCAACCGCCAGACGCTGCACCGCATCTTCTTGTTCAAACACGCGCATCTGAATCATGGCGTTTTCAACTTCTTGCAAAGCATTTAAAACGGTTTGGCGGTAGATCGCCGTCTGCACATCAAACTGCGCCCGCGCCTGAGAAATCTGCGCTTGCCGCGCACCACCGTCAAAAATCAAGGCAGCCAATTGAGGGCCTAGCGACCAGAACTGAGCGGGTGCGCTAAACCATTGCGTAAAGTCATTGCTGCGAAAACCTGTATTGGCGTTTAACGTCAGGCTTGGAAACCACGCCGCCGTGGCAACACCGATCAAGGCGTTCGCCGAGGCAACACGTCGCTCGGCCGCCGAAATATCAGGACGACGCTCAAGCAATTCAGAGGGCAAACCAGCCGGAACCTTAGGCGGCACAAGTGACACAGGTTGCACTGCTATCGAAAAGCTTGAGGGCGCACGGCCCAGCAGCACGGCGACTGCATTTTCAGCGATGGCCCTTTGCTGCTCAAGATCAATCAACTGGGCGCGGGTGCTTTCGAGTTGCGTTCGGGCCACCGCCACGTCGGCCTGACCCGAAATCCCAGCCTTATAACGATTTTCAGTGAGTTTCAACGCACGCCCGTAAGACGCCACCGTTGCCTGTAGTAGCCGCTTTTGCTCGTCTAATACGCGCACCTGTGTGTAGGCGAGGCTCATCGTGGTTTGCGCAGTCAACCTCGCCCCAGTAACCTCGGCCGCAAGCGCTAGCTCGGTTGCGTCAGTCGATTCAATATTGCGACGCACACTACCCCAGATATCTATTTGCCAGCTCGCCAGCGCATTGGCACTATAGGTGCTAATCGAGGTGCTGTTAACCACCCCGCCCAGGCCGGTAGCCGAGCCCCCCGCGCGCGTGGCACCTCCCGTAGCCGACAAGGTGGGCAGCAAGGGCGCGCGCGCGCCCTGCGTCAAGGCTACTGCCTGCCTGAAGCGTGCCTCGGCTTGGGCAATATTTTGGTTGGCGACATTGAGCTCTTGCATGAGCTGATTGAGCGTGGCATCGTTGTACATCTGCCACCAGGCGCCGCCAGGCGCGTCGGCAAGCTGTGGCTGGGCTGGCTTCCAGCCAGGCGTCTCTTTAAATTGCACGCCAACGTCTACCGAGGGGCGCACGTAATCGGGGCCCACCATGCAAGACGCCAATTGGCTGAGCGCGCCAAGCAGCAACGCGGCACGCATCACGCGCAGCACATACCAAGCCTTGCACATACGAGAGCAGTCAATCATCTTCAAGCGCCCTTAGGCAACACGACAGGTTTGGCGCTAGACCAAGGCTTGGTTAACAGCCATAGCCGAAATCGGTCAAGGTACAAGTAAACCACAGGCGTGGTGTAGAGCGTCAACAACTGACTCACCAACAGACCGCCTAAGATCGTAATGCCTAGAGGTTGACGCATCTCGACCCCAGCCCCCGAAGCAAATACCAGAGGCATGGCACCAAAAATTGCTGCACAGGTCGTCATCAGAATCGGTCTAAAACGCGTCATACAGGCCTGGTGAATCGCCTTTTTGGGCGACAAGCCTAATTTACGCTGTGCCTCGATGGCAAAATCCACCATCATGATCGCGTTCTTTTTGACAATCCCAATTAACAAAAAAACACCAATCAAGGCGATCAACGTAAATTCAGTTTTCATCAATAATAATGCGAGTAACGCCCCAACCCCTGCCGAGGGCAGTGTCGACAAAATAGTCAAGGGATGAATCGTACTCTCGTAAAGAATACCTAAAACAATGTACATGGTGACGAGAGCCGCAAGAATCAGCCAGGGTTGATTAGCCAGCGCGCTCTGCATGGCTTTGGCCGTACCTTGAAAACCTGCCTGAATTTTGTCGCTTGGCAAATTAATGCCGGCAATCGCCTGGTCAATCGCGGCATTGGCTTGCCCCAGTGATATCCCGGGCGCCACATCAAACGAAATCGTATCGGCCGCCGACAAGCCTTGATGTCGCACACTTAACGGCGCATTGTTGATCTCAAACTTTGCCACAGCCATTAAGGGCACCCGCTGGCCGGTTTGACTCAGAACATAAACATCACGTAACGACTCAGGATCTTGCGCGTGGCGCGGTGCAACACCCATCACAACACGGTATTGATTGCGCTCGCCGTACATCACCGAGATCTGCCGCTGACTAAAAGAATTATTCAACACGGCAGAGATACTCGCCATCGGCACGCCCAAGCGTTGCGCCGCATCGCGATCAATCTGCAACGACACTTGTCGGCCTCGGTCTTCAACGTCGGTATCCACGTCGATCAACTCGGGCAAGCTCGCAAGTGCTTGCTGTACCTTAGGCATCCAGTCTTTTAAGTCAGCCAGCTCGGTGGCCATCAACGTATATTGAAACGCCGAGCTGCTCTGTCGACCACCAATCCTGATGTCTTGTTGCGCCATTAAAAATAAACGCGCGCCCGGGATCCCCGCAAGCTGAGGCCGCAACCGTGAAATGACCTCTCTGACCGAAATTTTTCGCTCAGCAAAAGGCTTTAGCTGCACGGCCAGAAAACTGCTATTGCTGCCACCCCGTCCGCTGGCGTAGGCCGTCACCGTGCTGATTGCGGGGTCGCGCAACAGCACCTGTCTGAAACGATCTAACTTGGGCTTCATCGACTCAAACGAGGTACCGTCATCCGTTGAAAAAAAACCCAACATCATGCCGGTATCTTGCTGTGGAAAAAAGCCTTTTGGCACGACGCCATACAGATAAAAATTTAAACCGACCGTTGCCGCCAACAGCAGCATCATCAAACGACCGTGACGCAGGGCCCAGTGCAAAGAGCGTCCGTAGCCAGTCACCGTTAAATCAATAACCGCTTGAATACCACGTGAAATAATATTGGGCCGTCGGTTTGCGAGTGTGTCTTTGGCAGGTCGCTTGAGCAAGTGCGCCGCCATCATCGGGGTCAGCGTCAACGACACCAACATTGAAATCAATATTGCCGCCGACAAGGTCACGGCGAACTCACGAAACAACCGGCCGGGCAATCCGCCCATCAACAAGATCGGGATAAATACCGCAATCAACGAGATGCTCATCGACAAGACCGTAAAACCTACCTCTTTGGTACCGCGTAAGGCCGCCCGTTGAATCGACTCACCGCGCTCGACGTGCCGCATAATATTTTCAACCACAACGATCGCATCATCGACTACAAACCCAGTCGCCACAATCAGTGCCATCAACGACATGGTATTTAACGAGTAACCGCACAAGTACATCACGCCAAAGGTACCGATCAGCGAAACAGGCACTGCAATCGTCGGGATAAAGGCTGCGCGTACATTACGCAAGAACACCAAGACCACCATCATCACCAGACCAATGGCAATCAACAAGGTTTTTTCAGCCTCAAGCACAGACGCCCGGATGCTCGGGGTGCGGTCTTGCGCAACCGATACCGTCACATCGGCTGGCAACATGGCGCGCAGCAGAGGCAAATCTGCCCGAATCTGATCCACCGTTTGAATGATATTGGCCTTTGCCTGGCTGCGTACCAAGACCAAGACTGCTTGCTTAGAATTGAAATAGCCAATATTAAAAGTATCCTCAACCGAGTCTTCGACCTGCGCAATCTCTGCCAAGCGCACGGGTGCACCCTTGCGCCAAGCCACAATCAGGGGTCGATACTCTGCAGCCTTCCAAAGTTGATCGTTAGCGGTAATCTGCCAACGATACATTTCATTTTCTAGCACCCCTTTGGGTCGGGTAGAGTTTGCCGCGGCAATCGCTGCGCGTACGGTTTCAAGCGACACCCCCGCCTGCGCCAGTGCGTCGGGATCTAGATCGATGCGTACTGCCGGCAAAGTACTTCCGCCAATCTGCACTTCGCCCACGCCCTCAACTTGCGAAAGCTTTTGCTGTACCGTCGTCGAGGCAATGTCATATAGCTGCCCCTGCGACAAAGAGTCAGAGGTCAAAGCCAGTGTGATGATCGGTGCAGAAGCTGGATTCGCCTTGTTGTATGACGGATTGCTGCGCAAGCCGCTCGGCATCATCGCGCGCGCGGCGTTGATTGCGCCTTGCACATCAGTCGCTGCGCTGTTGATATCGCGACTCAAATCGAACTGCAAGGTAATTCGCGTTTGACCCGTGGTACTGCGCGACGTCATTTCAGAGACCCCAGCAATCGTACCGAGTGAGCGCTCAAGGGGCGTTGCCACGGTTGCCGCCATCACTTCTGGGCTCGCGCCAGGCATCTGCGCACGCACACCGATCACCGGAAACTCGATCTGCGGCAAGGGTGCGATCGGCAGCAAACTATGCGCCAGCCAACCCGCCAAGACCACTCCAAGCCAAATCAATATCGTGGCAACAGGGCGTACGATAAAGAGGCCAGACAGACTCATGATGCGCGATCGCTTGCACTGGCACCGGTGCGGTGGCCGACAAACAGCCGGTCAAAAAACAAGTAGATGACGGGCGTGGTGAACAGCGTCAACACCTGACTCACGAGCAGACCCCCTACCATCACCAGGCCAAGAGGCTGTCTAAGCTCGGCGCCGGTGCCAGTTGAGAGCATTAAAGGCACGGCACCAAATAACGCTGCCAAGGTTGTCATCAAGATGGGGCGAAACCGTAAGAGCGCAGCCTGTTCAATTGCTTCGCGCGCCGACAGCTTGTGCTTACGCTCAGCCTCAAGCGCAAAGTCGATCATCATGATTGCATTTTTTTTCACGATACCGATCAATAAAATGATCCCGATAATTCCGATCATATCCAGATCGCGACCCGTCAGCGTCAACGCTAGCAAGGCACCAATCGCGGCCGACGGCAAGGTCGATAAAATCGTCACAGGGTGAATAAAGCTCTCGTACAAAACACCCAGTACGATGTACATGGTGATGACCGCGGCCAGAATCAAAAATAGCGTGCTTGAGAGTGAGGCTTCAAACGCACGCGCGGCCCCCTGAAACCGCGGCTGAATACCCAACGGCATTCCGATCTCTTGTTGCGACTGACTCACCGCGGCCACGGCCTCAGACAGCGAGGCCCCGCGCGCTAAATTAAAAGAAATCGTCACCGACGGAAACTGATCAAGTCGGTTGAGCACCAACGCAGAACGCCCTTCGGTCACCGTCACTAAACTCGTCAGGGCAATCGGCTTACCCTCGGTCGTTTTGACATAAACGGATCCAATGGCTGACGGGTCGCGACGAAACTGCGGCGCAGTCTCAAGCACCACACGATATTGGTTTGACTGGGTGAAGATGGTTGAGATTTGTCGCTGTCCAAACGCATCGTATAACGCGTCGTCAATCGCCGCGACAGAGACGCCCACGCGCGCCGCCGCATCGCGATCAATTTGAATAGAGGTATTAAGCCCCTCGTTTTGCATATCATCAATGACATCAATGAGAGGCTTCTGCTTGCGTAGGTGGTCGACCAGCAGAGGCACCCAATGGGCAAGCAGGGCTGGGTCGACGCTTTCAAGCGTCAGTTGATATTGCGTTCGACTCACACGATCTTCAACGGTTAAGTCCTGCACGGGTTGCAAATAAAACTGTAAGCCCGCGAGCGCACTCAAGCGCTTTTGCAAACGCTCAATGACCACAGAGGCCTGATCGTCTCTTTGACTGTGGGGGCGCAAGGACACCTGCAGGCGACCCGTGTTCACGGTCTCATTCACGGCATCCACACCCACAAACGACGCGACCGTGGCAATGGCAGGATCTTCAATAAGGATGTTGACGGCCTCTTGCTGACGCAGCGCCATCGCTGCAAACGAAAGATTTTGCGGCGCCTGCGTCACAATTTGGATCAGCCCCGTATCCTGCGCCGGAAAAAATCCTTTTGGAATCGCTAGATAAAGCGCCGCCGTTAATAAAAATGTACCGAGTGCGACGAATAACGTGAGCGTTTGATGATTCAGTACAACCTGTAATAGTCGTCCATAGCTTGCGATCATGACATCAATTTTTTGGCTAAGATAGCGCGCCACGGAACCACCACTTTGCTGATCTCCTACGCGCAAGAAACGCGCGCACATCATTGGGGTCAAGGTGAGCGAGATCAGCAGCGACAGCAATATCGCGACCGCCAGCGTGATTGCAAACTCTCTGAAGAGTCGTCCTACCACCTCAGTCATAAAGAGCAAAGGAATCAGCACTGCAATCAAAGACACCGTCAGCGAGACAAGCGTAAACCCTATTTGCGCTGCGCCCTTAAGAGCCGCTTGCATCGGCGTGTCGCCGCGCTCAAGGTAGCGCGCGATGTTTTCAATCATCACAATCGCATCATCGACCACAAAGCCCGTGGCAATCGTCAAGGCCATTAAGGTCAAGTTATTGATGCTAAAGCCCATCAGGTACATCACGCCAAAAGTACCCACTAAAGAAAGCGGTACGACAATGCTGGGGATTAAGGTCGCAGTCAACGTACGCAAAAACACGAAGGTCACCAATACCACTAAGCCGATCGCCAGCAACAGTTCGTTCTGTACGTCACGCACCGACTCGCGAATCGTTTGGGTGCGATCCGACATCACCTTGACGTCGAGGTTGGCCGGTAACGCGATACGTAACTGAGGCAAGAGTTTTTGTATGCGATCGACGACCTCGATCACGTTGGCGCCGGGTTGGCGCTGTACATTGAGCAAAATGGCGGGCTCGGTGCCAGCCCACGCGGCGAGACGCGCATCCTCAGCCTCAGTCACCGCGATGGCAACGTCCGAGAGCCGTAGCGGTGCGCCGTTGTTGTAAGACACCACCAAGTTCATATACTCAAGTGGATTTTTAAGCTGATCATTGGCATTGATGGTGGTCGAGCGCACCGTGCCATCCAAGGTTCCTTTAGGCTGATTAACATTGGCGCCCACGATCGCCGCGCGCACGTCCGCAAGCGTCAAGCCGTACGCGGCCAACGCCTGCGGATTGGCCTGTATGCGCATTGAAGGCCGCTGCCCACCCGCTACGGTCACCAAGCCCACGCCCGCCACCTGAGCGATCTTCTGCGCCATGCGGGTGTCGACCAGATCGCGGATTTGAGGCAAAGGCACGGTGGGCGAAGTCACTGCCAAGGTCAGTACTGCGGCGTCTGCCGGATTAACTTTGTTATAGACAGGCGGCGCCGGTAATTCGCGTGGCAATAAATTACTCGCAGCGTTGATCGCAGCCTGCACCTGTTGTTCGGCGACATCGAGGGG
>CANKOW010000012.1 GCA_947484295.1 Alcaligenaceae bacterium | reverse complement strand
GGGTGTGAGTTGCCCTCGCTGCATCAATAAAACCACCGAGTTGCAAAAGAGCGGGGCTCGCGAGCGACAGCGCCAGTGCGAGCTCGCCAAAAAACGAGACACTGCGCATGTTGGCGCAAAGCTGCATACAGTTACTCGGGTGTGATTCCAGCGTCCTTGATGATTTTTGCGTATTTGGCTACGGCCTCTTTTTGCAAGGCGGCAAGTTCTTTGGGGCCAGAGGGCACGATGTCAAAACCAAACTTCTTGATCTTGCTTGCCACCTCTGGGTTAGCTAAGGCTTTAAGCAGTTCGGCGCTTAATTTGTCGATGATAGCCGGTGGCGTGCCTGCTCTGGTAAAAAATGCAAGCCATGACCAGTGACCGTAGTCCTTCAATCCGGGCGTTTCAGCAACTGCAGCAACGCCCGGTGCTTCGTTGATACGCTGTGGCCCTGTTACCGCGATTGCACGCAGTTTGCCAGTGGCGACTTGTGCCATACCTGACCCTGTTGGCTCGCATACGAGTTGCACCTGATTACCCATTAAATCATTGAGCGCCTGTGTTGAAGTTTTGTAGGGAACAAAGGTGATACTTGCGCCCGACATCACTTTAAGCATTTCGATACAAATCCTAGAGCTGGCTGTGCCCGCACCGTAATTTAATGTTGTTGGATTAGCCTTTGCGTAAGCGATCAGCTCTGCCACATTATTGACGGGCAACGATGTGGGCACGAGCAGTACGTTATACGCATTATCAAGTGCCTTTGCGACCGCCGCAAAGTCTTGGATTGGGTCGAAGGGCAGTTTGGCATACAGACTCGCGATCGCAGCCATGGTCGTACTTGAACCAAACACGAGTGTATAGCCATCGGGTGCGGTTCGTGCTGCGGCCTCGACGCCGATCATTCCTTGTGCGCCAGGGCGATTTTCAACAATGACAGGTTGTTTGACTTGCTCAGATAGTTTGTCGGCGATCAAGCGTGCAACCACATCGGTGGCGCCTCCTGCAGCCAACGGCACGATGATGCGAATTGGTCTAATCGGAAAATCCTGGGCATGAGAGGGTGCGAGGATGCCTAACAGGACAGAGATAACGCCTACGGATAAAATTTTTCTACTAAACATTTTGTATCCTTTTCGTTTTAATCGTGTTGTTGACGTGTGGATGGTATTGTTAAAAGGCGAATTAACTAGGAATCAAGAATCGTTTTTCGATTTGTCGAGCGACTAGAACAATGACAGAGACCAAGCAAAGATAGACGACAGCTGCAAACATGTACGCTTTAAAAAACTGAAAATTTGTCGACGCTAACTCTTGCACACGGGCAAAAAATTCTGTGTATTGAATTAAAAACGCTACTGAACTGTCTTTCAAGTTTCCGATGCACTGGTTCGTGAGCGCGGGGATGGACTGCCTCAATACCTGAGGCAAAATGATGAGATGAAAGATTTTAAAAGAGCTAAAGCCTTGCGCCCGAGCCGCTTCTAGCTCTGCGCGATCTAACCCATTGAACGCCGTACTGAGATACGCCGCGTTATAGGCAGCGATATTCATTGTAAAGCCGATCAAAGCGACGGTAAACGGCGAGCACTTGATGCCCCACTGGGGCAGACCGTAATACATTAAAAACAACAAGACGATCAACGGCATGCCGATGAAAAATGAAATGTAAGCTTTGACGACTGTACGAACGAGTTTGTGTTGACTGATTGAGAAATAGAAAACAACAATACCGAACAATAAGCCCGAGACACTGGCAAAAACGGCAAGTTTAAGCGTTTGTTCTAGCCCCGCTAAGATCAAGGGCAACTGCTCAAGTAGATCGCGTTCGAAGGCTCCCATTCCAGTCACGTTACATGACCGTCACGACCAAAAAACTCTCTGACTTTAGCGTCTGGATGATTCGTAGCTAAGTGCTCAATCGTATCCTCGGCCTTGACAACACCTTGGTCAAGAAAAATGACCTTGTCTGAAATCTGTCTGGCGAACAGCAGGTCGTGCGTCACACACATCATCGTGATGTTGTCGCGATTGAGTCGGTTAAATAATTCTGCTACCTCACGCACCATGACTGGATCCAACGCTGAAGTTGGTTCGTCAAAGACCACAACAGCTGGATCCATCGCTAACGCGCGGGCAATCGCAACACGTTGCTTTTGGCCGCCAGAAAGTTGTTCGGGATATTTGTGCTGATGCGCGATCATATCCAGACGCGATAGCTCAAAAGAGGCTTTCTCGTTCGCCTCTGCGCGACTCATCTTTTTTAATTTTCGCAATGCGAGCGTGACGTTATCACCAACCGTCAAATGACGGTAAAGGGCGAACTGTTGAAACACAAATCCGATACTTTGCCTGAGTGCAAGCACGTCAGTACTCGGGGCTGTGATATCAGCACCACGAAAACTAATCGTGCCAGAGGTGGGTTCTACCAAGCGATTCAAACAACGAAGCAAGGTCGATTTTCCACACCCAGAGGGGCCCATCACGACTTTAAGTTCACCTTGCAACAGCTCAAGGTTGACACCGTTTAACACGGCGTGATCGTCGAATTTTTTGACAAGATTGCGAACTTCAATCAGTGCCATGTTAAGCATCTCCTATGCCAGGCACACGAAAGTGCTTTTCAATCTGTAGCGCGCCACGGATTAGGATCCAGTAAATTCCAAAATACAAAACCCCGACTGCTAAATAGACCTCAATCCCGCGAAGCGTGGTCGCCGTGAGGTTCATCGCCTGCTTGGTCATCTCGGGGATACCGACGGTGTAGGCGAAAGGAGAATACTTGAGTATCGACGTGAACTCATTGATCATTCCGGGTACCGCGAAGCGTAGCATTTGAGGGGCTTCAATGTACCTAAAGATTTGTAGGCGACTCATGCCGCTTGCTCGAGCAGCCAGAATCTCAGAGGCACTTACCGCTTGTAGGGCGCCTCGAAAGACTTCTGACAGGTAGGCTGCCGCAATGAGCCCTAAACTTAGCGCCATCGCGGCGAGTGGGCTGACTTTTAAGCCAATACTTGGCAGCCCAAAATACACCATAAACAGAAGCACTAAAACAGGGATGCCTCGAAACACATACGTTAAAACATCGAGCACCCAACCGATACGCTGTGTGCCAAGCTGCCTGAGCCCTGCCATGACAAGCCCGACTACCATAGCCGTTGCGGTACACGTCAACGTGACGAGTAGCGTGTACCCGAGCCCTTGTGCTAATTGTTCAAGGATATCGAGAAAGTTCATGCCAACGTTTTTGAGCGGGCTACTTCAACCATTGATCAACAATGGCTTTGATTTTTTCTGGTCCGATTTCTTTTAAGTATTTATCAAAGTCATCGCGACGCGCAGAACCCTTTGCGAACGCAAAGCCGAGCTTGTCAAAACCTGTAAACACACGGGCGCTTTCAACCGGCAATTTTAGTTTAAAGACATAGTTTGCAAAGACCGGTTCTTCAATGAACGCCAAATCAAGATTGCCATTTTGCAAATCAGTCATTGCCTCGCTGTATGAGGGATAAAGTTTGACCTGACTCAAAGAGTAGTAGCCCTTTGGTTCGAATTCGTTCTTAATCAGATCGCTGTAGGCCATCCCACGTGGATAGCCGATTGAGTATTTTTTGAGTTCAGAGAGGTCACTGATTTTTATGTTGCGACTTTTTAAGCTGACCAAGTACCACGCATTATCGTAGTAGGGTTGCGAAAAATCCATCACCTCTTTACGTTTATCGGTGATGGAGATACCCGAAAACGCGACTTCGGCTTGCCCGCTGGATACAGCACCCAGCATGCCTTGCCAATCGTAAGGTGTAATTTTTAGTGTGCAGCCACGTGCTTTACAGTAGCCTTGAAAAATGTCCAGATCAACGCCTTGGATCTTTTTGTTTTCTTCAAAAAGCATCGGAGGGGATGTGGGCGAAACTGCGACCTTGATTTCTTTACCTGACTTATTGTCTGAGCAACCCGTCAGAAAAATCAGTGTCAGGCACAAAGCCTTGATGAATTGTCGTGTAAGCATCATAAAAGTACCTTAATGTCATAGGCGTGACGCACGAAAGCAACGTATGAAATTGTAGTGTATCTTACGCGACCTTTTGTCCTCCAGCGAGCATCCAGCGCTTCATCACCTTTTGATCGGTGGCATCGACGTTAAGCGACACATCATTAAGAAGTGGCAAATCGAGATTGACCTCGTCGGCCAACGCTTTGGCTAAGTGCAAATCTTTGCTGACGATATTGACCAGCGAGAAAAACGCCTCGGGTGAGCGTGCCCAGGCTTGATAGTGTTGACGTGTCATCGCGCCATCAAGCGACATAAAGTTTCTGCCGCTGCTGACTTCAAGAATCGGTGCAATTTGTTCAATACTCACGCCATGTTTGGCTGCTAATTCAAAGGCCTCTGCTGCGAGATAGATGCTCGCAATGCCGAGCATGTTGTTGATCACTTTGATCACCTCTGCAGCGCCAAGCGCACCACACCGAAAAATTTCAGTGCCCATCGAGCGCATTAAAGGCTCGGCTCTGTTTAAGTCTTGGTCGTCACCACTCATCATGATAGTGAGGGTGCCTCGCTCGGCCTTAACTAAACCGCCGCTGACCGGAGCATCGATTAAGTGTGCGCGAGTGTGTTTAAGGCCTGCCGCAATTTGTTTGAGTGTTGAGGGTAAGGTGGTACTCATGATGCAGACTAACGGTTGATGCTCGGGGGGGATCGCCGCAATAAATCCCGTGGGGCCGCAGGTGACCGATATAATCTGCTCGTCATTCGCAACAAGCACGATGATGGCGTCTGCCAACGCACAGTCTTGCGGATCCTGAGTGACGGTCATTCCCTCCTTTTTGAACGCCTCGAGTACGCTTTGGTCTTGATCGCAGATGGTCAAGTCGTAACCAGCACGTTTGATGCAGCGTGCCATACGCGAGCCCATGTTGCCAGCGCCGATGAGCGCTACGGTTTTGATCGTCATAAGAGGTCTCTGAAATATTGTTGTGCTGAGCGGTGCGTGAGGCGGATCGTAAAGAGCCCAGCTTTTTCAGTATCTTAAGACAATTGGCAAAAGAGTGGCATACTTTTGCTTTAAGCCGCGGCCAGGTTCATCTTCTCTGCGCTGAACGTTGCGCGACAGCAAGTGTGTTTTAGGTGCGGTAAGCCTTTCAAAAGGATGTGAATTGGCCGTAAACAGCAAAACGAGCGCAATTTCTGGGCTGGCGTTCGCGACGCTTTTATTTGTCGGGCTGATCATGGGCGCCAATCATGTGGCAGCGCGTATTGCCTTTGATCATGGTCTAAATGTTGCCACCGCTGTGGTAGTGCGCAGCTTAGTGACTGCGGTTGTGGTGAGCTTAATTGTTTACTTTCAAGGCGCACCGATTCGACTCACGGGTAAACATAAAAAGGTATTGCCTGCGATCGGTTTGCTGGTCACGATTCAAAGCCTTAGCATTTATTCTTCAGTCGCCTTGCTGCCAGTATCCTTGGCCTTGTTGGCGTTTAATACCTATCCGCTCTGGACCGCCTTTTGGTGCCGTGTCCTGTATGGCCAACGCCCAGAGCGGCAGGTACTGCTCGCGATGCCGACTATGCTGATTGGGTTGGCGCTGGCCTTAGATGTCTTTGGTGCCACGTCGGGCCTAGGTGCCAAAGCGCAGTGGGGCATGATCGGCGTTGGGGTTGCTTTCGCACTGACTGCCGCCGGTACGTTTGGCCTGGTTTTAGCGCTGACGCAAAACGAAGCGTCTGACCTAGATGGCCGTGTTCGCACGGCGACCACGATGTGGATGGTGGGATTACTGGCGATCATTGGCACTCAGGTGATGGGCGACTTTCAGTGGCCCACGGCGATTGCCGGTTGGTGGGGCCTGGCGTTATTGACAATTTTTTATGGCACTGGTTTCACGGTGATGTTCATTGTGCTACCGCGCCTGGGGGTTGTGGGCAACTCGTCGATCATGAGTATCGAACCCATCTTTGCCTTGATCTTGGGCTGGTTTATTTTGGATCAAAAAATTGCCCTGATACAGATCGTTGGTGCGTGCCTGGTAGTGGGGCTTGTCATTAAGCTCGGGCTCAGAAAACAGGTTAAGTCGGCACCGACTCGCTGAGGCTAACCCCTTGCATACCCGTCCGTTGCGCCGCCGCTTTTGAATGAAGATGCACGAAAGCATGAGATGCGCGCAAGTATTGGGTAATAAATGCACTAATGATACGACGGATGCACTTGAGTATTGCGTAGCTTGGTTTAGTCAACTTGGTTGTTTATACTGGTCAACCTCGCTTCATTTATCGCTTGGGCCACATTCAAGCTGGAGTCACCTCGTCATGTTCGGTAAAAAAACTTCTCCCAAAATTGTTCGTTCAACCGACGAATCGTTTGAGACCATCATTGGGCAGTCGACCGAAATCCACGGGCAGATCATTGCCACGCAAAGTTTGCGCATTGATGGCAGCGTGACTGGTGATATCCGTGTGTCGCAGACCAGCAGTGTGAGCTTGGCGATCGGTTTAACGGGCGTGGTGCAAGGCGATATTCACGCGCAGCGTTTGATAGTTGGTGGGCGCGTGATCGGTAACATTTTTGTGAGTGAGACGGTTGAGTTGCACGATAGCGCAGACATACACGGCGATATCACCTATGGTCAACTCAGCATTGAACCAGGTGCAAAAATTAACGGTCGTATGATTACTCAATCAAACGCGCAACAAGGCGAATTGACCATCGAGGGTAAACCGACTTTGGTTGGTTCTACTTCGAGCCAGGCACTACCAGCACCTGCATCGGATTGACAAATTGGCCGTGGCGCAAGACTTCAAAATGAAGATGTGCACCGGTTGTACGTCCGGTTAATCCAACCTCGGCGATTTTCTGTCCACGCGTGACGGTTTGCCCAGCGGTGACGTTGAGCTTACTTGCGTGGGCATATTTTGATACATAGCCTTCTGCATGTCTGATTTGTAAGGTGAGGCCGTAGGCGCCATCCCAACCCGCCTGCAGCACGGTACCGTTGCCCGCCGCCAAAATCGGAGTGCCGACCTTCGCGACGAAATCAATACCTGAATGTTGCGCAACGGTGCGAGTGATCGGGTCAACCCGAGGCCCAAAGTTGCTGTTCAAACCAAGCGCCATAGGTAGCGGAGCACCAAGCGGAAGTTGGGTCAGTAATTGATAACGAGTGGCCCAAAGCTCTTGTAAGCCATGTGCTGTTGTGTTGAGAGACGAGATCTTAGCGATCGTGTAGTCAAGTTCGTCTTCAAGGTAGGCGTTGGGGCTAGACTTAAAGACAACAGGGCGCAAGGGGCCACCTCGTCCCGAAGAGTCTGACATTTTATTTTTGATCGGCGTTGGCGCTGCGAGAGTCGCAAAGCGCTCTTTTAGTGTGTTCAGCTCACCAATCTTATTCGTCATGGCTGTCATTTGCGTATTTAAGCCGTCTAGCTTTTTACGGTACAGCGCATCGATTTCTTTTTTCTCGCGGCTGAATTGCATAGCGGTTTCTTTGAAATCAACTTGCATCAAGGCGAGTTGATGTTCGTACGACGCGACTAAATCTTTTTGTTTTTTTTCACGCTGCGCCAGTGCCGTTTGCTGGGTTTGGGTTAGACGATCAAGCTGTTTTTGGTGCTGAGCGTCAGACTCGGCTAGTTCTTTTGCGCGGTTGGCTTGGGCTTCGGCGAGGTCTTTTGTTCGGTTAGACTGGGCCTCGGCGAGTTCTTTTGTGCGTTTGTCTAATGCTGCCTGGTGTTGTTGAGTCAGGCGTGCAAGTTGTTGCTGGTGCTGCGCGAGTAGAACTTGTTGTTCATCCGCCGTAATGACGTCGCCCATGGTGCGTGCTAATTTAGGCTGAAACTGTAGCGCGATCCTAAAACCAAAAAAATGAATACTCACGCCAACCATAATCAGCAACACGCCGGCTAAGATCGACCAGCGGATAAGACGCTGACGCGAGATATTAATTCTTCTAACGCTCGAAGTTGAGCCCGAAATCCAAATAAGCTGCACGGTGTATTGTCGATCGATGAAACGGACTAAAAGTATACTCAGCAAAATACAAAACAGAATAAAAAGCTTTAAATGCTGCATATTGTTTAGCTTTCTTGGGTTGGGTTGCGCAGAGCCATCCACTATTGCAGCATTTGACAGCGATAGGTACGCCTTTTAGCGAGCTACCGTTTGGCGGTCGTGAGGCGCTTGCGTCAGCTGATCATAAAAAAGCGGGCACTTGATTCAAGTGCCCGCCAATGCGTAATGCTGTGCGTACTGAGTAAAAACTTAAGCAGTGCCCCAAGGCTTGATTGCGACCTTCAGCTGTGCGTAACCATCTAAGTAACGTGGACGCTTTTCACCGAAGATTTTGTCGAAGGTGGCAAGCTGTGCGTCGAGCCAATCAGACAACTGTTTGTTGCCTGGGTTAGCTGCTTTATACGCTTCGTTAATCAGCACAAAGTGAATGCGTGGATCGTAGGGCTGCTTTTCGCCGCCAACGGTTTCGTCGCCATCCAGCAAGCGCAACAACATCGCGTCGGCTGAACCCAAGGTCTGTTCGTAAATCGGAGCGCCATGCACGCGATACATCACGCTAGTCATGTCTTTACCGTTGGTCATGGTGTAACCCATTTCAACCCACAGTTTTTTCATGTCAACTTTTGCACCAACACGATCAATCACGATTTGACCCCAGTCACGCAAGACATCAGGCGCGTCAGCCATCAAGTCTGTCAGACGGTCGCCGTCAAGATCGGTTGCGTAAACGATGCAAGGACGTTGACGAATCATGTCATGCAGCAGCAAACCAAAGTTTGTGTCTGAAATGTGTTCGTAAATATCGCCGCCCCAGTTTTCCATGCCGTCTTTGAAGTCTTTTGGCAGGCAGGCAACAATGGCGTCAATGTTAGCCCGGTGTTCTTCATAGGCGTCGACGGTGTACTGACGCTTCAGTTTGAATTTAGTGCCTTGTAACAACCAGCGCATGATGCCGGCGTTGATCGCGTCTTCTTGCGCCTGTGTGGGCTTGGTGGCCACGCGACCGATCTGGCCGGTTTCGTGCACCATCTTCAAGAACAGACGTGCGGCGTAGGCCATACGCACACCGGGGGTGTTCATTTCAGAGTGAATCACGCCAGTAGCGGGATCAACTTTGAATTTCTTTTTATCTTGCGAGTAAGGCAGGCCTGGCATAAAGCGAATGCTGGTGATGCCGCCGTAAGGGCGCACGTTGCAGTACACGCCTGCAGCGGTGCGAAGAGGTGCGTTGGCTGATTTGCCATTCACTACAACTTTTTTGCCGCCTTCGTTGACCATAAAGTCACCGGCTGTTGACCACTTCAACGCTGTGTAGTCGAGTTTGCCAAACCACTCAAGTGAAGCGAGTTTGCTGTCGTGGCGAAACTGCGCCATCATCGGAACGCCTAAAAACGGCAGGCCTAAGACGTCGAGCGCCATCAGGGTGCCGTTCAGGGCAAACATATCGGTAAAGGCATGGGCAACGGGTTTGACGCCGCCAGCGGTGCTGCCACCTTCCCAGATGATTGCGTCGGGGCAATCGGTCGGTTTGATGGTCGAACGCTTGTAAATACCATCAAGCATTTTGAAGAGGTCGCCGTTTTGCTCTTCTTGAGCGATTTTCAGCAGATCGAGATTTTGTGCCATGAACGCAGAACCTTAGTCGTGGATGAGAAAAATGATGAAAGGTAAGTAGAAATCCCTAGTAGAGCGATTATCGCACTACTAGGGATCGGTACCAACTTGACTAGCAATTACTCTAAGTTAAGCCAAAAATGAATTTATATTTAGTTTTAGCACTCAATGAGGGCTACCATAGGGTTAGCCCGCAGTGGATTAGCTCATCTGAAAGCCTGTGTATCCCTCTTTGGCCACTTTGTCGCAAATTGTGCGGTAGTGGGCAAAGCCGCCCGCGTAAGGCATGAACACCTGTGGCTTGCCGGGGACGTTTGCACCTAAATACCAAGAGTGCTTGACCTTTGGTAGTAGGGTTGCCTGAGCCGCACGGTCCACCTCTTTTTGCCACGCTTCACTTGCAGTTTCGTTTGTTTCAACGCAGTTCAAGCCTTTTGCTTTCATGCTGCTAATGCAGTCGCTGATCCACTCGACGTGTTGCTCGATGGTGGGCGGCATATTGCTTAGCACCGATGGGCTGCCGGGACCAGTGATCGTGAACATGTTCGGGAAACCTGGCACTTGCAGACCCAAATTAGTGCGAGGGCCGGCACTCCAGTAATCTTTTAGTGTTCGTTTGTTACGACCCACAATATCTAGCCTGACAAGTGAACCTGTCATCGCATCAAAACCAGTCGCAAACACGATAATGTCGAGTTCGTACTCTTGCTCGGTGGTTCTAACGCCTTTCGCTGTGATTTTTTCGATTGGTGCTGAGCGCAGGTCAACGAGTGCGACGTTGTCCCGGTTATAGGTCTCGAAGTAGTGATCGTCAATCGGCGGCCGCTTACCCGCAAACGGATGGTCGATATCTGACAAGACCTCGCCCATTTTTGGGTCTTTGACGATGCCACGAATCTTTTCGCGGATAAAGTCTGCGGCAGTTTTGTTGGCTGCATCGTCGGTTAACAGGTCGCGATAAGAGGCTCTGAACTGAAAGCCGCCCATTGCCCACTTGTCTTCGTAGGTCTTTTGCCGAATATCGGCTGGCGTCTCAACGGCCGAACGATCTTCAATCCAGAAAGCGTGACCGTTTGTGTTAGAAGTCATCACTTTATAAATATCGGCAGAGTGCTCTTTGGCGTACTTTTTAAACTCTGGGGTCAAGGGATGGTGGCGTGCCGGCAAGCTGTAGTTTGCGGTGCGCTGAAACACAGTGAGATGCTTGGCTTGTGCCGCGATCACAGGGATGGCCTGGATGCCAGTTGACCCAGTGCCGATGATGCCTACCCGCTTGCCCGTGAAATCAACGCCTTCGTGCGGCCACTGACCCGTGTGGTACCAATCGCCCTTGAAGTCATCCAAACCAGCAATTTTAGGCACGTTGGCGTTAGACAGGCACCCAACCGCGGTAATCAAGAACTGGGCGTTGTACTGCTCGCCGGTATCTGTTGTAACCAACCAGCGATTCGTGGCTTCATTGAAATGCGCCTGGGTCATCGCGGTGTTGAGCTTGATGTCCGAGCGCAACTTCAGCTTGTCGGCAACAAAATTCATATAGCGCAAAATTTCGGCCTGCTGGGGGTAGCGCTCTGACCACTCCCACTCTTGCACGAGCTCTTGCGAAAAATAATACATGTAGGTGTGGCTTTCCGAGTCGCAACGCGCTCCTGGGTAGCGATTCCAGTACCAAGTGCCGCCCACGCCTGCACCGCGTTCGATGACTTTGGCGTTTAAACCCATTTTGTCGCGCAGGCTATGTAGCTGGTACATCCCCGCAAAGCCCGAGCCAACAATAATGGCGTCAACGTTTTGGATAGTTGCTGATGTGTTCATGGCTTGTCTGAATTGATTTTGTGAGAACCCTAAATTACCATAATCAAACCGTCTTGGGCTATTCAGGAATTTTTTATCGCCAAAGCCTAGGTTTCGAATGGCTGAAGCCTTGGGCGAAGGTTCGTCGCTTCCTCGCAATAAGCCCCAACGATACAGGGGCCTAGGCGTTGCTCGAACTCAACAGGCTGAGCCCGAGGTAATATATTTGTGTCTTTTCTAGGGGCAATTTTGCCCAAGTCTTGTAGGAAGCGCCTTGATGGCTCTCGCTGATCACCTTAATATCGTCCAAAACGTCTCAAAAACGGTCACGTCACTCATCATTAGTGTCAGCGCTTTATTTGGAACTGGCTTTGTATTTAAGTCGGTCTTTCAGCCAACTTCGGTCGTGCTCGACCGCATCGAGATTCCGGAGAGCTTAGAGGCTTTGGGCTTTAAGAGCGAGGTGGTGGTTCAACGGCTGCTAGACGAGATTAATGCCTACAAATCGATTGCGAACACTAACCCGAAGGGGGGAGTCGATGGCCCAGAGAACGCATTGTTTAGTGGGATGTCGAAGGGGACTGATGCAAAAATTGAGGCGAGCGTTGGCGGTATTTCACTTCAGTCGATTGAACAAGCCGTGCGTTTTGTTTTTCAGAAACACCCACAAGTTATTTCGGGTGACATAACAAACGTGTTGACTGAACCGAGTACAACAGGCCTCGAGGGCAGAATACGCCTGTCTCAGCAGGTCATTTCAAAGCGAAAAAATAATGCTGAAAAACCTACGGTTGACGATTTACTCAAGCTGCTAGCCTTCGACTTATATGCCCATTTTGAGCCCTTGCGCGCGGCACTGGCCGCCCAGCGGTTGGGTAAGCCAGAGCTAGCCTTAGAAGTTTTACGCCCAATGATCATCTCAGGCACTCCGGCCGAGCGTAAGTTTGCGCTTTGGCTTCGTTCAACCCTTGCGCCTGTCGCTGAACGTGAACAGTATTTACTTGAGGCGCTTTCTATAGACGCAAATTTTTTCCCAGCGTTGATCGGACTGTCTGAATTTGAAGTCAACCATAAACGCTATGCACAGTCGATCGAGTACGCTGACCGCGCTATTTTGCTTACCCCGTCTAGTCCGCTTGGCTTTAACGCGAAAGGCGTCGCGTTGCGCGCCTCGGGTGATCGTGCTGCCGCGGTCCAACAGTTTGAAAAGGCCTGTGCGCTACCGGTGCAATCGCCGGGCTGTCGCATTCACTTGGGGCTCGAGTATATGCGTGCAGTAGACCGCCAGCCCCCAACCAAAGAAGCCCTGCGCAAAGCCTATACAGAATTTGCTGCAGCGATCAAGGCCAACCCGAGAGCCTCATGGGCGTATTCACATGCGGCTTTTGTGAGTACCGAACTCAATGATTTAAAAGAGGCAAAAATTTTAATTTTGCGCGCAATTGAGTTAGACCCCGCCGAGCCGACACATCAGTTTAGATATGCCTATACGATGCACCGGTTGGGTGAGCGTGTTAAAGCGAAAGAGATGATGACAAACTTGCTAGAGGCGAACCCAAATTGGTTGACTTCGCGTGGGCCGCAAGCAGCCCAGCGGATTGCCAAGACAGTGCTCGGCGAGCAGTAGGGCATTACTGTTAAGTATTTTGCGCGTTTGTTTACTGTAAAAGTTGAGACTCAGGGTTCAGACGAGTCTAAGAGGCTAAGATTTTTTATTGAGGCTCGCATGCTAAAAATTGCTTTTTTTCTGTTGAGTCTAGTTTTCTCACATTCTTGTTTGTCTCAAGCCGTCGCGCACCCCGAGTTTCGCGGGTTTTTGGTTGATATGTCGCGCTTGTCGCTCGCCCAACGGCAAGCCTTGACGCCGAGCTACATCGAACAAATAAAGGTGATTGAGTCTGTTGGTCTGCCAGCCGAGATACTCGCGTTTATGAAAACGATTCCGATTTTTGCCGATCCAGAATTTAGTGCTCCGGGTACACATGCGTTGTACCGTCGAAAAAATGTCACGCCAAAGCCGAAAGGGCAGGTGGTGACTGACTTGATTCCAATGGACGCCAAGCGGCCGATCTTATTGCACGAGATGCTGCACGCGTACGATGCAAATAAGTGGGATTTTAATAATGCGACTGTACTAGCCGCCTACGAGCGAGCCCTCAGTGAAAAAATGTACCCACCCAGTGCGGTAAAAGCTCATTTCTTATCCAATGCGCGTGAGTATTTTGCAATCTCAGGGACGATCTATCTTTTTGGACAAATCCAGCAAGAGCCTTTTAATTGCAAGCTCATCGTAAAAAACCAGCCAAAGTACGTCGAGTTTCTTGAGCAGCTGTTTGGCAAGCATTCGCACTGCGGCTAACGAGCAGCTCGCCGAGTAGGCGAGTGGCTCTGTCGTTGAGGATCACAAGCGCACCACCTGCGGTGCGCTTACAGGTTTAGAACCCGTCTTTTATTAAAACAATCACCTCAACCTCAACGGTCATTGCGTTAGGGAGTGAACCCATGCCAACCGCTGAGCGGGCATGTTTACCGCGCTCACCCAGCACCTCGATCAGCACATCAGAACAGCCGTTAATCACTTGGGGCTGCTCGCCAAAGTCGGGCTCGGCGTTGACCATGCCCAACAGCTTGATGACTGCTTCGACATGATCAAGCGAGCCGATCGCTGCGCGTATTGTGGATAAAAGTTGCAACCCAACACGTCGCGCATCGGCGTAGCCGCGCTCAACCGAGCAGTCGCGACCCAAGCGGCCGACGCTGATCTTGCCGGCGTCATCGCGTGGGCCTTGGCCCGAGAGATACAGCAACTGCCCGGCCCTGCGCCAGGGCAAATAACTTGCGACGGGAACCGGGGGCGTGGGCAATTGCAGCCCTAGTTCTTTTAGTTTGGCTTCTGCTGACATATTAGTTTTAACCACCACCATAAAGATATTTAGGAAGCCACAGCGTCATGCCAGGCCAAGCGTACATGATCGCCATGCAAATGATCACGATAAACATATAAGGCATCATGCCCGCAAAAATCTGATTCAGCGTCACATGCGGGGGTGCAACCCCTTTGAGATAGAACGCTGACATCGCGACGGGCGGTGACAAAAATGCGGCTTGCAAGTTGACAAAGACCAGTGTGCCCCAGAGGATCGGATCGATATTAAAGTGCGACAACATCGGTAAAAAGATTGGAACAAAAATCACGATGATTTCTGTCCATTCAAGCGGCCAACCGAGCACAAAAATCAAAGCCTGAGACAGCAGCATAAATTGCAGCGGCGATAGGTTCATCCCTAGCACCCAGCTCTCGATGATCTGTTGGCCACCTAAAATCGCAAACACTGCTGAAAAGAGCGCCGAGCCAACAAATAACCAGCAAACCATCGAGGTGGTTTTTGTGGTCAAGAATACGGCTTGCTTCATGCGTTCAAAAGTAAACGATCCCGAGGACCAAGCCAGTAAGAAAGCGCCCGCCGCACCGATCGCCGCTGATTCAGTGGCCGTTGTGATACCTAGCAAAATCACCGCGAGCACGACGACTGTCAAGGTAGCTAAAGGCATGACAGACTCGACGAGAAGTTTGAGAATCTCAAATTGCTCGTCTCTCAATTTGCGGTAATAGTTGAGCAGTAGCCATACGGTTAAAAAGCTCGCGATTCCGAAGTACAGATAGAAGTTATCTGAAGGCGGGGAGTAGACATCTGGTTTTTGGCTATCAGCGTTATCGGGATCAGCGTCCAAGGCGATCAGACCACCACCACTATTACTTGAAGAGCGCGAACTTGAGCTGCTGTCAGCGCCGATTTCTACCAAGGTCTCTTCTTGCGCTTTGGCTGGCGCTGACGTGGTGGGGCCAGGTAACGGCTTAGCAAGCACAAGCACCGCTTGCGCCTCATCGAACAGTGTCTTGGGGTGTATGACGACATACCACCACGTGCCGGCGATCAGCGCGGTCGTCATGAGCAACGGAAATAGCGCTGAAATCAGATTCTTGATAATGCGGCCGTAGGTAATACGCGTGCCTTCGGGGGCGTTCAATAACGGGCTGGGTGCAAAGGCCGCTTTGATGGTTGCCACAAGAAAGTTCGTCGAATAATGGTCGCGCAAAAAGGCTACCGAAGCAGGGATGGGCACCTTCAGCATTTCAGGAGGCAGCTTAGGCGCAATCTTTGGGTCAATGAGTGCCCAACCAAGCACATAGACCAAGTAAAGCAATGCCAAGAAAAATCCTGGCAGCATCGCTGCCGCATAGAGCTTGACAACTGATTGACCGGCCACTGCGGCATACACAATAATCATCACTGACGGGGGGATCAAAATCCCAAGTGTGCCGCCAGCTGTAATGACGCCGCTAGCCAAGCGAACATCATAGCCAGCATTGAGCATCGGCTTGAGCGCGATCACGCCCATCAGCACCACCACCGCACCCACCAGACCACTGGCAATGCCCCAGAACGTGCAAATGACCAAGGTCGCAACCGCTAGCGATGCTGGCATGCCTCGAAAGGCGAGCTGCACGCTGTGAAACATCTTGTCGACTAGAGCACCCCGTTCCATTACGTAGCCCATCAACACAAAGAGTGGGATTGACAATAATGTGTCGTTCGTCATCCCTCCGTAAGTGCGCTGAACCATCAGCGTGAAAATCTTGTTATTTGTCCAGACGTCGCTTGGATCGTAGAAGGCAAAGAAGCCAAACGCCATGCCTAAACCCATCAAGGTAAAGGCGGTTGGAAAGCCCAACATAATCACGACAACGATCAGGCACAGCATCAAGAGGCCATAATATGGATCACTCATGACTTTTCTCCTTTCATGCCACCAATGCGATGATGGGCCTCTTCGTCAATCGTTTTAGCGCGTGCAATCGCCATGTTCTTTGATTCTTCGTCAACGTAGGTTGACGCTTGTAGTTGTTGCTCGACCACATCAATTTCTTCGGCGTCTTTTAAGCGCGCCGGCCATTCGCCGGTATTCAAGCAAATGACGCAGCGAAGCATCTCGATAAAACCTTGCAAAAGCAAGAAAGCGCCGGCGATTGGAATCAAAGACTTAAAGTGATAGACCGGTGGGCCGTTGGCAATTTGCGTGGTGTGCTCGCCAATGCGCCATGAGTCAGCCGCAAACGTGTAACCGGCGTAGCAGAGCGCTGTCACACCGGGAAGGAAAAAAGTAATGTACAAAATCAAATCAAAAGTGGCTTGCGTGCGTGGCTTCATTGAGCCGTATAAAAAATCGCCACGAACATGGCCGTTTTGGGCGAGCGTGTACGCTCCCGACAACATAATGACGGCACCATAAGACATCACTGAGAGTTCGCCGATCCATGCCGAAGGGGCATTAAGTACGTAGCGCCTAAACACGTCAATGCATACCATCACCATCAGCAGGATGATTAACCAACCAGAGCCCTTACCAATAAACGTGCTGATCTCATCGACGACGAACATCAGTTTTTTAAAATCTTTTTTCGAATCCATGATCTGCTTTAGTTCTACGAGTGAACGGCAAAAAATAATCCGGATAGATCACTATCCGGATTATTGTTTAACACCGATTTTGCTTAAGACTTCTTAGGTGCAAAGTAATGGTCGTAGGCCATTTTGTAGTCAACGTTAGTAAAGTTCTGCCACCGACCTGCACGGCGAGCAAATTCGCGTTGTGACTCAAGTACCGTTTTAAAGTCAGCATTTTCGGCTGATTTTTTGGCGATGATGACATCCCATGCCTTAAGTTGATCTTCAAGAATCGACTTAGGTGTTTGGTAGAAACGTACCTTGTCTTCAGTTTGCAGTTTCACGAAGTCAGCCGAGTAACGATCAACAGCTTTCCAGGACATTTCGGCTGAAGCGGCCTCAGTCGCCACCCCAATAATTGCTCTCAATTCAGGGGGCAAGGCATCGAATTTCTTTTTGTTAAACAGAATTTCGAATTGCTCGGCGCTTTGATGAAAACTTTGTAGCATGCAGACTTTTGATACGTCCGCAAAGCCTAAGGTGCGATCTGACGAAGCGTTATTAAATTCGGCCGCATCAAGCACGCCACGATCCATTGCCGGAACGATATCTGCACCAGGCAGCGCCTGAACCGATGCGCCCATGGCGTTGAAAATTTCAATCGACAGACCAACGGTGCGGAACTTGAGACCTTTAAAGTCCTCAGTCTTTGTGATGGGCTTTTTAAACCAGCCAAGGGGCTGAGTTGGCATCGGGCCGTAGACATACGACACAACATCCATTTTCAGATTGGCGTAAATTTTTTCAAGTAACTGCTTACCGCCACCATATTGGTGCCAAGCAATCAGCATGTTAGCGTCCATACCAAAGGCCGGTCCTGAACCCCAGAGGGCCAAGGCTGGGCTCTTTCCGTACCAGTAGGCTAAGACACCGTGGCCGCCGTCAAGCGTGCCGCTGGAGACTGCATCGAGCAAATTAAACGCACCGACAACTGAGCCGCTGGGCAACACGTCAATCTTCAGACGTCCGCCAGACATTGAGTTCACTTTGTTAGCATAATCAAGCGCGTACTCATGAAAAATGTCTTTTGCGGGCCAGGTTGACTGGAAGCGAAAGTTAACGGTCTGGGCATTGGACACCATGGGGAAACCCAAGGTAGCCACACCGGCGCCGGCTGCGGTGGCGCCGGTTAGAAATTTACGGCGAGCTTTTACCGCATTGACTGCTGGCTTGATTTCACTCATGAAGGTCTCCTCACTGGAATAAATGAACCGATGACATTTAAAAATATGACGGCAAAGTATAGTTCTCCGCACTGCCGAATGACCTAGGGTTATTCCCTAACATCAGAAAGCTTAGAAGTGGCGTTTGTCAGGTTGGCGTAATGTTTCGGCGTGCGTCCTGAGGGGGGGCGACTAAGTCAGGTAGGCGCGCCCGGAAGCTCTTTATGCGCTCAGTGCGGCTAAGCCCATCAACGCGGGCGCTAGCCCTGTGTAGGGGCCAGTTTGAATGACGACTTCAACCACTTCGGCTTGCGTCAGGCCGCAGTTCAGACCTGCCTTCGAAAACTTGGTGACCAAGCCCGAAAACGTTAAAGCGGTGAACGAGGCAATTGCACAGATTGCACGTTCACGCATTTCCATGCCTGGGCGCTTCCAGAGCTCGCCATAGCAAAACTGTACGACGTCTGGGTAAAACGTTGAGGCGATCGAGTTCTCGGGGTTGGCGTAACCAACGTGGCGACGTTCGGCGTGAAGTGTCGTCATGACCTCTTGACCACGCTCGGCGACGAGTGCCAAAGAGTCGTCGCGACTTGCGGCGACTGGAAGCGAGACGCCTCGTGCGTCAAAGACACGTTGCGCTAGAGTCAAACACTCTTTTGTTGTGGTTGAAAAGCCTGCATAGATGCCACATTGCATAAATATTTCGTTAATGGTTTGGGCGCTTAAACCAGCATCGAGCGCTGCATCGATATAGTGCTCTAGTGACGAGAGCCTACGGCCAACGCAAAGGGCCGAAAGGGTCGCAATCATTCGCGACGCTAAGTCAAGCCCCGGCCTTGACCAAACGCGACCAAAGACGAACTCTTGCTCAAATTGATCAAACGCTGCGTGACCACTCTCTGGTGGGGTATCGCCGAAGAGTTCGTGTTGCTTGCTTTGGCCCAGGGCACGTAGTTCGAGTCGATCGTTCATCTATGTTTTCCGGTATAACAGCATGATGTTGCGGTTAGGAAAAGACTCGGTTGTTTGCGCGTATAAAGCGTTGGCCAAGGTTAAGGGCAAGAACGCCATCAGGCGCAGTATCGTTGGGAAAAATTTCACGTTTGTCTCCGTCCGGGGTGGCCGACAGCCGCAATAAACGTTTATTGGGTGGCGTGCTCAGGTATTGTTATTCTGGTTTTAACATCCGGTCGAGGTAAAAAGCTAATCGTTCGTGTTCGAGGTGTCGTAAGGCATACACATGATTTGTCTGGCCGATTCGGTTCATAAACTGATTACACTTAACCCATAGCTAAACGAACAAAGAGACCTTCATGTCAAAAGAACTTGGTAATGGTGCAGTATTGTGTGACGTCGACTCACGCGGAGTTGTGACCGTGACGCTCAATCGCCCTGATGTGAATAACGCCTATAACGAAGACATGATTCAGGGCTTACATCAGGCCATGGATTTGTTGCCTTCGCTGTCTGAGGCGCGGGCGGTGGTGGTGCAGGGCAACGGCAAACATTTTCAGGCGGGGGCTGATCTAGCCTGGATATCGAGTGTCGCGCCCAAAAGCCCTGAAGAAAATGAACGTGTGTCGCGCTTAACCGGCGAGGCGATTCGTCGTTTGGATACGTTGCCCATTCCGACGGTTGCTCTGATCCAGGGTGGTTGCTTTGGGGGCGGCACGGGTATCGCCTCGGTGTGCGACATTGTGGTAGCTGCAGATAACGCGATCTTTGCAATTACTGAGGCGCGCTGGGGATTGATTGCTGGGATTATTTTGCCGCAATTATGCAAGTCAATCGGTGTACGCAACGTGCGTCGTTATGCGCTCACGTGCGAGCGCTTTAGCCCTGAGGTTGCCCTGCATATCGGCTTGGTGCACGAAATCTGTCAAGCCGATGCACTGGCTGCAACGGGCGCACGCATCGTTGACGGGTTGTTGATGAACTCGCCAAGTGCAGTCTCTGCCACCAAGATGCGCACACTCGCGGTATCAGATTCGTTGCTCGACGACGCTTTGTTTGCGGATCTTGTGCGACAGCATTCTGAACTGCGTCAACAAGCCGACGCTGCAGAGGGAACGGCCTCGTTTTTAGAAAAACGTCTGCCGTCTTGGTATCCGCAAAAATAGTGCCGTGTCTATTTGCTCGCCGCGTAGACAGCTTTTTCGTATTCAGTGAAGAGCCCAATCGCATGCGGGTCAACAAAAGGAAGCACCTGCATAAGGATGACTCCAGCCAAATCTTTTTTGGGGTCAATCCAGAAAAAAGCGTTCGGTAGGCCGGCCCAAGCCAGACTGCCCGCTGAGCGCCCGGTGGGCGCTTGTTGTTCATTGATCATAAAGGTCAACCCCCACGACTTTTCGATGCCAGGAAAAAACTCTGCATCGAGCGAAGCAGCCAGATTTTGCGTTCGCAACAAACCTACGCGCAAGGGACCCATGGCATTTTTCGACATCAGGGCGATCGTTTCAGGTTTTAAAATTTGATGGCCATTACCGCGCCCTTGATTCAAGATCATGCGCGTAAAGCGCAGATAGTCACCGGCCGTTGAATAGAGGCCGCCACCGCCTGGATCAAACTCAGTCTCTTGCGGAACCTCGAAGGGGGTAGTGCTTAATAAACCCGTCAGCGTATCGCGCTGATGCACAGTCGCGAGACGGCTTCGCATACTAGGCGATATTTTGAACCCCGTACACTTCATCCCCAGTGGTTCGGCAATGTTCTTTTGAATATATTCACCCAAACGCATGCCACTGACGGCAGCAACCACTTGGCCCGCCCAGTCAATGTTGATGCCGTACTCCCAGCGTGTGCCGGGTTCAAAGGTCAGCGGTACCGACAGGGCGATTTTTTTTCCTGAACCGGCGCGAGGCAAGTTCATCGTTTTTAGATAATGCGCAGAATCAGCGTTCCAGATATCAGAAGTAAAGCCTGCGGTGTGTGTGAGTAACTGCTGTAAGGTGATCTGCGCCTTTGGGGCTCGGACGATAGGCTGCCCGGTTGAATCCCAGCCCGTTAAGAGTTTCACGTTTGCCAGTTCAGGCAAAAACTTAGCTGCGGGTTCTTCGAGTGTGAGTTTGCCCTGCTCTACGAGTTGCATGGCGGCAGCGCCCACGATGGGCTTAGTCATTGAAGCTAGCCAAAAGACGGTATCAGGCGTCATCGCGACCCCTTGCCCCAACGCCCGTTCGCCGAAAGCAGCCTCATAGACGGTGCCTTGAGACGTGCTCGTTGCAGCGACGACTCCGGGTATATGCCCCCGACAGACTGCCTCTTCAAGCAAGGCGTCAGCGTTTAGCTTAAGTTTCGATAGGTCAAGTTGGCTAATCATGGAGGGCTACGTCAGTTAAGAAAGAGAGTGAAGCATTCAGCCTGCCTGAAGGTCGGTTGATGAAGGACAGGCTAGCTTTTATACCCATTGTGACATTTTTAGGGCAAGCATCCCCGAGTATTCACTTCGCGGACTCGCCAAATGTGGGCAATGCTGTATCTGCCGGCAGAGGGGCAAGCGCTAGGCCGGGGTCGGCTGGCGTATAAAATCACGTAATGAGACACTCCACCAGACGTTCAACTGAATTTCAACACGACCCCAGTCAGCCAGCCGCTAGGCGCCAGTTAGGCGACTGGTATGTGATCCGCGATTTACTGCCCTATCTGCTGGCCTACCGCTACCGCGTCCTGCTGGCGATCTCCTGTTTGCTCGCAGCAAAGTTCGCCAATTTGGGTATTCCCATTTTGCTTAAAACGCTCATCGACGATCTGGATGCCCATAAAAGCGTCTCGTCCGCGTTACTGGTCGTGCCCCTGGGATTGATTCTTGGTTATGGCTTGTTGAGGTTTTCGGCGTCCTTGTTCACCGAATTGCGTGAACTGTTATTTTCGAGGGTCACGCAACACGCAGTCAGACAGATCGCGTTAGAGGTGTTTCAGCATTTACATGCGTTGTCTCTGCGGTTTCATCTGGCGCGTCAAACGGGTGGCGTCAGTCGTGACATTGAACGCGGCACGCGTGCGATTCAATCACTTGTCTCGTATTCGCTCTATAGCATCGTGCCAACGCTCATCGAGTTTCTGTTGGTACTTGGTTATTTTGCCTACCAATACAACATTTGGTTTGCTGCGATCACTCTGGGCGCACTGATCATTTATATCGCCTTCACAATCGTTGTCACTGAATGGCGTACGCACTTGCGTCGCACCATGAATGACATGGATTCGCGGGCAAATCAAAAGGCCATCGACTCTTTATTGAATTTTGAAACGGTTAAGTATTTTGGTAACGAGTCGTTCGAAGCGACGCGCTACGACGATAATCTTGTGCGTTACCAGGCCGCGGCGATCAAGTCACAAAAATCTTTGTCGTTGCTCAATGTTGGCCAGCAGTTCATCATCGGCGTGGGCTTGGTGCTCATCTTATGGCGTTCAACCGTGGGTGTTGCCAACGGTTCGATGACTCTCGGCGACCTCGTCTTGGTTAACACCTTGATGATCCAGCTTTATATCCCGTTGAATTTTTTAGGCGTTATTTATCGCGAGATCAAACAGTCGCTCACTGATCTCGATCGAATGTTCACGCTACTGATGGCTGATCGCGAAATTGCGGATGATCCGGGTGCGCCTGCGCTTGTCATTGCAGATCAAAGTCAGGGACCTGAAGTGCGTTTTGAGCGGGTACGTTTTCACTACGAGTCAAACCGAACCATTTTGCATGACTTGAGTTTTACGATTCCGGCCGGGACGATTACCGCCGTGGTAGGGCGCAGCGGGGCCGGTAAAAGCACGTTGGCGCGCTTGTTGTTCCGTTTTTACGATGTGCAGTCGGGTGCGATTTTGATCGATGGGCAAGATATCAAACATGTTCAGCAAGCGAGTTTGCGTCAGTCGATCGGTATTGTCCCGCAAGATACGGTTTTGTTTAATGACACGATTGCATACAACATTGCGTATGGGCGCCCGGGTGCCTCTGAGGCTGACATACAAAGCGCAGCGCGTGCGGCGCAGATGGATCAGTTTATTGTGCATCTGCCTGAGGGTTATGACACGCAAGTCGGTGAGCGCGGCTTGAAATTATCGGGTGGTGAAAAACAGCGTGTAGCGATTGCGCGCACCTTGCTTAAAAAGCCAGCGATGCTGATTTTTGATGAAGCAACGTCTGCGTTAGACTCGAAAACCGAGCGTGCCTTACAAGAAGAATTGACGGGCTTGGCACGCAATCACACCACGCTGATCATTGCCCATAGGCTCTCGACAATCGTGCATGCCGATCAAATCTTAGTGATGGATCAAGGACAAATTGTCGAGCGAGGCAGCCATGTCGAGTTGATCGCCAAACAAGGCACTTATGCACAAATGTGGAACATGCAAAAGCGCCAAGACGATCAAGCTTGATCTCGTTGATATTCTGAAGCGTAGAAATCTTGTTGTGCGATGCCGGTTGACACAGCGACTGGCATCGCGTTTAAGTGGACGCGAGTTAGCGAATTTCAAAGCCCATTGAACGCAGGGTTTCCATGAGAGTGTGCCGTCCACCCATCGCTTCAGGGCCGCGCACTCGATTTAAGGTATGCAGGTCCCATGGCCCCAGCGGGGTCATTTTTTGCTTTGCATAAAAGGTATCCATCGTCTGGTTATAGGATTCGACGCCGGCTTTGTAGGCCTGAGAGTCATAGGTGTCTTTATGCAAAATTGCAGACTGTGGCAAGCGCGGCTTGACGGCGGTTGTGAGCGAAGGTTCGGCATAACCGATACACATCCCGAAGGTCGCAAAGCTCATGGGCGGCAAATTGAGCTCTTTGGCCACGGCGATGGGGTCATTGCGAATTGCGCCGATATAGACCATTCCTAAATTCATTGACTCGGCTGCTACCGCAGCGTTTTGCGAGGCCAAGGCTGAGTCGATTGCACCCACCAAAAGCATCTCTAGGTAATTGAGGCTTTCGTGCGGTTTTTGCCGGTCATTGCCCAAGGCTTTGAGTCGGGCCAAGTCAGTGACCCATACTAAAAAGAGCGGGCAGGTGCGGACAAATTCTTGGTTGTTGGCGATTTTTGCCAAACGATCTTTGCGACCTGGGTCCGTGACGGCGATTACGCTCCAGGTTTGCATGTTTGACGAGGTCGAGGCGGATTGTGCAGCTGCAACAAGCAGCTCGGCCGTGTTAGCCGGCACCGGCTGCGAAGTATAGGCGCGCACTGAACGATGCTGCAGCATGGTCTCGATGGTGGGATTCAGCGCATCAAGAACGTCTGGGCTGTGCCCGTAACGGGCTTGAAGCGAAGCTGAGAGTTCTTTAGATATTGTTGTCATGGTTTATCCGTAAGTCTCACGTAATTACAAAAAAATAGCATCCTATTTGAATAGACTCGTGTTAGATTGATTCAATAAAAAACAATAATTGAGGCCAGTCCCGACAATAGCAATCCGTGTCGTGTGCCTGACACAGTACCGCATACCGTGTGTTTTTGTTGTTCGACCATAATTTTTGCTCTAGGAGACCGCTTGATGATGCAGGTTCAATTGACAGTAAACGGCGCTGCCGTCACGCTGAATGCGCCAGAGAATACCTTGTTGGTACAGGCGCTTCGCGAACACCTTAATCTGACAGGCACTCATGTGGGCTGCGACACCGCCCAATGTGGTGTCTGTACCGTCATCATGAATGGTCAGGCGGTTAAGTCGTGCAATATATTGCTCGCTCAAGCAGAGGGCGCGCAGGTGGCGACGATCGAAGGGCTTGCCCAGCCTGACGGCACGATGCACCCCATGCAAGCGGCCTTTAAAGACTGTCACGGGTTGCAGTGCGGTTATTGCACGCCCGGCATGGTGATGAACGCCGTGGATATCTGTCGGCACTACCCCAATCCCACCGAGCAGCAAATCCGCGAGGAGCTCGACGGCAATATCTGTCGTTGTACTGGGTATCAAAACATCGTTAAGGCCGTGCAGCAAGGTGCTGCCGCCATGAAAGCCTAAGGAGACCACTATGGGTGCAAATGAATTCGCAAAGCTTCCTCATATCGGGGAATCGGTTTTACGCAAAGAAGACTATCGATTTTTAACGGGTGCCGGGCAATACACCGATGACATCACGCTGACGCGTATGTCGCACGCGGTGTTTGTGCGCTCGCCTCATGCTCATGCCAACATCAAGCGTGTCGATACCAGCGCGGCTAAAGCTGCGCCAGGTGTTATCGGCGTACTTGAAGGCAAAGATGTTGCAAACGACAAACTCAATGGTTTGCCTTGCGGTTGGTTGATCACCAGCACCGATGGCCAGCCCATGAAAGAACCGCCACACCCCGTGTTGGCGCTTGACAAAGTTCGCTATGTTGGCGATCACGTTGTGATGGTGGTAGCCGAGACGCTTGAGCAGGCAAAAAATGCAGCCGAATTGGTCGAGGTGGATTACGATCCGTTACCCGCGGCAGTGGATGTGCGCGATGCGAACGGCGGCCCAACATTGCATGATATTGCACCTGATAATCACTGCTATAAGTGGTCGATTGGTGATAAAGGGTTAGTCGATGAGGCCTTCACGAAAGCTGCGCATATCACCAAACTTGATCTAATTAACAATCGTTTGGTGCCAAATGCGATGGAGCCACGCGCAGCCATTGGCTCGTATAGCCGCGCAAATGATGACTACACCTTGTATGTCTCAAACCAAAATCCTCACGTTGAGCGTTTGTTGATGACGGCGTTTGTAATGGGCCTGCCAGAGCATAAAGTCCGCGTGATTGCACCTGACGTGGGTGGTGGCTTTGGTTCAAAAATCTATTTGTATGCCGAAGACGTCTGCCTGACTTGGGCCTCTAAAAAACTAAATCGCAATATCAAGTGGGTCTGTGAGCGTGGCGAAGCCTTTTTGTCTGATGCGCACGGCCGCGATCACTCAAGTCATGCTGAACTGGCGCTTGATAAAGACGGCAAATTCTTAGCGTTGCGGGTGCATACAGACGCTAATCTTGGCGCTTATCTTTCAACATTTTCAACGTGTGTCCCAACCATTTTGTATGCGACCCTGCTGGCGGGTCAATACACCACGCCGTTGGTCTATGCTGAGGTCGATGCCTGGTTTACCAACACTGCGCCGGTCGACGCCTATCGCGGCGCCGGTCGCCCCGAAGCGACCTACTTGGTCGAGCGTATCGTGAGCCGCGCTGCGTTTGAACTCGGCCTGCCGCAAGATGAAATTCGTCGACGTAATTTCATCACTCAATTTCCGTATCAAACGCCGGTCGCTTTGCAATACGATATTGGCGACTACGTGGCCTGTATGGACGCTTCGCAAAAATTAGCGGATGTCGATGGCTTCAAAGCACGGCAAGCGGCAAGTCAGGCTCAGGGCAAACTGCGCGGCATCGGGTACTCAAGCTATATCGAGGCCTGTGGCTTAGCCCCCAGCAATATTGCAGGCGCCTTAGGTGCCCGTGCAGGTTTGTTTGAGTGCGGTGAAGTGCGTGTTCATCCAACGGGTAGCGTGACGGTCTTTACCGGTTCGCATAGCCATGGTCAAGGTCACGAAACGACGTTTGCGCAGGTTGTCGCCTCGCGCTTAGGCATTGCGGTCGATGCCGTAGACATTGTGCACGGCGATACAGGTCGTGTGCCTTTTGGTATGGGTACCTACGGTTCGCGTTCGATCTCTGTTGGGGGCGCCGCTATTATGAAGGCGCTCGATAAAATCGAAGCCAAAGCCAAAAAGATTGCCGCGCATTTGATGGAGGCCTCGGATACGGACATCGATTTTGCAAATGGTGAATTCACCGTGCGCGGGACTGATAAAAAAATCCCGTTTGGTACTGTAGCGCTTACCGCTTATGTACCCCATAACTATCCTCTTGAAACGCTTGAGCCCGGTCTGAATGAAACCGCGTTCTACGATCCGACTAACTTCACTTTCCCCTCTGGTACCTACATTGCCGAGGTCGAGATTGACCCCGAGACCGGCACGGTGCGCTTAGATCGCTTCACAGCGGTTGACGACTTTGGCACCATCATCAATCCGATGATTGTCGAGGGCCAAGTGCACGGTGGCTTGGTACAAGGCATCGGCCAGGCTTTAATTGAAAACTGCGTTTACGATCGTGAAACAGGCCAATTGTTGACGGGCTCGTTTATGGATTACGCGATGCCGCGTGCGGACGATTTCCCCGAGTTTAAGATTGGTCACGTTTGCACGCCCTGCACGCACAACCCTTTGGGTACAAAGGGTTGTGGTGAAGCCGGTGCGATTGGCTCACCTCCTGCAGTGATCAACGCTGTGTTAGATGCCTTGGCACCGTTGGGCGTCAAAGACTTGGATATGCCTGCAACGCCTCATCGTGTGTGGCAAGCAATTCAATCCGCGAAAGCATAAAAAAAGGATTTCGACATGTACGCATTTACATACGATCGTCCCGCTTCATTGGCTGAGGCTGCTAAGCTCGTAAAGGCCGGCGGCCAGGCGCTTGCAGGCGGACAGACCATGCTTGCCTCAATGAAGCAACGCCTGATGCAGCCCGAAAAATTGGTAGATTTAAGCCGCGTGAGTGAGTTGAGCGGTGTGCGCAAAGAGGGTGATCAGATTGTCATTGCGGCGATGACAAAGCACATTGATGTTGAACGAAACGCTTTGGTTCAGCAGCATATTCCTGCGCTCGCAGCGTTGGCCGGAGGAATTGGTGACCGTCAAGTGCGCGCCATGGGTACGATCGGTGGCTCAGTCGCAAATAACGATCCGGCCGCTTGTTATCCCAGCGCAGCCATGGCTTTAGGGGCAACCATTCACACGACCACGCGTAAGATTGCAGCCGAAGACTTCTTTTTGGGGATGTACGCGACTGCATTACAAGAAGGCGAGCTGATTACTGCCGTCAGTTTTCCGATTCCCAAGCGCGCTGCATACGCCAAATTTAAACAGGGCGCCTCACGATTCGCGATGGTCGGGGTGTTTGTCGCGGATACCAGTCAGGGGCCGCGCGTCGCAATCACAGGCGCAGCCAACGGTGTGTTTCGACATGTTGGTCTTGAAGCGGCATTGGCAAAGAACTTCGCGCCAGAGTCTGTTGCTGGTGTTGCGGTTGATGCGTCTGAACTCAATAGCGATATTCATGCTTCTGCTGAATACCGTGCGCAGTTGATCAAAGTGCAAACGCGCAAGGCAGTTCAAGATTGCTTGGGTTAAAGCGCTGAAGCTATAGGTCTACGGGGTGCTCATCCAGACCCGTATGACCCAAGCATGGTAATGAGTTTTTGGGAAGATACATGACGGGCACGCGTGGCGTTGATTCAATCGACGCGTTGATCGAAGCACTGGCGTCTGTTGGCTATCAGGCCGAGCGACGCTTAGCGACTGCCGTTTTTTTGAGCCTGCGTCTACAACGGCCGTTGCTGCTCGAAGGCGAGCCGGGCGTCGGCAAAACCGAATTAGCTAAGGCGCTAGCCAAGGTACTAGGTCGACCGCTTATTCGTCTGCAGTGCTATGACGGCATGGAACAGCGCGAAGCTCTTTATGAATGGAATCATGCCGCTCAGTTAATGCACATGCGTGCGCAGCCAGAAGGCGCGAACCCCGAGCAACTCGAACACGAGATTTATCAAGAAAAATATTTAATCAGACGCCCGTTGTTGCAAGCGCTCGAGGCTCCTGAGCCAGGCGCCGTATTACTGATTGACGAGGTTGACCGCGCCGATGCACCCTTCGAAGCCTTTTTGCTTGAGTACCTAGGCGAGTTTCAAGTCAGCATCCCAGAGTTTGGAACGATCAAAGCCGCTAGCGCGCCGGTCACCATTTTGACTAGTAATCGTACGCGTGATTTAAACGATGCCGTCAAGCGCCGTTGCTTGTATCAATGGCTTGATTATCCTGAACGCGAGCGCGAACTTTCAATTGTGCGGGCGCAAGTACCGCTGGCCGGTGAAGCACTGGCCCAGCAAGTGGCAAGCTTTGTTGCGCGTCTGCGCAGTGCGCCCTTCGTGAGCGCTTTTAGTCGCAGCCCAGGGATCGCTGAAAGTGTTGAATGGGCAAAGGCGCTCGTTGCGCTCAATACACTAACGCTTGATCCTGAAGTGGTGCAGAACACTGTGGGCATTTTGTTTAAGCAGCGCGAGGATATTGCGGCGCTTGAACCGCTGCTCGACGCCTTGTTGCAGCCTGACCCAGTCACTGAGTCCTCAAACTAACCCTATGCTTGATAAGCCATTGCCGAACAGAGAGTGGTGATGAAGCTCGGTGACGCACGTAGCGGCAAAATGGCCGAAAATATTATCGGCTTTGGGCGTACGCTCAGGCGCGCGGGTCTGCCCATGGACAGTGCGCGCATTGGTGTTGGCCTGCAGGCTGCCTTGTTGGTTGGGATTGAAGCGAAAGTAGACTTGCGTGCAGCATTGCAGGCGACGCTTGTGTGTCGTCAACAAGATCAAACGGTGTTTGATCAATTGTTCGATGCCTATTTTCGCAACCCTGAGTTGACGCAACAGTTATTAGCGCAAATGTTGCCCAAGGTCACCCAGGCCAACTCTAAGCCAAAACGTCTTGCTCGCGCGCAAGAGGCGCTTGCCGCGGTGCGTGCGGCGGTCAATTCTCCGCCTCGAGCAGAGGAAAAAATCCAGTTTGATGCCGCGCTGTCGGCTAGTGATCGCGTGCGCCTGCGACACGCTGATTTTGAAAGTTTGAGTGCGAGTGAGTTTCGGCTGGTTGAGCGGCTTGCGCGCGAGATCGCACTGCCATGGCCGCAGCTCACCGTACGACGTCTGCAAAGCTCATCAAGGGGTGTTCGATTAGACTGGCGGCGAACCTTACGAGAGTCGGCGCGTTATGACGGCGAGCTACTCGCCTTGCCCTATCTCTCGCGTCGACTCGAGCCCTTACCGGTGTTGCTATTGATCGATGTATCAGGCTCGATGGAGCGCTATGCCCGACTGATGCTCGCTTTTTTGCATCAAAGTATTCGGCGTGTTGCGCGCTCAGTCTTTGCGTTTGGCAATCACCTGACTGATTTAAATCCTGCATTCAGGCTGGCTGATACCGACGCGATGTTAGAACAGGCCAATCGATTGATTAGCGATTTCGCAGGAGGCACCCAAATGGGTGCCTCGCTTGCTGAGTTACGGCGTACGCAAAGCCGCCAGTTGGTGGGGCGCCGTACCGTGGTCTTGCTCATCAGTGATGGGTTGGATACCGGTAGGTCAGAACAACTCGTAGCTGAGTTAGACTGGCTGAAGCGTAACTGTCGCAGTTTGTTATGGCTGAACCCAATGCTGCGCTTTGACCAGTATCAGCCAATTGCGCAGGGGGCAACTGCCTTGCAAAAAAAAGCAGACGGTATGTTGGCGATTCATAATCTCGAAAGGTTAGAAGATTTGGCACGTAGCCTAGTTCAGCTTGTAAAAAGATAATTATTTTTTGAGAGAATACGATGGACATGCAAGGTAGCCGACCGTTAGCAGTGTCGCAGCAACAGGCTTGGGATTCGCTAAACGACCCAGAGATTTTAAAAACATGCATTCCAGGCTGTGAAAAATTTGAGCGTGTAGCAGACAACGAATATGCGTTAACCGTTGCGGTCAAGATCGGCCCAGTGTCTGCTAAGTTCAATGGCAAGGTTAAGTTGGCAGATATCCAGGCGCCTGTGTCGTATGCCTTGCAGTTCGAAGCGCAAGGGGGCGTCGCTGGGTTTGGCCAAGGCGAATCGAAAGTTGAATTGATACCGCACGAGGGCGGGTGCGAACTGAAGTACACCGTTCATTCAAAAGTCGGAGGCAAAATCGCCCAACTGGGGCAGCGTCTGATTGATGGAGTCGCCAAGTCTTTGGCCGAAGATTTTTTCAAACGGTTTGATGAGGCGCTGCAGACTAAATTTGCAGGTGGCGATGTTGCAGGAAGTGAAGGTGACAGCATCCAGACAACAATGCCCAGCAATTCAAGCCATGCACCAGCACTTGGCGCTTCAAGTACCCGGCGTTTGCTGTGGCCCGCTGTAGCTGCCGTGGTGTTGGCGATGCTAGTTTGGTATTTCAGCTAAGGGCGCATGGCTCACTTAGTCGTTTGACTAGAAGCTATCGAAGCAATACGTTTGACGAGAAGATATCGAAGCAATACATTGTGACTCACAATACTTAAAAAATAAAAATAAGGGGCAAAATGATGGCTGTCACTAAAGTTGGTCGGTATATGGTCGAAAGAGTGCTTGAGACCGAGCGTCCCTACGCACCTGCGCGAGATTTTTTTCCAGCCTTGACGCAAGACATGTTGACGACATGTTTGCGTGAGTTGCCCGTTGGCCAGTTGACCACCGAAGGC
>CANKOW010000011.1 GCA_947484295.1 Alcaligenaceae bacterium | reverse complement strand
CCAAATATAGGGCATACCCCAATGTAACAATACCTATGGCGGTGCAGAATCATTTCCATGCAGGTGAGGGGACAAGGCTCTGCATGAGCAAGCTGGCAGCATCGGCTCTATTATAAAAATAAGCACGACTCTAATAAAAAAAAATCGCACAACGGCTGGCACTTCGGTGTCGGCCGTTGTCGCTTATATCTGGCAACTTGTATATATTAGGCGATCATGCGCCCCGTTAAACCCTCTTCTCGTAATCGTTATTGGCGCCACAATATTCTTTTGATTGTGGGGCTGTTGTGCGCGTGGTGGCTTGTGACCTTCGTACCCGCGTATTTCGCGATTGAATTGAGCCAATATTTTATTTTTGGCTGGCCCTTTTCGTTTTGGATGGCGGCCTTTGGTGGCCCATTGTGCTTTTTGCTGATCGTGGGTTTCTATGCTTGGTGGATGGCGCGCCAAGATCAGCGCGCGCGGCGTGCCGTTCAAGAAGACGTCTGAGTGTCTCAAGTCCCGACCTCGCAACAAAGCTTTAATGTCCAACTGTTTCGCGGCTATGCCGTGTACGGCGTCGGGTTTTGCCTGCTAGTGCTACTGCTTGCCTTGCTTGAAATCATGGGGTTGGAGAGGCACTGGATCGGCTACGCCTTTTTGCTCGTGACTGTGGCGCTCTATGCGGGCATTGGCATCATGTGCCGGACCTCAGATCCAGTCGAATATTATGTCGCCGGCAGAAGGGTGCCTGCAGTCTATAACGGGATGGCCACTGCAGCAGACTGGATGTCAGTGGCCTCGTTTATCGGTGTGGCCGGTACCCTCTATCTGACGGGCTATAACGGCTTGGCCTACATTTTGGGCTGGACCGGCGGATATGTGTTGGTTGCGCTTTTTTTAGCACCTTACCTGCGAAAGTTTGGGCGCTACACCATCCCCGATTTTTTAGGCGCACGTTTTGGTGGTAACTGGCCGCGGCTGCTCGGGGTATTTTGCGCAGTCTTGTGTTCATTTACGTACTTAGTCGCGCAGATTTATGGGGTCGGTATCATCATCACGCGCATGACCGGTATTGCGTTTGAACTAGGGATTTTTATCGCCTTGGGCGGTGTCTTAGTCTGTTCTTTTTTGGGTGGTATGCGCGCCGTCACCTGGACGCAAGTCGGTCAATACATCATTTTGTTAATCGCTTACTTGGTGCCTGTCATTTGGCTTGCGGTGAAACAAACCGGCGAACCGGTGCCGCAGGTTGCCGCGAGCTCTGTGCTGCAGCAAGTCACCGAGCGCGAGCGCGAACTCACGCACGACCCCAACGAGTTGTCTGTTCGGGCCTTGTGGAAGGATCGTTCTGAAACGATGCAGGTGCGGGTATCTGGCTTGCCCGAGACTTATGAAACAGAACAACAAAAACTACGACTTCGATTGTTACGGGCGCGTGCCAATGATGCCCCAATGAGTGAGGTGCGTTTGCTTGAGCGTGAGTTGGCGGCGTACCCAAAGTCGGTTGAAGATGCCCGCATGGCTTGGTCGAAGGCGCGCGACGATTACGCTGTGCGTGCGGCTGCCCCGCAGCCCCATGCCGCACCGTTTGCGAGCCGAACCTCTGAGTCAAGCGATGCGGTCAGAAACAATTTTTTGGCGATTGTATTGTGTCTCATGATGGGCACTGCTGGTTTGCCGCATATCTTGATGCGTTCGTTTACGACCCCCTCGGTCGATGCCGCGCGTAAGTCGGTCTTCTGGTCTTTGCTGTTTATTCTGCTCTTGTATTTGATGGCGCCCGCGTTGGCGATCTTGGTAAAGTTTGAAATTTATTCAGATCTGGTTGGTACGCGGTTTGCAGATTTACCGAGATGGTTCTATGCGTGGTCAGCGCTCGACCGCTCTTTACTCAATATCTTGGATCTCAACCAAGATGGCGTTGTGCAGTTAGCTGAGATTCAAATGGGCACCGATGTGGTGGTGTTGGCGAGCCCAGAAATTGGCGGTTTACCTTACGTCATTTCAGGCCTAGTCGCCGCGGGGGCCTTGGCGGCGGCCTTGTCGACTGCTGATGGGCTACTCTTGACCTTATCAAGTGCGTTATCGCATGACACACTATTTCGAGTGATGTCGCCCAAAATGGGGCCAGGCCGACGTGTGTTGCTTTCGAAAATATTATTGCTCATAGTCGCCTTTGCAGCGGCCTGGGCTGCAACACGTACACCCGCGGATATTTTATTTTTAGTGGGGGCCGCCTTTTCTTTTGCCGCCTCGACTTTTTTCCCGGTGCTGGTGCTAGGGGTTTTTTGGAAAGGCGCAAACAAGTGGGGTGCCTGCTGCGGCATGGTGACAGGGCTGTGCGTGACCTTCGTCTATATGATCCAAGCGCAACCGTGGTTGCGCCATTGGGTGTTGGGGATATCCACGAGCGAGCCCATCAACTTGTGGTGGCATATTCAGCCAATTGCTGCCGGCGTGTTTGGGGCACCCGCAGCGTTTGTCGTGATCGTGGTGGTCTCGCTGTTGACCCGTCAACGCAATCTTGCCACCGACGCGTTGGTCGACGATTTAAGACGGCCTGACTAATCGTGTTTGTCGGCGGCTCAGAGCCGCATGGGTGCAATCTCTGAAACTTATTCGGGCTTCAGTCGGGTAGTTTCAGAAGCGCGAGCAGGGCACCCGCCCCGCCATAGGCTTTAGGTGCCTGCGCGAACGCACTGACTGCAGGTAGCTGTTTGAGCCATTGCCTGACGCGCAAGGGTAAAACGGGCTGGCCGTTTGCAGAGCCGTAACCGACGCCGTGAATAATGCAGACGCAACGTGTGGCGTGGCTTTGGCTATTTTTAATAAAGGCGACTAAGGCGTCGCGCGCTTGATCGCTGTTTAGACCATGTAAATCCAGGCGCGCACCAATCGGCCAAAACGCACGTGCGAGTTGACGCAAGACCGAGGGGCCAATGCCTGCCGCAGCCCAGGCGAGTTCATTTTCAGTGTTTTGGGTGGGCTCCGCGCCATCGGACAAGCGCTCGGGAGGCGTGCGTGTGTCGCCGACGGCGCGTTGGCGACGTTCAGTGAATTGTGCGTTCTTGGTGGGAGCATCGACGGGCCTGAGCAAGAGCCTGGTTTGCGTTTTATTCAAGGGCTGAACCGCACGCACCGCTTGCGCAAAGAACTGGTCGCGCGCGATCGTGGGTGCGAGTTGCTCTTGGCCTGGCGAAGTAGCCCCAGAACGCGCGTCAGACCGCTTTGTTTGCGTATTAGCACCAGTCTGGTTTTGAAGAGGCTTTACGTGCTGCGGGGCAACAGCCTGAGCTGTTTTGCTGGCACGCGCCGCCGCTTCGCTCAGGCGCTTCAGGTCGGCAAGCCCCGCTTTAGGATTGCGCATTCTCCAGCCACCGTTGTGCGTCGAGCGCGGCCATGCAGCCAGTACCTGCGCTGGTAATGGCTTGGCGGTAGACGTGATCTTGTACGTCGCCGGCGGCAAAGACGCCAGGCACAGAGGTCATGGTGGCTAAACCTGACAGGCCACTTTTGGTCACGATATAACCGTTGGCCATTTCGAGTTTGTCTTTAAAAATGCCGGTATTGGGCTCGTGACCGATCGCGATGAACACGCCGGTGACGGCCAACTCTGTTGTTTTACCAGAGTCCGTTGCCCGCAAACGTACGCCCGTGACGCCCGTGGCATCGCCCAACACTTCATCGAGTTCGTGAAAGGTTGCTAGTTTCATATTGCCATTAGCGACTTTCTCCATCATTTTGTCGTTCATAATGGGTTCGGCTCTGAATTTGTCGCGACGGTGAACGACCGTGACGCTGCGGCAGATATTTGAGAGGTACAGCGCCTCTTCGACAGCGGTGTTACCGCCACCGACCACGACGACATCTTGATTTTTGTAAAAGAACCCGTCACAGGTGGCGCAGCCCGACACGCCGCGCCCCATAAAGGCCTCTTCTGAGGGTAGGCCGAGATATTTCGCCGAAGCGCCGGTTGAAATAATGAGCGCGTCGCAGGTGTATTGGGCACCGCCATCGCCCGTTAGGCGAAATGGACGTGATGAAAAGTCGACGTTTGAGATATGATCAAACACCATCTCGGTATTAAAGCGCTCGGCGTGCTCGGCGAAGCGCTGCATCAATTCGGGGCCTTGTACCCCAGCGGCGTCGGCAGGCCAATTGTCGACATCGGTCGTGGTCATGAGTTGGCCACCTTGTGCGTGACCAGTAATCATGACGGGATTAAGATTGGCGCGAGCCGCATACACGGCCGCGGTGTAGCCGGCCGGACCCGAGCCCAGAATTAGAACTTTGGCGTGTTTTGGCGTTGTCATCAGGATTTCCTCGAGTTTAAGCATCAAATTATAATGTCCTCTATGCCTAGACCTTCTATTGCCACTACGAGCGCTCCGCGCGCCACCCGAAACACCCGAAACGGGCCCTCGGCCTTTCAGTCCAAGTTGCTCTCGCTGATGCGCGAGGCGCGTTGGATTCTGTTTGCAATCTTGGCAGCTTGGTTAACTTTAGTGCTCTCGACCTGGAGCCTGACTGACCCTGCGTGGTCTCATTCGTTGGGGCAAGATGTTGAGGTGTTGCGCAATCGGGGCGGCTGGGTGGGGGCGTACACCGCCGATATTTTGTTGTATTTGTTTGGCTATTGTGCGTGGTGGTGGGTCGTGCTGTTGCTGCATCGCGTGCATGCTGGGTATCTGCGCCTAGCGACCCAGATCCGGGCGCGTGGAGAGCCAGAGGCGCTCGCCCGTGTGCGCTGGGAGCAAGGGATCGGTTTTGTCATGGCCTTACTGGGGTCGGTTGGGCTTGAGGCCTATCGGCTGAGCTCTTGGGGGATGCAATTACCGGGGCGTACCGATGTGACCAGCGGTGCCGGTGGGGTCATTGGCAGTACGTGGTCTGGTTTCTTGTCCCAGGCTGTTGGATTTTCAGGCAGTACGGTGATTTTGATTGCGCTCATTGCCATAGGAACCAGTTTATTTTTTGGTTTCTCTTGGCTCAGGGTCGCTGAAAAAATTGGTCAGGGTTTTGAATGGGTCGTGTTTAAGCTCAAAAATGTTCGAACGGCAAGGCTAGATCGCCGTGTCGGGCAGGTGGCGCAGGCGGTGCGCCACGAGCAGGTCGATGCTAAACAAGAAAAAACAGTTCACGAGCACCCACTTCGGATTGAGCCGGCAATTGTTAATGTGGTGAAGTCCGAACGGGTGCAAAAAGAAAAGCAACACTCGTTGTTTAGCGAACCCACGAGCGCCGGAAGTTTGCCTGCCTTGAGCTTGCTCGACCCCGCACCCGAGGCGTTTGAAACGGTCTCAGACGAAACCATTGAATTTACCTCTCGGCTCATTGAAAAGAAGCTGGCGGATTTTGGTGTCGAGGTGCATGTGGTAGCCGCTCAGGCTGGCCCGGTGATCACGCGCTATGAAATCGAGCCCGCCACCGGCGTCAAGGGTAGTCAGATCGTCAATCTGGCAAAAGATCTGGCGCGTGCGCTCAGCCTGGTAAGTGTCCGCGTGGTCGAGACGATTCCCGGTAAAAACTTGATGGGTTTTGAGTTGCCCAACCCGCGCCGACAAATGGTGAAGCTCTCTGAGATTTTGGGCTCACAAACATACCACGCTAGCCAATCTGTCGTGACGATGGCTTTGGGTAAAGACATTGCGGGTAACCCAGTGGTGGCTGATCTGGCAAAAATGCCACATTTGCTGGTGGCAGGTACAACGGGCTCGGGTAAGTCGGTGGGTATTAACGCCATGATTCTGTCTTTGCTCTACAAGGCTGATCCGTCGCAAACACGCTTGATTTTGATTGACCCCAAAATGCTTGAAATGAGCGTCTACGAGGGGATCCCGCATTTGTTGGCACCCGTAGTGACCGACATGCGCCAGGCCGCAAACGCCCTAAATTGGTGCGTGGGCGAAATGGAAAAGCGCTACCGCTTAATGAGCAAGCTTGGTGTGCGCAACCTGACCGGCTTTAACACCAAAGTGCGCGACGCGATTAAGCGCGAAGCACCGATCCCCAATCCGTTTTCGTTGACCCCCGATGCGCCCGAGCCCCTAAAAGAATTGCCGACGATCGTGGTGGTGATCGACGAGCTCGCCGATTTGATGATGGTGGTGGGTAAAAAAATTGAAGAGCTGATTGCGCGACTAGCGCAAAAAGCCAGGGCGGCAGGCATTCATTTAATTTTGGCGACGCAGCGGCCAAGCGTTGACGTGATTACGGGCTTGATTAAGGCCAACATCCCCACTCGAATTTCGTTTCAAGTGTCTTCCAAGATTGATTCGCGCACCATCCTTGATCAAATGGGAGCCGAGGCGCTGCTGGGTCAGGGTGATATGTTGTACATGCCGTCCGGTACCGGTTTGCCGATTCGGGTGCATGGTGCGTTCGTCTCTGACGAAGAGGTGCATCGTGTGGTTGAGTCCTTAAAGATGCAGGGCGAGCCAGACTATATCGATGGTCTGCTTGAAGGCGGCGTTGAAGGTGAGACTGGCGATGGTGTGGGTAGCGTTACGGGCTTTGCTGATGCCGAGACCGACCCGATGTACGATCAAGCCGTTGAAATCGTACTGAAGCACAAGCGAGCGTCGATTTCGCTGGTGCAACGTCATTTGCGTATTGGCTATAACCGTGCCGCGCGCCTGTTAGAACAAATGGAAAACAGCGGCATGGTTTCAACCATGCAGTCCAATGGCAATCGCGAAATTCTAGTGCCCACCACTAACAAAGAGGATTAACAACCATGCGTGTTAGCACTTGGACAAAAAGCTTGTTGAGTTCGGTGCTATGCGCGATGTGCTTGCTAGTAAATGAGGCCATGGCCGCCTCGGCGCAAGAGCAATTGCAAGGTTTTGTCTCAAAGGTGCAAGCAGCGACGGGTAATTTTTCGCAGTACACCGTGGGTACGCAGGGGCAAACCAAACCGGCGCAAAGTGGGCGCTTTGCTTTTCAACGACCCGGTCGGTTTAAGTGGGATGTACTGAAACCCTATGCCCAGCAAATGGTCTCTGACGGACAGCAACTATTTCAATTTGACCCTGACTTAAATCAGGTGACAGTGCGTAAGGTTGATCAGGCAATTGGTTCGTCTCCAGCGGCGATTCTGTTTGGCGCAGGGTCGCTTGAGCAATCGTTTACGGTGACAGCGTTACCAGACAAAGAGGGTCTGTCGTGGCTGCGTGCCAAGCCGCGCAATGGCGAGGCGGGTTTCGTGCATGTTGATCTCGGCTTTTCGGGTGGTTTGCCTGCCCGTATCATCTTGCTAGACGCCTTCGGGCAAAGCACGCATATCAACCTTTCAGGCATTGTGCCCAATCCTACGTTGGCCGCTGAGGTCTTTCGCTTTGTGCCACCGCCCGGTTCTGACGTTGTGCGCATGCAGTGAGCGTGCGCGATGACTGACCTCTTCAAAACTTCGCCTGTGCCGCCCCTTGCCGAGGCGCTGCGCCCGGCCACGCTTGATGAGGTGATCGGTCAGCGTCACCTGCTTGGGCCTGGCAAGCCCTTACGCGTTGCCTTTGAATCGGGGCGACCGCATTCGATGATCTTATGGGGGCCACCGGGCGTGGGTAAAACAACCCTTGCTCGCCTGACTGCCAACGCCTTTGATTGTGCGTTTATTGCACTCTCTGCCGTATTTGCCGGCGTTAAAGAGATTCGGGCTGCCATGGAGGCGGCGCAACTGACCCTTGATCAACATCAGCAACGCACTTTGTTGTTTGTGGATGAGATTCATCGGTTTAACAAGTCGCAGCAAGACGCCTTGTTGCCGTTTGTTGAATCAGGCCTAGTGACCTTTATTGGTGCAACCACTGAAAACCCATCTTTTGAGGTGAACTCTGCTTTGCTGTCGCGTGCGCAAGTCTATGTGCTTGAGTCGCTCAACGACGCAGAGCTACGCGAGTTGCTGCTGCGCGCGCAACAGACGGTGCTCACGGCGCTGACGTTTGATGAGGCGGCAGTCAACACACTGATTGGTTACGCCGATGGCGATGCGCGGCGTTTTTTAAACTTACTTGAGCAGGCGGCAACCGCGGCAAGTAACGCGAGTGCAACCTGTATCGATTCTGAGTTGATCCAAAACGCCTTAAGTATGAATTCGCGTCGCTTTGATAAAGGTGGCGATAATTTTTACGACCAAATCTCAGCTTTGCATAAATCGGTCCGCGGCTCAAACCCTGACGCGGCACTCTATTGGTTGACCCGCATGCTAGATGGCGGCGCTGACCCTAAGTATTTGGCGCGACGCATTGTGCGCATGGCGTGGGAAGATATCGGTTTGGCCGATCCGCGCGCGATGCAAATCGCCAATGACGCGGCGCAAACCTTCGAGCGCCTGGGTTCACCTGAGGGTGAGTTAGCGCTTGCGCAAGCTACCATTTACTTAGCCGTAGCGCCAAAAAGTAATGCGGGTTATAACGCCTACAACCAAGCGATGGCGTTTGTGAAACACGATCAATCCCGCCCGGTGCCCGTGCACCTTCGCAATGCGCCAACCAAGCTGATGAAAGAGCTTGGGTATGGCCACGCTTACCGCTATGCACACGATGAGCCCGAGGCGTATGCTGCCGGCGAAACGTATTTGCCCGATGGTATGCCTGACCCCGCTTGGTACCAACCCGTTACCCGCGGTCTTGAAATCAAGATCGCTGAAAAAATGGCGCACCTGCGCGAGCTTGACCGGCAAGCAAAAAAAAGTAAAGGATGAGTTTGATGGACTGGTTAGATGCACTCACACTGGCACGTATCCAATTCGCGTTTACCGTCAGTTTTCATATTATTTTTCCGGCCTTCTCGATCGGCTTAGCCAGTTACCTCGCGGTGCTCAACGGTTTGCACTTAGCAACAGGCCGCGCGGTTTATTTAGAGCTGTTTAATTACTGGAAAAAAATCTTCGCCTTGGCCTTCGGCATGGGGGTGGTATCGGGCTTGGTGATGAGTTACGAGTTTGGCACCAACTGGAGTGTCTTTGCCGACAAAACGGGCCCGGTGCTTGGGCCCCTGATGGGCTACGAGGTGATGTCTGCGTTCTTTCTTGAAGCAGGCTTCTTAGGTGTCATGCTGTTTGGGCGCACGCGCGTTGGCCCACGCCTGCATTGTTTTGCCACGGCGATGGTCGCGCTCGGCACCTTCATGTCTGCGTTTTGGATCTTGTCGGTCAATAGCTGGATGCAAACCCCTGCGGGCTTTAGTCAAAATGCAGAAGGGCAGTTTGTAGTCGAGAGCTGGCTTGAGGTGATTTTTAATCCCTCTTTTCCTTATCGCTTAGTACACACGATCTTGGCGGCGTACCTGACAACGGCTTTTGTTGTCGGCGGGGTTGCGGCGTTTCACTTGTTGAAAATGCGTCTGCAAAAAGTCGCGCTTGCCACGCCCGAGCGCTTAGCCTCACAGTTGGCCGTGCGTACGATGTTTTCGATGGCGATGTGGATGGCGGCCTGTTTAGCGCCGCTTCAGATCTTGGCGGGCGATCAGCATGGGCTCAATACTGTCGAGCACCAACCGCGCAAGATCGCTGCCATCGAGGGGCACTACGAAACTCAGGCCCGTGCGCCGTTGATTTTGTTTGGTATCCCAAACAGCAAAGAAGAGCGGATGGACTATGCCATTGAAATCCCCTATTTGGGGAGTTTGATTTTGACCCACTCCTTAGATGGTGTCATTCAAGGCATGAAAGAATGGCCGCCCTCTGAGCGCCCGCCGATGGGCATCGTGTTTTATGCGTTTCGCGTGATGGTGGGTATTGGCATGCTGATGCTCGGCTTGGGGTTCTGGAGCCTATGGCTGCGGCATCGGGGCAAGCTGTACGAAAATGTGTGGATGCTTCGCGCGGCGCTTTGGATGGGACCCTCTGGTTTTGTGGCGGTACTGGCAGGTTGGGTGGTCACCGAGGTCGGGCGTCAGCCGTACACGGTCTATAACCTTTTACGTACGGCTGACTCAGCCGCGCCGATTCATGCGGTAGCTGTAGCCGGTTCGCTGCTTGCGTTTGTGGTGGTGTATTTCGCACTTTTCGGGGCGGGTACGGTGTATATCTTGCGGCTCATGCGCCAGGCGCCTGCTGCAGGGCACGCTGAGTTGTCTGTCAACGAACCAGTTCGCGCAGCTGGAATTGGGCGGCCTTCTGCCCTGATGGGCGCCTCAGGTACTGCGGTGTTAAAGGGTCAGCCATGACGATCGACTATGCCTTGATTTGGGCCGGCCTGATTGCGTTCGCAGTCTTGGCTTATATCGTGCTCGATGGCTTTGACCTCGGCGTCGGAATTTTGTTTCCGTGGGTCAAGGGCCAAGAGCATCGCGATCAGATGATGAACTCGGTTGTGCCGGTGTGGGATGGCAATGAGACTTGGCTGGTGTTAGGGGGGGGCGGCTTATTCGCGGTGTTTCCGCTTGCCTACTCGATCATTATGCCGGCCTTGTATGCCCCGTTTATTGCGATGCTGTTGGCCTTGGTGTTCAGAGGTGTGGCGTTTGAGTTTCGCTTTAAAAGTCGCAATAACCAATGGTTTTGGGATCTTACTTTTGCGGGTGGGTCAATCGTTGCCGCGTTTGCGCAAGGTGTTGCAATGGGCGCACTGGTGCAGGGCATACCGGTTGTGGGCCGCGCCTACTCAGGGGGCTGGTGGGATTGGTTGTCGCCCTTTAGCTTGCTCACGGGCTTGGCCTTGGTGGTGGGCTACGCCCTGCTCGGGGCCACTTGGCTGATGCTAAAAACTGAAGGCCACGTCGCGCAGCAGGCGTTGCGTGCCGCGCGTGTGCTGGGGTTGGTGCTTTTGGGTTTGATTGTGGTGGTGAGTCTCTGGACACCTTTCTTACACGAGCACTTTATGCTCAAGTGGTTTGCCTGGCCTGAGGTGGTGCTAGTTGTGCCGGTGCCGATCTTGGTCGCGGTCTGCGCGCTGCTACTTTATAAGGGATTGTCTGAAGAAAAACCCTTAACGGCATTTTTGTCAGTGCAAGGCTTGTTTGTCTTGTCCTACATGGGGTTGTTGATCAGCTTTTTTCCGTACATTGTGCCGTCAGCGGTCACGCTGTGGCAGGCGGCAGCACCCGATAAGAGCCTGAAGTTTTTACTAGTGGGCGCCGTCGTGTTGCTGCCGATGATTTTGGCCTACACCGCCTACGCCTACTGGGTGTTTCGTGGCAAAGTGGGCCCCACGCATCACTATCACGCCTAAGGCCGGCCACTTTGGGTTAGGTTTCTTGCCCCGTTATGCTCCTCTGTGCCCAGTAGGCGGCTAGGTTTTTTTGAGAAAGCGATGAAACGTTGGCTGTGGTTGCTACTGATCTGGCTGTTAAGTGTGGGGGCGCTCGGTATCGTGGCGTGGTTGTTGCGGCGTTTACAATACTGGCTTCGTTAGCTTTTTGAAGCGCCCAGACCATGCTTGACACTGCTTTATTGCGTAAAGATCTCGATGCTGTTGTGCGTCGCCTGGCGAGCCGTGGCTTTGCCTTTTCACTTGAGTCGTTTAATGCGCTCGAGGCGCGCCGCAAAGCGGTGCAAACTGAAACCGAAAATTTGCAGGCGCAACGCAACGCGTTTGCCAAACAGATTGGTGGACTAAAGTCGCGCGGCGAAGACGCGTCGGCTGTCATGGCGCAGTCGCAGGCGATCCCCGTACGGCTGAAAGCGCTCGAACAAGAGCTTGCCGAGATTCAGCAGCAGCTCAATGATTTGTTGTTAGCCGTGCCAAACTTGCCGCACGAATCAGTGCCAGTGGGTGCAGTTAGCGAGGGCAATATCGAAGTGCGTCGCTGGGTGCCCGTGCCTGATACGGTGTCTGGTGATCCCAAGCATTTGGGATTTACGCCACGCGATCACGTCACGCTGGGCGAAACTCTTGGTCTGGATTTTGATGTGGCGGGCAAGCTCTCAGGTGCTCGCTTTAGTTTTATGAAAGGCCCAATCGCGCGACTGCATCGTGCATTGGCACAGTTCATGCTTGACTTGCAAACTGAACAACACGGCTATGCCGAGTGCTACACACCATACATTGTCAACGCCTCAACCTTGGTGGGTACGGGGCAATTACCCAAGTTCAAAAACGACATGTTTTGGGTCACGCGTGGTGGCGACGAACCCACTCTCGACGAGCAAGGCAATGCCGTCGCGCGCGAAGAGCAATACTTAATTTCAACTTCAGAAATCACTTTAACCAGCAGCGTGCGCGATAGCATCGTGCCCGCAGCCGACTTGCCGATTCGCTTAACCGCCCATACCCCGTGTTTTAGGTCTGAGGCCGGCAGTGGCGGGCGTGATACGCGTGGTTTGATCCGCCAGCATCAGTTCGATAAAGTCGAAATGGTACAGATTGTGTCGGCCGATACCTCGTACCAGGCGCTTGAAGACATGGCTGGGCACGCTGAAAAGGTGTTGCAGTTGCTGGGTCTGCCTTACCGCGTCCTGTTGCTGTGTACGGGGGATATGGGCTTTGGTGCGACAAAAACCTATGATCTCGAAGTGTGGCTACCCGCTCAAAATACTTGGCGCGAAATCTCTTCAGTTTCAAATTGCGAGGCTTTTCAGGCACGTCGTATGCAAGCGCGCACCCGCAATGAGGCAGGCAAAACAGAGTTTGTGCACACCCTCAACGGTTCGGGTTTGGCTGTGGGGCGCGCACTCGTGGCTGTCTTAGAAAACTATCAGCAAGAAGACGGCAGCGTGGTGGTGCCCGAGGTGTTGCGCGCGTACATGGGTGGTCTTGAACGACTGAACCCCGCCTAAAAAGCGAACGTCCGCTCGCGAGTTGACGTCTGCGGTGTGCAAGAGTGATCGACTTTTAGTGGAGCAGGTAAATTTCTAGTCCTTTGGCAGTCTTCGACTTTGTCCCCGCCGACCCTTGTGCGGTTGAAAAAGAGTTGCGCCACGTGCGTGCACTTTTGCAACTTGAGCAAAAAGAAGACCAAACGCAATTCAAACTTAAAAATGCTAAGGCCAGTGTCAAAGAGCGTATTCGGCGCGGCTTGACGTGGTATCCCGTCACGATCACCAATGAAGAAATCGGCTTCGGCGGTAAAGTGGTGCTTGAGCTAGAGCGCCCAGCTAATGAGCAGGGCCTGCACTTGTTTCAGGTGGGCAAAAATGCTTCGCTTTTTAGCAATGTGCCGCCCCACTTAGCTGCCGACCGACCCGTGCTTAATGGCGTCATTACCAGCGTGCGGCGCAATAAGCTACTGCTGGCCACAACCAAAGAAGAGCTTCCCGAATGGGTGCTTGACGGCAGCAAGCTGGGCGTTGACCTCACTTTCGACGAGGTGAGCTACCGTGAGATGGACATCGCCCTTGATGACGTGATTTACGCGTACGGAAACCGGTTAGCCGAGTTGCGCGACGTGCTGCTGGGCGCCCGACAGGCGAGGTTTCGTGCGCACAACGCCGACGACCTGTTTTACCCCAGTCCCCTTAACGACTCGCAGCTAGCGGCCGTACGTCTCGTGATCACGGCTCAAGACGTGGCGATCATCCATGGCCCGCCCGGTACTGGCAAAACGACTACCCTGGTGCAGGCCATCCTAGAAACCACGCGGCGCGAACGGCGCGTGTTGGTGTGTGCACCCTCAAATACGGCGGTTGATCTTCTCACCGAAAAGCTGGCCGAGCGCGGTGTCAACGTGATCCGGATGGGCAATCCTAGCCGCGTCTCAGACCTGCTGCTGGATCACACCTTAGATGCCCGCGTGATGGCGCATTCGAGTTACGGTGAAATGCGTGCGATGCGCCAAACCGCCGAGCAACAACGCCTGACTGCCAACGAATACACCCGCGATTTTGGCTTCGAAGAGCGGCAGCAGCGCCGGTTGTTAAAAGAAGAAGCGCGGATGCTGTTTCAGGCAGCCGACAATTTAGAGCGTTTTATTATCGAAGACGTGCTCGAGTCAGTGCAGGTCATCACCTGCACGCTAGTCGGCGCGAGCAACCGCAACATTCGGCACCTGATCTTTGAGACCGTCTTTATCGACGAAGCCGCCCAAGCCTTAGAGCCTGGCTGTTGGATTCCGGTTGCCAAGGGCACGCGCGTGATTCTGGCGGGCGATCACCACCAACTGCCACCCACTGTCAAAAGCGAAAAGGCTGGCCGCGAGGGCCTACGCGAGACTTTGTTCGAAAAGTGCATTCGGCGGCAGCCAGCGACAGCCTGCATGCTGACCATACAGTACCGCATGCACGCGCAAATCATGGGATTCAGCTCTGAGCAGTTTTACGGCGGTCAATTAACACCGCATCAAACTGTGCGCCACGCCGACTTGGGTGCTTACGACCCGAGTTTTGTGCATGACCTGCCCGTCGAATTCCTCGACACGGCCGGCTGCGGCTTCCTTGAGTTCAACCTTTCTGAAAGCCGCTCTACGGCGAACCCCGAAGAAGCGGATTTACTGCTTAAGCGCCTCGCCCAGCTTTTGGAGCCTTATGATCAAGCCGAGCACGCGCAAGACCCGCTCACCATCGGCGTGATTGCCCCTTACCGCGCCCAAATCAATTACTTGAAGGACGCCATCGAGCAAATCGACGAGCTCAACCACCTAATGCAGCACCGCGCGCTGAGCGTGGGCACCGTTGATTCGTTTCAGGGCCAAGAGCGCGACATCATTGCTATTTCGCTGACGCGCAGCAATCACCAAGGCGAAATTGGCTTTCTGGCGGATATCCGCCGCATGAACGTGGGTATGACCCGCGCCCGGCGTAAGTTGCTACTGGTTGGCGACTCGTCGACGCTCGCCTCCACTCCGTTTTTCGTTGACTTGCTCGCTTACGTGAAGCACATTGGCGGCTACCGCACGGCCTGGGAAATCGCTGATTACGCAGGGCCGGGTTGAGCGAATGGCAAGCTGATAGCGTGTTTCAGCTGGTGCACTCACATCGTTGAAAGCGACCTTGAGTTCCTTCATGTTGCAAAGGAATTCCGCGTATTCCGTTACACTCATCTCGGTTGAAATTCCCTCTTCTTGTTGGGTCGCACATAGTCTGGCGGCCTCACCCATCCGTTTCTTCGGCTCCGATGCGTCCCATTACCTTGTTGTTTTTGGTTGTACCGCCCTTGATGTGGGCCAGTAACGCCATCGTGGGTCGGATGGCCGCAGGGGCGATTCCTCCGATCACCTTAAATTTCTTACGCTGGGTCGTTGCGCTTCTGGTGTTGTTGCCTTTTGTGTGGCAACGCTTAAAGCAAGACTGGCCTATTGCCCGAAAATCTTGGGTGATTTTGGCGGCAACCGGGTTCCTGAGCACCACCACTTACAACGCCTTGCAATATCTGGCGCTGACGACTTCTAGCCCGATCAATATTGCGTTAATCACCGCAGCGGGCCCGATCTTTACGCTACTGATGGGGCGCTCATTGTTTCAGGCGCCGATCAGCCGCGCAGCGACTTTTGGGGCGGTGGTGTCAATGCTTGGCGTGGCCTGGGTGTTGATCCGAGGGGATGTGCTGAACGCAGCACAGATTTCGTTTGTGCCGGGTGATTTGTTTATGCTGCTCGCCATTGCCCTGTGGGCTTTATATACTTGGCTGCTGCGTAGCCGTCCCGCTGAAATGTCAGGCTATAGCGTGCTCACGATGCAGATGGCCTGGGGCTTATTATTTGCAGTGCCAATGGTGTTGGCAGAGTTGGTGTGGGGCGGTTACGCCGCAATCGAATGGTCACCCAAGATTTACGGCATGGTGGTGTATGTGGCGTTGGGCCCCGCGCTGCTAGCCTACCTGTGTTACCAGCAGGCGGTGTTACGCACAGGCTCGCAATTGCCGATGTTTTTCTTGAACCTGACCCCGGTATTTGCAGCCCTAATGTCTGTGGTGTTGCTAGGTGAGTTTCCTGAGCTTTATCATGTGGTGGGTTTGGTGTTGATTGTGTTGGGGATCGTGCTGGCTAATCCCCTTAAAAAAACTGTTTAATATGTTGCAGTATTTTTTGACCTTGAGGTGTTCGATGTTGTCTTTGTTTCTTTTGTCACTCAAACGCATTGCCACGGGCGCAGCGCTCGGTTACGCCTGCTTGACCGCCGCGCTGCCTGCGTCCGCAAGCGAGGTGCAAGGCAAATATCTTGCAACGGGCGCGCAAGCTAACCCGCCATTTCCTTTTCTGCAAGGTGCGAATCTAACGCAGGCTGACGGGGCCTGGGACTTCTATCAGCAAAACATGGGCGCGGCGATGTCAGCGTGGGCCCAGACTGAGATCAAGCAACCTGCGGGTACAACACTTTTTTATCCTTTTTCTGGCCCAGACTTTGTGACGGCGGCACATTTGTTTCCGCAAGCCAGTCGTTTTGTGATGGTGGCGATGCAGGCTGCAGGTGAACCCTCCGTTTTAAGCGGTATGACAGCCGGCCGGTCGCAAAATTTTCAGGCTAAGTTTTTACGCGAATGGATGAAATTTAGTCGTCTCGCCTTCTTTCGTACCGACGATTTAAACGAGGATCAGCGCGACAAACATGCGCAAATTGGCGTGACCACCATTTTGATTACGTTTGCGTTGTATATGGGCTATGACGTCAATGCGGTATATCCCATCGCGCTTGATCCTAAAAGTGGGCAGTTCATTCAAACGACGGGTGACTGGCAATCTGTGAGACTAGTCATGAGCAAAGGCGGCAAGCCTGTGACGCTAGATTATGTCAGCCTAGATTTATCTGATTCGCATCTCAGTCAAACTGAGCCCATGCGCGCCTGGCTTGAACGCGAGTCGCGCAATCCTGTGCTGCTCAAGGCGGCATCGCATCTGCTACAAGAAACGTATTTTTCAGTGCTGCGCGATATTTTGGTAGCAAACGCAAACATGGTCGTTCAAGACGAGACTGGTTTGAATTACACCTATCTGTCGCAGATCGGGCCGGTCGACCTGTACGGCGGTTTTTTGTACCCGCACGAATTATTTAATCGTAAAAAGCAAGAGTCTTTAGGACAGGCTTATAAAGATTCTAAAAACGTAAAGCCTTTGCCCTTTGCTTTTAGCTATAACAAAACGACCGAACGTCGTAGCGTGCAAATTGTGCGGCGCGCAGATTAGGGTTGAACCTTGCGCGCAAAGGCGGCAACGCTAAAACTGCGTGCGGCGTCATTAAACCCTTTGGGATCATCTACAAATAAAGCGTGTCCAGGATTTTCCATAATATTGACGGTAATTAAATCAGCAGGGCGCTTGGCCAGCAAGGCCGCGCCTTGTTCTTTTAGCCACGGTCGTGCAATGTACAGAACCGGCACGTTTTGTTTTTCAAGCGTCTCGCGCCAATAGTTACGCGGGTAAGGTTGTTGCATGAGTTGGATCGCCGTCTTGGGTGGTACGCGCATGGCCGAATCAAGTACCGCCTGGGCTAGCAACGGCGGCGGGGGTTCGCGATAAATGTCTTTGCTAAACGCGCGTAGGTAGGCTTCGCGTTTTTTCGGGTCGTTCATGGTCTGCTGAAAATTCGACGAACGTCCGCTCGGTGGGCGACCTTCGCCCACCGAGTTATCGATCAAAATCAGGCCCCGTAAACCTTTAGGCTTGTAGTTGGCGAGATAGTCGAGCGATTCAAGCACGCCAAGCGACCAACCCGCCAAAATAAAATGTTTGACCTTGGAAGCTTTCAAGAACTCGTCCATATCCTTCAGGCGTCTTTGAGGCGCGTGTGAAAGCGGCGTCAGTGCAGAGAGCCCTTGCGAGCGAGGATCAAAGGCCAAGACTCTAAACTGATTTGAAAGCGCGAGTAACTGTTGTTCAAACACCGCAGCAGGCATCACCCAGCCGGGGATGAAAACAAGCGTTTGCTCGCCCCTACCTGCCTCAAGATAATGCAGACGCACGCCGTCTGAGGAGGTGAAGTAATGGTGGTGGATGGGGTTTGAGTGCGCCAGCCCAGTGATGAGCAGGGCGAGCAGTAGGTAAACTTTGCTCGATAGCGCGGTAAGACGGCTCATCTCTTTATCCCTCGGTAAACTGTATGATAGTGCACGACAAGATCGGCGAGGTTGCCTTAGAGGGCCCTCAAAAAATAAAAGAGAATCAAATGATAGACCCCAGTGGCAAAACCAAACTTTACGGCATTGTGGCCGATCCGATCGGGCAGGTGAAAGCCCCTGAAATGATGCGCAAGGTGTTTGAGCAGCGCGGCATCGATGGCGTGCTCATGCCTATGCATGTCGCGCCCAAAGATTTACCTGCCTTTACGCAAGCCTTGCGAGGCATTCAAAACTTTGGTGGCATGGTAGTGACCGTGCCGCACAAGACGACGATTGGCGTGCTGTGTGATGAGATCACCGCTGCGGCGCGCACGGTTGGGGCAGTCAATATCGTGCGACGTGAAGCGGATGGGCGCTTGTTTGGCGATATTTTGGATGGTCGTGGTTTTGTGGCAGGCCTGCGCTTGCATGGCATCGAACCCAAGGGTAAAAAAATATTGTTAGCGGGCGCGGGTGGGGCGGCAAACGCCATCGCTTTCGCGCTGGCTGAGGCCGGTGCTACGCAATTGGCGGTCTATAACCGCTCAGCCGATAAAGTGCGCGCCATGTTTGCGCGGTTGGCTCCTGTCTATCCGCAAGTTGAACTGGTGTTAGGAACACGCGATCCGCGAGGGTACGATTTGATTGTGAACGCGACCTCTTTGGGGATGGCGAGCGCAGATCCACTGCCGCTTGATGCAAATTTATTGAACGCAGAACAAACGGTGGCCGAGATCATCATGGCCCCCGCGCTGACGCCGCTGCTCGACGCAGCACAGGCGAAAGGCTGTCGTATTCAGTATGGTGCGCCCATGCTGGCATCTCAGATCGAATTGATGGCCGATTTTATGGGGGCTAAATAATGCAGACGTACGATTATGTCATCGTTGGCGGGGGCACTGCGGCCTGTATTTTGGCCAATCGTTTGACGGCGGACAGTCGTCATACCGTGTTGATGCTTGAAGCCGGTGGCGAACCTAAAAGTATGTGGATCAATATCCCGGCTGGGTTTACTAAGCTGCTCAATGATCCCGCCTATAACTGGCGTTTTGAAACTCAACCTGAAAAAAATACCTACGATCGTACGATTGCCATCCCGCGCGGCAAGGGGTTAGGTGGCTCGAGCTTGATCAATGGCATGATCTACGTGCATGGGCAGCGTGAAGATTACGATCACTGGGCAGACTTGGGGGCGACAGGTTGGTCGTCTAAAGAACTGATGCCTTACTTCGCCAAGCTTGAAACCTATTTCAAAGGTGATGCGCAGCGGGGCAAAAGTGGCCCCATGCACATTCACCAAGTGACTGAGCGCTATCCCTTGGTCGACGCGTTGATGAAGGCCGCTGTGCAAGATGGACAGCCTTTGAACGAAGACTACAACGGTGCCGGCCAAGAGGGCTTTGGCTATTATCAGGGCGCGCAAAAAAATGGTCGGCGCTGGAGCGCGTTTGATGGCTATTTGAAACCAGTGCGACACCGCAAAAACTTAACGGTACACACCCGCGCCCACGTGACGCGCGTAAATATTGAGGCAGGGGTGTGCACCGGGGTCACCTATCAACAAAAAGGCGAAGTCTTCACGGTGCACGCCGCACGCGAGGTCATCATGTCGGCGGGCGCTGTGCAAACGCCGCAGATTTTAGAGTTGTCGGGTATCGGCGACCCAGCGGTTTTGCAACGGTTTGATATCCCTGTCGTGCATGCGGCCAAGCGCGTGGGCGAAAACTATATCGATCATTATGCGACGCGCATGAACTGGCGTGTCAAGAATACGCAGACGCTCAACGAATTAGCGCAAGGCTGGCGGGTGGGGCTTGCAGTGTTGCAATATTTTGCGACACGCAAAGGGATTTTGTCGCTAGGTACGGGCTTAGCCCATGGCTTTGTGAAGACACGTGCTGCGTTGCCAACACCTGATGTGCAATATTTTTTCATGCACGCAACCTACGCCAATGCGGCCATTCGTAAATTGGATAATTTTCCAGGGATGACCATGGCGGTGTCGGGCTTACGTCCAACCTCGCAAGGCAGTATTCATATCCAGTCTAAAGATCCGCTCGTTGGTCCCGCGATTAAGCCGAACTTTTTAAACAACACCGAAGATCAGCAGGCGCTGATTGACGGTATGAAAATCGCCCGGCGGATTATCGAACGCCCGGCGTTGGCCAACTACATTGAGTCAGAAATGAGTCCAGGCGCTAGCGTGCTTACCGACGAGCAGTGGCTGCATTTCGCGCGCGAGAATGGCCAGACGACGTATCACCCAATTGCTACCTGTCGCATGGGTTCTGATGAGGATGCGGTGGTCGATACTCGCTTACGCTTTAAGGGTTTGCGTGGCTTGCGTGTAGTCGATGCCTCGGTGTTTAGAGCAATGGTGTCGGGTAATACCCAGGCGGCCGTGATGATGGTGGCCGAGCGCGGCGCAGATTTGATTCTGGAAGATGCAGCGAAGAACTAGGGCAGTACAACAAGAGCGTGCGCGATTGTTTCAAAATGCATCGAAAAACTAAGAGCAAAGAGCAAAGAGCTTTGGCCGGCGCTAGCCAGGTAAAGTGAGATAGTGCAGAGCTAAGTTTTTAAAGGCTTTGACGTCGGGATCTTTGTTTGGCAATTCTTGCACAATGATCTCACCCACATTGTCGGCGAGTGCGTGGGCAAGCTTTGCATCTAAAAACAATAAACGCGAGCGCCGTGCAAGTACGTCTTCGACTGTGCGCGCGTATTCGTGGCGCACGGCAAAGCGCACCATGGCCTCAGTGAGGCCGCCACCGAGGTGACGTTCGGCGCCAGGTAACTGAGTGACCTCATCGGCCTCGTCGCCATAAGCTTTTAAACTGGGGGCTTCGTACATGGGGTGATCGACCTTGCGACCCGTTTGTGCACCGACTAAGGTTAGGTTGGCTGTGACGCAGGCTTGGCGCTCGGGTAAAAGTTTGGCGTCTACACAGTGCTTCAACACGTCTTGTGCCATGGCACGATAGGTGGTCCATTTGCCGCCGGTGACGGTCACCATCTTGCTTTGGCTGATGAGCACGGTGTGCTCGCGGCTGATGGCTTTTGTGTTGCCCTGTTCATCTTTTGGTGGTTTGACCAGGGGCCGTAGGCCAACCCAGATACTTTTTATATCTGCACGTGTGGGCGCACGCGTGAGGTAGCGGGCCGACTCGCGCAAAATAAACGCAAGTTCTTCTGCATAAGGATCTGGTTCACGGCTCAAATCGTGACGCGGGGTATCGGTCGTGCCGATAATGACTTTGCCTAACCACGGTACTGCAAACAGTACGCGTCCATCCGAGGTGTGCGGCACAATGATGGCGTGCTCGCCTGCTAAAAATTCGCGATTGACCACCACGTGCACGCCTTGGCTTGGCGCGACCATATCAGAACTTGTTCTGCCCGCAGCCCCATCATCTTGCGCTCGTAGCGCATCGACCCAGACTCCGGCGGCATTGACAACGCAGTTGGCTTTAATTGGGTAGATTTGTTGCGTTTCGTGGTCTTGTGCAAGTAAGCCCGTGATTTGACCCTTGTGATCTTGTGCAGATGAACTGGTGTCTAGACCATCGCTGTGTGTCAGTTCTAGCGCGCTGCAATAGTTAATCAGTAAGGCACCGCGCTGTGCGGCGGTGCGTGCCAGTGCTAAGGCCAGACGCGCATCGTCAAATTGGCCATCCCAGTATTTGACTGAACCTTTTAAGCCCTTAGTATGAAGATTAGGAACGTGTTTGAGCGTCTCGTGTGCACCCCAAAAACGCGTGCGGCCTAAGCTGCGTTTGCCGGATAGCGCGTCGTACAACAGTAAACCGACGCCGTAAAAGGGGATTTCCCAAAACTTGTAGCAAGGCAAAATAAACGATAGCGGTTGCGCTAAGTGCGCAGCGTTATGTAACAAGGTTGTACGTTCGTGTAATGCTTCGTACACCAAGGACACGTTGCCTTGTGCAAGATAACGTACACCGCCATGTACCAACTTAGTTGAACGCGAAGAGGTACCTTTCGCAAAGTCGGTCGCGTCAACCAGTACGACAGAGTAGCCACGCGAGGCCGCATCAAGCGCTAAGCCCAAGCCCGTGGCGCCGCCTCCAATGATGGCAAGATCGTAGGTTTTTTCTTCAGCCAGACGCGCCAGTGACTGTGCGCGATCGGTGCGAAGCGGTGCACCTGGCATTTGCGAGAGCTGTGGCGCTTGCGATGTCTGTTGCGTTTGCAGTGCCATCAATTTGCCCAGCCTTTTGCGCGTTCGAGTGCTTGATGCCATCTTGCCATTTTTGTATCGCGGTCGGCAGACGCCATGCTAGGTTCGAATCTACGATCAACCGACCATTGCGTGGCAATGTCTTTGGTGCTTGACCACAGGCCAACGGCAAGGCCAGCCAGATAGGCGGCACCGAGTGCTGTGGTTTCGGTGACTTTGGGGCGCACCACCGGGACCCCTAGAAAATCTGCCTGCATTTGCATCAGCAGATCATTTTTTGAGGCCCCGCCGTCGACACGTAACTCGGCTAGGGCGATGCCAGAGTCTTTTGCCATTGCATCAAACACATCCGCTACCTGAAGTGCAATCGCTTCAAGCGCTGCACGTGCGATATGCGCTTTGGTCGTGCCTCGTGTCATACCGATTAATGTGCCACGGGCATTGCCGTCCCAGATCGGTGCGCCTAAGCCGGTAAAGGCGGGCACCAAGTAGGTGTCAGCGACATCTGGCACGCTGGCGGCGAGTGCTTCGACTTCGGCTGCTGACGAGATAATATTTAAACCGTCGCGTAGCCACTGAATCGTGGCTCCACCCATAAAGACCGAGGCTTCAAGGCAGTAGATGGTGGCGAGCGCTTCGGGGCGGTGAGCACCGTTGGCTTGACTTGCGCCGGCCTGTCGAGACTGGGCGTGTGGTTGTGCCGACGCTTCAAGGCGTTGCCAGCCCACAGTGGTGAGTAATTTGTTTTCGCTGGCTACCGGATGATGCCCGGTATTGAGTAGCATGAAGCAACCGGTGCCATAGGTGTTCTTGGCCATACCAGGTTCGAAACAGGCTTGGCCGAAGGTTGCCGCTTGTTGATCACCGATCATTGAGGCGATCGGAATGGCACGTCCAAAGAGGCTCGGATCGGTGCGCGCCACAATCCCTGAACTCGGCACCACTGTCGGTAAGACCGAGCGCGGAATCCTGAGTAAGGCAAGTAATTCGTCATCCCAAGCGAGGGTGTGTAAATTGAACAGTAGCGTGCGCGAGGCATTGCTGGGGTCTGTGACGTGCGTCTGGCCCTTGGTCAGGTTCCAGACAAGCCAGCTATCGACTGTGCCAAAGGCGAGTTCACCACGCTCGGCGCGGGCGCGTGCGCCTGGGATGTTATCCAGTAGCCAAGCTAGTTTAGTACCTGAAAAATAAGCGTCTAAGACTAAACCGGTTTTGTCTTGGATGAGCGCTTGATGACCTTGTTGCCTTAACGCGTTGCAGTGTTCAACCGTACGACGGTCTTGCCAAACAATCGCGTTAGCAAGCGGCAGGCCGGTTGTACGATCCCATAACACGGTGGTTTCGCGTTGATTGGTGATGGCGATTGCCGCGACGCTGTCGGTCGTTCCGGCGGGAGTGAGGACCTCTTTGAGCAACCGTAACTGTGTTTGCCAGATTTCAAGAGCGTCATGTTCAACCCAGCCGGGCTTTGGAAAAATTTGTTTAAATTCGCTTTGAGCGGTGCGCACGCTGTGGCCTTGCGCACTGAACAAAATCGCGCGAGAGCTGGTGGTGCCTTGATCGAGTGCGAGAATATGGGTCATAGATCGTATTTGTTGTAACTAAACATTACCCGCCACCCGAAAGCCGCAATTGCTAGACGTGGTTGAGGGCGTATTCGCACCCCTTGCTGCAAGTCGATAGCGATTGCAATAGGAGTCGTGGCATAAAAAAGATCCACCCCGCATTGAACGTCTGCCCGTTGGAACAGAATACAGAGGATTTTCGTGGCAGGTACTGGCATGATAGTCCGAACTAAACCAGTCGGCGCACCATTCCCAGACATTGCCGACGGTATTGAAAAGCCCAAAGCCATTTGGCTCATAGCTCTGCGCCGCCTGCGGCTCTGGTTGCCATCCTTCGCGCGGTAAATTTGGAAACTCACCCTGCCAGATATTGCAAGGCAAGGGTTGGTTCATCTCAAGCGTGTCACCCCAGGCATAGCGTTTCTCACAGAGTCCGCCGCGGGCTGCGCACTCCCATTGAGCCTCTGTGGGTAGGCTGACTCCAGCCCAGGCGCAGTAGGCCTGGGCGTCATGCCACGAAATGTGTACGACAGGGTGCTCAGGAATGGTCAGGTGACTCGAGCCCGGTCCAGAAGGGCGCTGCCAACAAGCGTCTGGAAGATCGACCCACCATACGAGATCGTTTGAAACAGGAACGACAGTTTTTTTTAGAGCCTGAGACAGTTGCAAATAAAAAACAAATGATGAGCCTAGCCGCTCTGCTTCAGTGACATATTGCGTATCGCGAACAAACTGATTGAATTGACGATTGGTGACTGTCGTGGGGGCGATCCGAAAGGCGTCGAGTGTGACTACACGCGCCGGGCCTTCGCCGTCTTCTTTAAAACCGATGTTTTCATTGGTACCCATCACAAAAGAGTTACCGGCGATTTCGATTAAGTCGCTGTGCTGTTGTGCGTGAGCGGCTGTCGTGCCGGCGTTGAATGCTGACACGACAAGCGCGTCAGATGCAAGGCGCTCGGAAGTTGGCAATACTTCTGCTTGCGGTAAAGACCGCTGCGCCGAGCAGCAGACTTTATTTTGCATTTAGTCTTTTTCCCAAAACGCGCGCGTGACACCTTGGCTGCGCATGAGTTCGACAATTTTGTCGCGAGGCAACACGCCGCAGCGCTTGGCCCACGCCTCGTATTGAAGTGCCATTTCTGTGACGCGTTCAGGATGTATCGCTGACAAATCATTGAGCTCGGTACGGTCGGCCTCCATGTCGTACAGCTCCCAGTCGCAAGGGTAACGCTTCACCAACTTCCAGTTGCCGACTCGGATGGCCGCGTTGCCCTCGTGCTCCCAAAACATCGGTGGCCGTTCAGTGGTGTCACCCTTGAAAGCGCTGGTTAATGAGTGCCCTTCGAGCGCGGCAATCTGATGCCCTGCACGCTGTTCGGGGTAAGGCGTCTGGGTGATGTCAAGAATGGTTGCCATAATGTCAGGCAAGTACCCTGGCGAATGCCTGACCGCACCTCGGTCTGAGATGCCTGTTGGCCAATGCATAATGAGGGGCGTGGCAACGCCGCCCTCGTGAATCCAGTGTTTGTAGAGCCTGAAAGGTGTGTTTGACAGGTTAGCCCAGGCAGGGCCGTAACTTTGATAGGTGTCTTCGGGGCCGGGCATCAGCGAGGTGTCATTACCAAAATGCACTGGCTTACCGTCGCGTGTCTCGGCGCGGGCGATCATGAGCTTATCAACCAGTTCATCAATCGACACGCCTTCAGGAATGTCTTCTGCGCAAGCGCCATTATCTGACATAAAGATCACCAGCGTATTGTCAAGTCCACCGGCCTCTTCGATGGCTTGCAAAATCCGGCCAATGCCTTGATCCATTCTGTCGATTTGTGCGGCATAGACTTCCATACAGCGTAGTAGCCAGGCTTTTTGTTCGGCTTCTTCCCAGTTCGGCTGGGTCGGGTCGCGGTCGGTCAGCGGCCACGAATCTTTTAGGATGCCAGACTTGACCAGCCGCTCAAGTCGTTCTTTGCGCAGAGTATCCCAGCCGCTATCAAACCGCCCTTTATATTTTTTGATGTCTTCTTCGTGGGCGTGCAATGGCCAATGCGGCGCGGTGTAAGCCACGTAAGTAAAAAAAGGTTGAGCAGGGGACGAAGCGTAGTGTTGCTTAATGTAAGTGACAGCTTGGTCGCTGATCGCGTCGGTATAAAAGAAATTTTTATCATCGCGAGCCTCGTGCTCGGCATTTTTATTGTCGCGCGTCAGGGTGTTGGGATCGTAAAAGCTACCTGCGCCGATGATCGTGCCAAAAAATTCATCAAAGCCTCGTTGTTTCGGCCACGAATCGGTAGGTTCGCGCAAATTGCTTGAAACGTGCCACTTGCCACTCATGTAGGTTTTGTAATGACTCGCCTTTAAGGCTTCTGGAATCGTGACACAGCGCTGATTCAGATTACCTGCGTAACCTTCGGGGCCGCTGTCATAGGTCAAGATTCCGATGCCGGTCTGATGCGGATGTAAGCCCGTCATGAGCGAGGCGCGTGAGGGACTGCAGCGAGCCGTATTGTAGAACTGTGAAAAACGTAAACCGCCAGCGGCCAGGCGATCCAAGTTGGGGGTTTCAATCTCGCCGCCATAGCAGCCGATATCAGAAAAACCCATGTCATCATTTAGGATCAAGACAATATTTGGTTTCTTACTCATAGCAATCCTGTATTTAAAAAAAAGGCTAAAGACGCAGACCTGTCAGAGGATCAAACAAATGCACGGCTGAGGGCTGACAACTGACTTTGATCGTTTCATTCTCGTTGATAAGCTGAGTGTGCGGTAGCTTCATTTTGATAGGTTGTTGGTTTATCAACAAAGCGACCGTCACGCTGTCACCCAAATCTTCAATGAGCTCAACCGTTGCGCTCACACCTTCAGCGCTTGGCGCTAAATCAGACGGTCGAACGCCAAATATCACTTCGCGTGCTGAAGTCGTGCGCTGTTCGATTTGAAGGCTATTACCATTTTTAAAGGTGATGGTTGAGCCTTGCCATTGGGCGGCAAGCAGGTTCATGGGTGGGCTGCCAATAAAGCTGGCAACGGTCAAGGTGGCAGGGCGAGCAAAGATGTTTCTAGGGGTGTCAACTTGTACGATTTTTCCTTCCATGAAGACGGCAACGCGGTCGGCCAGCGTCATCGCTTCTTCTTGATCGTGAGTGACATATACCGTTGTGACTTTCAAAGAGCGCTGTAGCTTACGTAATTCGAGTCGCGTTTCTAAGCGTAGCTTGGCGTCAAGATTAGACAAGGGCTCATCAAGTAAAAATAGACGTGGTTGGCGCACAATCGCTCGCGCCAGTGCAACGCGCTGTTGTTGGCCGCCCGACAGTTGTCCGGGCTTGCGATCCATCAGATGCTCGATATTGACTTTGGTTGCCGCCTCTCGTGCAGCAAGATTTCGAGACGACTGATTTTGTCCAATCATCTTTAACGGAAAGGCGATATTGTCTTGAACCGACATGTGTGGATACAGAGCATAGCTTTGAAAGACCATTGCGACATCGCGCTCTCCTGGCTCTTTGCTCGTGACGTCTTCGTCATCCATAAAGACATTGCCAGCGCTGATTGACTCAAGCCCGGCAAGCACTCTGAGTGTGGTTGTTTTGCCCGAGCCTGAGGGCCCTAAGAGCACAAAAAATTCACCCGCTTTGATGTCTAGGTCAATGCCGTGCAAGACCGTGAGTTGATCGTGTTTTTTGACCGCACCCTCGATGCGAATGCTACCGCGCTGAGTCATCGCCGCCCTCCGCCTTTGACTGCCCCAACAGTTAAGCCCTTCACGATATGACGTTGTGCGGCTAATCCGATGAGGATCACAGGGGCCATCGCGACGATGGCAGCCGCAGCCAGGCGCGCCCATTGAGTCTGCTCAACAGAAATAAAGTTGAACATCGCAACAGTGACGGGCCGCACGCGGTTACCGCCGAGCAACACAGAAAACATGAATTCATTCCAAGAGTTGAGAAAGACAAAAATAGTTGTCACGGCGGTACCACCACGCACCTGAGGCAAGATCACGTACCAAAGAGCGCGCAGCCGACCGGCGCGATCAAGCAGGGCGGCTTCCTCCATCTCAAGCGGAATATCCTCAAAGTAAGACACCATCAGCCAGATGGCAAAGGGCAACGAAAAAGTCAGAAAGATCAGAATCAAACCCGAGTAGGTGTCCAGCCCGCCGATGCGTTGCAGAACCAGGTAATAGGGAATCACTAATCCCACTGGAGGTAACATTTGCGTCACCAGTACATAAAAGCCACTGGTTTGCTTACCTGGGTATTTGAGGCGGGCAATCGCGTAGGCGGCGGGTACCGAAAACAGCATTGTCAGTAGTGTTGCGGTGCTTGAAACGACGATGCTCGACCAAAGATTGGGCAGGATTGAATCCGCCCCGCTGAGTACGGCACGATAATTATCGAGTGTCGGCGTAAAAATCCAGACCGGCGGGTAGGCCAACACGTCGCGTTCAGTCTTAAAGGAGGTGAGGATTCCCCAAATCACCGGGAACGTCCAGACGGTGAGTAGCAGACCGGCGGCAGCAAATAACATGAATTGACGCGAGATTGTTTGTTTCATTTAGCGGCTTTTCTGCGTTTAAACATGACGTAGGACACGGCGAGTGTGATGCCGAGCAGCACCACCGCAAGACTTGAGCCATAGCCGAGATTTAATTCTGTAAACGAGGTTCGATAGGCGTATAGATTCAAGATTTCGGTGGAGGAGCCTGGTCCGCCACCTGTCGCCGCAAAAATGGCAGCAAAGGCTGAAAGCGCCGTCATGGTGCGCATGATGACGACCATGATGATTGCGGGGCGTATCAACGGTAGCGTGAGATAGCGAAAACGTTGCCAGGCGTTAGCTCGATCTAGCCGCGCTGCCTCATAGACGTCGGCGGGCAGCGTCGCGAGCGTTGCGAGAAAAACGAGGAAGGCGAACGGAGTCCATTGCCAAGTGTGGATGGCAATCACAGAGATGAGGGCCAGCTGCGGGTCGCCTAACCAGTTTTGACTGCCGAGCCCGAGAGCTCGAGTGACCAAGTCGACAAGACCGACGTCAGGGGCGAGAACGAGAGTGCGCCAAAACAAACCGACGACGACTGGGGCGAGTACGATTGGTAAGATCGCGGCGATACGCAACAGCCCCTGACCCTTGGGGATCTGCTGGACCAACATCGCAAGCGACAGCCCAACGAGTATTTGTAAGCAGACGGTCGAGCTCGTGTAGACCACAGTCAGCCAGAGTGAGTTCATAAACCGTGGGTCGCTCGCCATCTTGCCGTAGTTGTCCAGGCCGGCAAAACCCGATAGCCAGGGCATGGTCATATCGAGCCGGAAAAAGCTCGTCCAGCCCAAATAGACAAGAGGGGCTGTGGTGGTGATCAACAAAAGTAATAGCGACGGTCCTAGTAAGTACCAGGCGAACCTGCGCTCTTGCCTGGCTAGGGCAAGAGCGCCAGAGTCAATCGCTTGTGCTGCAGCCATTCTCTAGTTCTTTAAGAGCTGCTGGATTCTGGCTTGCGCTTCATCCAAGGCTTCTTTTGGTTTCTTTTGTCCGACGAGCGCAGCCTGAATGCTGGTTGCCATGGCTTCGCCAATCGCGGGCCACTGCGGCACTAAAGGCCGCCACTGTACGTCGGTGTCGAGCTCGAGTGATTGCAAGGCTGCCGGTATGAAATTGTCGCCGGCACCGCTCATCGCCTGAGCAAAAGCGGGGTCACGCCACAAGGAAAGACGGTTTAAGCCAGAGCGTTTAGCGGGGCCCGCAAATTTCCAGGACGTGCGTATTTGGGTCTCTGCCGATGTCGCCCATGTGATGAAGAGCCAGGTTGCTTTTTTTGCACGTGCACTTAGTGCAGCGTTGATTGGAAATCCCCAGTTCCAAATTGAGGTTACGCGCTTGCCACTCGGGCCGGCTGGCCAGCGAGCGTAGGCAATCTTGCCCACCACTTTAGATTTTTCAGGATTATTAATGACGGCGGCTGACGAGTGTGCATCAAGATAGGTGGCAACAGTTCCTTGCGAAAACGCGTCTGCAATATCGGGCCAGTTCCAGTTGCGTACCGCCGGTGGTGCGTATTGTGTCAGCGCATCGACGTACCAAGTGAGCGCCTTGACGGCTTCAGGTGAGTTGACCACTAACTTGTCGCCGTTAAACCAACTGCCCCCAAAGCCGCGCAAAATGGAGGGGTACACATACATGTTTTGTCCGGCACCCGAGAAGCCTCGTAACGCGAGTCCGTAGGTACGATTAGCCGGATCTGTCAGGGCCTTTGCATTGGAGAGCAGTTGATCATACGTTTCAGCGGGTTTAAGACCCTTGGCCGCGTACAGGTCTTTGCGATACACCTGAACGGTGACTTCGCCATCAAACGGGATGCCATAGGGCTTACCGCCAACAGAGTCTGCTTCGCGCCAGGCTTTGATGATGTCATCGTAGTTAAACCAAGCCTTGTCAGTTAGGGTTGGATCGTTCAAATACGTATCCAAGGGATCGACCCACTTGTTGGCAACGTAGAGCGGGTAGTACATCGGGTCTGCAGCGTGAGTCGCAAAGGTGGCGGTCTTTGAGGAGAGATCGAGCAAGGCTTTTTGGCGGATCTGCCCCGGCGGTACTTTCTCCATGCGTACCTTGATCCCGGTCAGTGCTTCGAACTGAGGGATCAACGAGATGAGGTTTTCAAAGTAACTGGCCGGTATGACGGCCACCGAGATGGCTTCGCCCTCAGTTTGGCGCCAGTTGATTTTTGCTGTTTTGTAAGCGGCGAGTTCGTCGCCTTGCCCAAAGGCGGTTGTCCAACTTGTGGCGCCTGAAGCCAACATACCAAGGCTGGCGGCTTGTTTAAGCACTTTGCGCCGACCAGTTTGTAGGGAGTGGGTTCGAAACGATGATTTCATGATTGTCTCCGGGTGGCTGCAGCGCTAGAGGGTTTAGATCAAGCGTTGAGCAATTGAGTAATGAACTGAATCTCTTCGGGTTGCTATTGTGTTTTGTGTCAGACGGAACCAAATATTCTGCAAACTTCGACTTTATGCAATCGTTTACATCGCATTGAGATTAGCATTTAAAACAATAACTTAGATCACGACCCTCGTTTGTTTTCCCTGTTGGAAGATTATGGCCGGTTTTATGTCTTGAAGTGGTAGCCGAGGCGGGCCTTGAGCTGAACGCCCAATATGTTCAATATGCGCCTATCTCACTGAAGTCGGGTTGGTAGCTGCCGAGCAACTTATCGCTCGGCTTGAACAAGAGCCTACAACCCGTTTCAAAGCTTTCCGATTGAGATCGTATGCCGGGTCAGCACCGGAGCCCCTAGGGGTTGAACCCGGTTGACTCAGCTGTGTTTAGCCCAGACCACAAGCTTTAATTCGGTAACGGTTCTTTAAGCGCTAACGGTTCTTTAAGCTCTAAAACGAGAGAAAACACCAAATACGAGGGCAAACACCAAATCCTTGGCCGGCGGCTAACGAGTAACATGAACTGTAACAATTGAACGTTAAGCTCAGATTCAGCTTGCGGACTGTTCGAGGCGAATCTGCTGAAGATTCGTACTTCTATCCAAAGGCTCCCTTTTTTTTAGCCACCGGCTCTAAGCTTATTGGCTTCGAGCAGGCAGGACTCACGGAGAAACCAATGAAATTCAAATTTTCTATCGCAGCGGCTTCAACCGTTTTTGCACTTAGCGCCTCAGTTTTCACTCCCGCTCAAGCTCAAACTGAGATTCAGTGGTGGCACGCCATGAGCGGTGCCTTAGGCGAGTGGATCAATGATTTAGCGAAAGACTTCAACGACAGCCAAAAGAATTACAAAGTCGTGCCGGTTTTTAAAGGCACGTACGATGAAGCCATGACGGCAGCGGTTGCGGCGTTTCGCGCTGGCAATGCGCCACACATTTTGCAAGTGTTTGAAGTCGGTACGGCTACGATGATGGCGAGCAAGGGTGCGATCGTTCCCGTGACTGAAGTCATGAGCAAAGCAGGGATCAAATTCGACCCCGCAGCGTATGTGCCAGCGGTTGCCGGTTATTACACCGCGCCAAACGGTCAGATGCTGAGCTTTCCGTTTAACAGTTCAACAACAGTATTTTGGTACAACAAAGACGCGTTTAAAGCAGCAGGTCTTGACGCAGAAAAACCACCACTGACGTGGACTGACGTTGTTGCGGCTGCTAAAAAACTCAAAGAGTCTGGTCACAAGTGCCCACTCACAACGAGTTGGGTGAGTTGGACTCAGCTCGAAAGCTTTAGCGCCTGGCACAACACTGAGTTTGCGACGCTAGGTAACGGTATGAAAGGCAATAGCACCCGTTTGTCGGTCAACAGCCCACTGCACACTCGCCACATTCAGAATTTGTCT
>CANKOW010000010.1 GCA_947484295.1 Alcaligenaceae bacterium | reverse complement strand
TGATTTTGCAAAAAGCGTGCCTTCACGTATCGCGGGCGTTGAAGTCGCAGCCTACGAAGATAATGAACAGAGTTTTGCTGAACTACAGCAACGTATTGCAAAAACCCTAGGGCTGATCGACGGCTTCACCGCCGCTCAATTAGAGGGCAGCGCCGTCAAAGAGATTGTGTTACGACCCGGTACCCCGAAAGAGAAAAAACTATCGGTCGAAGATTACGCTTTGAAATACGGCATGCCGCAATTTTTCTTTCATGTCACAACTGCGTACAACTTGCTACGACACAATGGCGTCGAAATCGGCAAGAAAGATTTTATGGGTTCGTACTAATCAAGGAAGATTCACATGACAACCGCAACACCAGCAGTCAGGGGCCGTTATTTTGAAGACTTTGAAGTCGGTGCAGAGTTCGTGACGCCCGCGCGCACGATCACCAGCACAGACATTGTTAATTTTGCTAGTTTGTCAGGCGATTTTAATGAGGTGCACACCAACTTTGAATACTGCAAAACGACACAATTTGGCGAACCCATTGCGCATGGCCCGCTGATTTATGGTGTTGCCGGTGGCTTGCAATATGCCAGCGGTATCAATGACGGCACATTGCTGGCCTTAGTACAGATCGATAAATGGCGCCTGCTTGCGCCAGTTAAACACGGCGATACCATTCGGATGAAATCAACGGTCATTGAAAAAAAAGAATCAAGCAAACCTGACCGAGGGACCATTACCTTTAAGCGCAATATTGTGAATCAGCATGACACAACCGTACAAGAAATGATCGCGACGATCTTGTATCGGCGTCGGCCGCTGTAAATTAAATCTGGATGTTGAAGATTTTTTTCTTTCATTTCAAAAACCACATTGTCTTAGTGAGTCAATATCGCTCAGTCATGGTGGCGCTTTATTTTCTTTTTATCTTGGCCTTGGGGCTGACAACCTTTACCCATTATGGGATGTCAGCAGACGAACTGATCAGCCGCACAAATGGCGGAATGAGTTTGAACTACATCGCTGACAAATTCAATATCACCTGGCTCAAAAACGATCCGATCTTAGCCATCTTCAATATTCCACTCAACGAATATTACGACCGCGACTATGGTGTTGCATTTGATTTACCAGCGTTTTTTATAGAACGCTTGTTTTCGCTCAACGACTCACGACAGCAATTTTTACTGAGACACGCATTCACTTTTCTGGTTTTTTGGGCTGGATTAATTGCGATTTATCACGCTGCGAAATTACGTTTCAATCATTTGGGCTATGCCCTGTTAGCTAGCACATTGTTGTTGACAACCCCTCGACTCTACGGCGAGGCGTTTTTCAACAATAAAGATATTGTTTTTATGGCGTGTTTTGCGGCCAGTCTGTATACCTTGACTCGGCTACGACTGACACTCAGTTGGCAAAGCGCCTTTCTACACGCCCTCATGATTGCGGTCACCATCAATATCCGTATTGCCGGTGTAATTTTTTTTGGGCTAACAATTTTTATGCTTGTGATGCTCTGTAGTCTTCGCGTAATCACCTTACGAAATTGTTTAACGTTGACAGCCGTCTTTGGTGTGACCTGCGCCCTAAGCACCTATGGAATGTGGCCGTGGCTGTGGGAAAACCCTTTCACGCATTTTTTAATCGCACTAAAAAACATGTCTCAGTTTAGGTGGGATTACTACAATCTCTACTTTGGTGAATATGTTTTTGCAAAGAACATACCTTGGCATTATGCGCCGACCTGGATCGCGCTCACCACGCCTATCTTGATTTCGCTATGCTTTGTGATCGGTGTCTTCAAATTATGTATGAATGTCGCCTCACAGCCTTGGAAAGGTTTTAAACGCTTCGACCATTTTCAAGATTTTTTATTTTTAGCGGTTGCTGGTAGCCCGATATTTGCAGCAATAGTCTTAAATTCGACGCTCTACGATGGCTGGCGACAACTCTATTTTATCTATCCCGCCATGATCTTACTCAGCATAGGCGGTCTGCAGGCGCTCAACAACAAACACGTTTTTGGGCTGCCTGTAGCGGGTTTGATGGCGTTGCTATTTAGTATGCAAATTTTGTTTAACGTGAGCTGGATGATACGTAATCACCCTTTTCAACATTTGTACTTCAATGGTTTGGTCACATTTTTTTCAGCGCAGAATAGCTTTGAGCGTGATTATTGGGGTGTGACCGATGTGAAGGGGCTTGAGTTTATTTTGGCCAACGACGCCAGAAACCGCCTGACGATTCGTTCACTCGGCGTCACCTCAACACAGCAGGCGATTGAACTGCTTAAGTCTGAAGATCGCAAGAGAATGATCTTAGACCCCTTGAACGTTGAGTCGGATTACATTTTGACAAATTACCGATTTTTTGATGGCTCAAAATTTGAACAACCCGACAAGGCCTATACAGTCTTTTACGAAATCGTGGTTGACGGCGGCCCAGTGCTCACCATTTATCGTCGGCTTAACACTAGCCAGAAGTAATGTTGAGATAGTTTATTCAACGATGACCTCTACGACTCAACCCTAGCGCGCGTAAACAACACCCGCCCCACCCCTTGGGTCAGCACCGCCTCGCATACGCCCGCCAATGGTTGAAATTACGTGGGCACGCGACATGCTGGGCTCAAAGCTATGCGCGCTTTGGTGAACAGTATGACCTAACGCACGTAACTCTTTAATCACCGAGCGCGGCACCGTTGCCTCGGCGTGTATCCCCAGACCCTCACAGTGGATACGCGGAACCGTCACCGCTTCGACCGGCGACATCCCAAAATCCACCACATTCAAAATAGCCTGCAAGGTGGCGCTAATGATCACACTCCCCCCTGGCGCACCGGCTAATAACACGGGCTTGCCGTCCTTGAGCAACATGGTGGGCACCATCCCGGTGGTGCGCGCTTTACCCGCAGCCATCGAATTCTTTTTATTCGGGACCGGATCAAACAGCTTCATCGAATTGTTGTAGTTAAAGCCTAAGCCTGGGCTTACGACGCCCGCGGCCGTACCAAGCGTATGGGTCATTGATACTGCATTACCCTCGGCATCCATGACACACACATGCGTGGTGCATCCAGGTGGCGCCTCTTCTTGACCACCTGCATACTGACCTGACTTGATCCGGTCAGCCCAATAGGCCGCACGCTTTTTAGAAATCAGCATATCAGTAGGTACGTCTGCAAAACGTGGGTCGCCCAAATACGCATTGCGATCAACGTGGGCAGCAGCCATGGCGCGCGCCACTAAATCGATGTGCCGTGCCGAGCCATGATCGAGCACACTCAAGTCAAAATGCTCAAGTATTTGCAACATTTCAATCAAGGTTGCCCCACTGCCCGGCGGCGGATTAGAGCGCACCTCATAACCGCGATACGACCCCACTAACGGCGCACTCTCTTCGGGTTGATAGTCGGCTAAATCTTGGCGAGTCACGAAGGCGCCGTTGGCTTCTAGATCGCGGGCGATCTCATCGCCAAGCGCACCTTGATGAAATTCGCGCCAACCACCTTTGGCGAGTCGCTCTAGGGTGCGTGCGTAGTCAGGCAGACGCATCACGTCGCCAACCTTGAACAACCGCCCCTCAGGATGCAAATACACGCGCTCGCATTCGGCGGTTTTGCGGATACGTGTGAGGCCATCCGGGATACCGGGCTGCGCGTAACCGCTCCAGACCGTTGCCAAGTTCGGCGTGACCAGGATACCTTCGTGCGCTTGGGTAATCGCCGGTGCGATCAAATCGGCCCAAGGCATCGAGCCCAGTTTTTCATGAAACAAACCAAGCCCCGCTGGCGTACCAGGCGTCATGATGGCGGTATAGCCAATCTCACTTCTGAAATCATCAAATAAGCTATAGCCAGAAATGGGTGTACGACCTTTACAGTCTTTTTCCCACATATCCGGGCGCACCTTAGCGCCAGCGCGGTTATAAAAATCGATCATCCCACTGGTGCCGGTGGCTGCCTGAAAATAATGCAAAGTGCCCATGCCACCCAGACCGCACATAAAGGGATCATTGACCATTTGCGAAAAAGCCGTTGCCAACGCAGCATCAAAGGCGTTACCGCCCTGCTCAAGGATCTCGGCCCCCACTTCGGCAGCACGCGGCTGCGGACATACGACAACGCCTTTCATATGGTCTCCTCTATTCTAGGTCAGCGGTGCGCTGTCAGCCTTAGAGGCCGCCTGCGCAAAGGACTCATATAACGTCAAATCCAACGGATGCACTTCTAGCGTTTCAGGATGCCACATGCGGCGCGGTAACTCGAGTATGTCGCCGCCGTAGACATGCAGGCCAATGGCAGGCACGTTACCCAGACACTCGGCAACATGCACGGTGTCGGCTAGCATCGGCAAAATCGAGCCGCGCGTGAGGGTGACTTCGCTCGCCTTGCGCAGTTTTCCATTTTCAGCGCGATACAGTGTGTTTTTTTCTTCGCCCGAAAACAGCAGAATGGTCGTCCAGGTACCATGATCATGCGGCGGTGTGCGGCGCCCGGCTGGGAAGCACACCTTCAAAAGCGAAAGCGTCGGAGACCGGTAAAACACTTGCCGCGCGTTTCCGCCCGTGCCGGCGACAAACCGCAGGGCTTGGTCGACAGCGTCGATATCGCCACGCAGCGCTTCAAGTTCTTCGCGCGCGGCTTGTATCGGGGTGCTGCTGGTGCCGACCTTGCTGAAGCGGGCAACGAGTTCGTGTACGTGCATAGTGGTCTCCTGGGCGTGATCGGTCTTTGCGATATTGCTTCAAAGAGTATATTGCGAATCGACATCACGAAAAAGTGAAAAAAAGACCGGCCACACAGCACAAAGTCAATGCTGGTGGCCTTTCAATCATATCAATACAAATAAGTTGATACTATTTCGCTTTCAAAAATGCTTCAACTTCAAGCAACACTAACTCGTTATCGTCAGCTTTATTGGGATCACGGCTGCTCGAGAAGGGCAAGTTGTTGTCGTTGCCAACAATGATGTGACGGGCATCGACGATATCGACGTTTTCAATTGTGAAAAATGGAAACGTCAGTACGCCGTTGTTCAGAGCTTTCTTGGATTTTTTCTGCGGGTCCTGAATTTTCATCAAGTCGATGAAAGCAATTTTTCGTACAGGTCCGCCTGCATTGGCGTCGCTGAATTCAACTTTATAGATACGTTTGAACTTAGCTAAGTCATGAAAGCAATCGGTACGACGTTGGCCTGACGGGCAAGCTTTGTCTTCTGTCCCTTCGCCATTGTCGCGTTCAATAATCAAACCTGTCGTGGCATCAATCATGTTGAAGTCACCGATGGCGTGATGGTTTCCTTCCATGACATATTTCCAATGACGACCAGTCCATTTATTGGTGTTGACGTCAAACTCAACAATACGCAAGTACTGTTTGCCATCGACTGCTTCATAAGACTTTGTGGTCTCATCCCAAAGCGCACCTTCTAACAAGGGGTAAAGCTTGGTGCCGTCTGTCGAAGCGGCCATGCCTTCATACCCTTTCGAACGGCGCAGTTGAAAAGCGACCAAATCTGTTGGGGTATTGGGCGCGACCACAGAAAAATGATCAGGCGATTTGATTAATTTTCCGTCGACAAAGGTTTCGAAAATTTCAACAACCTTACCATTCAAATCAGCTTTGATAATGTAGGGCCCAAACTCTTCACCGATCCACAAAAACCCGCCGGCAAACTGAAAGGCTTCAGGATCAAAGTCAGCGCCTGTTAGGTAGCGTTTGTCGGTTGACTCATGAACGATTCTGAAAGGTACTTTTTTATCTGGGTCATGCAAGAAAACAGTTTTTAATACCTTGGCTGCGCCCGTTGCAAAGTCAATGTTGTAATGACTTAAATACAGCATAAAGTCAGGTGAGTTGGCCTTCGAACCGGCACCATTGTCGGTCAAAATCCAATAGGTACCGTCGGACATTTTTTTAATGCCTGAGTGCCCTTGAATAGGTTGCCCTTTGAAAGGCAACTTAACACCTGTTGGGCGCCCTGCCGATAGGCCTTCAATTGAATTCAATTCTTCGACACGTTTACCAGTTGTAAATTTGCCCGAAGTTTGCAACACTGAGGGTGCATCTGCTGGTGCATTAACAAAGGTCATGGCAGGAATCACCACATGGCCTGAGAGCGTTGCTGGGTGTTCTGTTTGCGCTTGAATCGATGTTACACAACACATCGATATTGCCAGCGTAGCAATTGAGTACGCTGTCTGTTTTGGAAGGAAAAACATGAAGGCTCCTAGATGTTTGAAGATGTCAAAAAAACGAACTGACGGACTCCAATCTAATCTTCGATTGTGTATTTTCTTTGACAGTTGACCGGCGATGGTGACAAGCGCGCGTCACAGATTTGTCATACTAGGAACCAATCCATCATGAAAACCAACGCTTGCATTGAATTGAAAGACCTTAACCTTCAGACGCAAATCGGCACCTATGGGCCCGAGACAATCCCTCCCACGCAGCACCTTTTAGATTTAACACTTTGGATTGACTCAAAACTGGTCTTAATCTCAGAAGACATCATGACAAATGTCTTTGACTATGATCCCCTGATCGTCGAGATTACTTGCTTGGCAGGCGATGGTCATTACGAAACACAAGAAAGACTGATTACCCGAATCGTTCGGGCTTGCGCAAAATATCCTGAAATTGAATCACTTGAAATTACCCTCAGAAAATCACCGGTGCGAGAGGGTTCTGGCTCACTTGGTGTTCGACTTTGGGTGGCCCACACTACCTTAGATGACTTGAGAACATCATTTTCTTAGCATTTAACTAAGTTATTCTGCATCATTACGAGTCAATCGCGCCTCATTTAGCAAAAGTCAGGCTACACCGGTCAATTTGTCATAATGACAATCTGTATATAATCAAGATAACAATAAATCTAAGATGAAAATGACAAATGAACACTTGTTATATTCGTTTCACACCTTTCGACATACCGAATCGCAAACCGAACTACATATCCAACCGTATGGTTCAAAATCCAACCTTATTTTCAATCGCCTATAAAAAGCACGCCACCTTGTCTCTGTTGGTTACATTGCTTTTTATTTTCGGCCCTAGCCATGCGCTTGATCTCAATCCCTTTGACATAGTCGCCCCACCACCAGACAAAACCCTCTTCTCAACAGCACTGATTCACTCAGAGCAAGAGGGTCCCTATACCCGCGGAGATAAGTCGGGCCCGACTCGGACCCTATCCAGAAATCAAATCCAACTGCAACTTGGGCGCACATACAGCTTCTGAGGATATCCCGGCGTATCATTTATCCAACTTCCTGTTGGAATGCTACAACCCGGAGGCGCGGCCTCTAACGCGCCCACTGACTATGGCATCGGCGATATTACTATCGCGACCGCACTTTGGCCCTATGCTAATCGTCAGACTGGAACCTATTTGGGCATAGCAGGATTTTTAACGTTACCGACAGGCAGCTATTCAAACCAGCAGTCATACAATTTAGGCAACAAACGCGTCTCTGGCGACATACAAATCGGCTATCAAACCGCAATCACCAAAAATCTCGATGGCATGCTTGGTTTCGATGCCATGTGGTTCAGCCCCAACAACCATGTGGGGTCTAAAAACGCTCAAGTCACACAAAAACCACTCTACACCACCCAGATTGGTCCCATTAACATATCAATCCAAGCCTCTCGGTCGCCGCAACCTATTTGTACGTGTCAGGAGCGGAAACAGCATTGAATGGCATGAGCAATAACAACGCGTTGCAGACACATCGCTATTTGCTCAGCGCGGTCGCCAACACGAGTAAGGGACGCTTTATGCTGCAATACGGTACAAACCTTGATACTCAATTTGGCCTTCACGAAACCCGTCGTGTCATTCTGCGCTACACCGTTACGTTTTGACAAGAAAAAAGACTTGTTTTTTACACAAGTTTTTTTTAAAAAAAAATTCTGCTCCCCCCCCGTGAGTCGAACACGGCAACGAAGAAGCTGACCTCGATAACTCAAAGACTTATTTGGGTGAGTTCCATGAATCTTCTGCCTCGATGCCGTCAGGCGTCCAGGTGTCGATGATGGTCTCGTAGGTAAACGCGACAGCTTCCATATGACCCATCGTTTTATTAACAGTATCCAAGCAGTTTGGCACCCAAGTACGGATATGGGTGATGATGGCATTTTTGAGCTCAGTTGTGTAATAGAGCTCTTCTTTACCTTCTGGAGAAATACGGTAGTACGACAGCTTGACACTGCTTAATTGCTCACCAGAGGTCAACGCCTGAAAAAGTTTAGGCGAAGCTTTATCAAGCTCTTTCGTCAGCGTTAAGGCACCGTGCACGCGCTTACCTGTCGGCAAGCCTGTTTGTGGTGACTTGGGGATTTCGATCATGTGTTTAACAGCCTGGATGAGCATGGTGTCTTCATGCCCTTTAATCGTGCAGCTTCCGTCGATGGCGCCCTGCGTGTTGCCTGTAACGGTTAAAAACATTGGGGTTGGCATTTTTAGCCCCGGTGAGTTTGTCTAAGAAGTAAAGGAAAAGTAACGATTGTTTTGTTAGTTCTGTTACCACTTTACCCGCGATCTGACTGTAGTTAACAAACGAATTCACGATTTGTGCGCTGTTGCGAGTGTTGGCTAAGCCTGCTGGTCGGCTCATAAAAACCTAGATACCTGCGCCATCAGCTCTGCTCTGAAATGCCTTTGTGAGTGCCAACTTGAACCCCTAAGGAAAGTCATCAAACACGGAGCGTACACATGAAAAAGCCCAACCTTGTGAGTCGGGCTAAATCATTGTTTTTAAAAAATACTGGTGCCCCCCCCGTGAGTCGAACACGGCACCAACGGATTATGAGTCCGCTGCTCTAACCAAGCATGAGCTAGGGGGGCTAACTTTTAGGCTTTACTGGCCTTCAAGAAAACTCTTTAACTTATCTGCCCGGCTAGGGTGGCGCAACTTGCGAAGTGCTTTGGCCTCTATTTGTCGTATGCGCTCGCGCGTGACGTCAAACTGTTTGCCCACTTCTTCAAGTGTTTGATCGGTGTTCATCTCGATACCAAAACGCATACGCAACACTTTAGCTTCGCGTGGTGTTAACGAATCAAGCACTTCTTTGACAACATCGCGCATTGAGCCATGCAAAGCGGCTTCGGCTGGGGCCAAGGTTGCGTTGTCTTCAATAAAGTCGCCCAGATGTGAATCATCGTCATCACCGATTGGGGTTTCCATCGAGATTGGTTCTTTGGCGATTTTCAAGATCTTGCGAATCTTGTCTTCGGGCATGTCCATTTTTGAAGCCAGTGTTGCAGGATCAGGCTCGGCACCGGTCTCTTGCAAAATCTGACGACTAATACGATTCATTTTGTTAATCGTTTCAATCATGTGCACAGGGATACGAATCGTGCGGGCCTGGTCAGCGATTGAACGCGTAATCGCCTGACGAATCCACCAAGTGGCGTAGGTTGAAAACTTGTAACCACGGCGATATTCAAACTTATCCACCGCTTTCATCAAACCGATATTGCCCTCTTGGATCAGATCCAAGAATTGCAAGCCACGATTGGTGTATTTTTTAGCGATCGAGATCACCAAACGCAAGTTGGCTTCGGTCATTTCGCGTTTGGCTTTACGAGCCTTGGCTTCACCGGTGGCCATCTTTTTGTTGACGTCTTTTAAATCTTTAAGTGGCAGCACAACGCGCACTTGCAGATCAATTAACTTTTGCTGTAACTCTTGCACAGCGGGTACGTGACGTGTAAGCGTCACGGCATAATCTGCACCACTGGCGACTTCGCCCAACACCCATTCAAGGTTTGTTTCATTGCCCGGAAACACCTTGATAAAGTGCGCGCGCGGCATACCGGCACGCTCAACGCAGGTGTGTAAAACGGCGCGTTCAATTTTGCGCACTTCTTCAACCTGTTGACGCAAGGTATCGGCTAAACGCTCAACCATTTTGGCGGTAAAGCGGATGCCCATTAATTCGTTTTGAATGAGCTCTTGTGCAGCCATGTAAGGCTTAGAACGATAGCCATCTTTTTCGTAGGCGGCGCGCATTTTGGTAAATTGCGCCCCCACGATCTCAAACTTGGCCATGCCTTTAACGCGCAGGTCTTCAACTTGCTTGCTGCTCATACCGCCTGCGGGGCCGTCTTCTTCGGTGTCGTCTGCAACACCAGCACCCGCGTATTCTGCACCATCATCATCGACCAGGCCATCAATGACCTCATCGATTTGCGCTTGCGCATCGCGCACACGCTGCACGTGATTCAAGATTTCGTTGATGGTGGTAGGGCATGCTGAAATCGCTTTCACCATGTCTTTCAAACCACCCTCGATACGCTTGGCGATTTCGATTTCGCCTTCGCGGGTCAAGAGTTCAACCGTACCCATTTCGCGCATGTACATACGCACGGGGTCGGTGGTGCGGCCAAAGTCTGAATCGACTGTGGTGAGCGCGGCTTCGGCTTCGTCTTCAACGTCATCGTCTGAGGTCGCAACCGGTGCGTTTTCACCCAGCAGCAACGATTCAGCATCAGGGGCCTGGTCATAGACGGCAATCCCCATGTCGCTAAACGTACTGATAATGCCATCGATCGCCTCGGCGTCAACTAAGTCATCAGGCAGATGGTCGTTGATCTCGCCGTAGGTGAGATAGCCACGATCTTTACCGAGCTTAATCAGTAGCTTTAGACGATTGCGACGTGCTTCGTATTCTTCAGGCGTGACCGGGCCACGGGCAATCAGATCTTTGCCCTCACCTTTGGCGCGCTTGCCGCGTTTAACGGGCTTTAAGTCGGGTAAGACTTCGGCTTCGTGCTCGCCGTCGCCCGAATCACCAAACTCGCTGTCGCTGTTGTTATTTGGATTTTTTGATGGGCGACCTGGGCGCCGACCTGTACCACCGGGTGGACGGCCAGACACTTTTTTAGGAGGGCCATCACCATCATCTGCGGGCGGTGGCGGCTTAGAGACATCGACCTTACCTGGCGCTTTGGCTGAAACCGGTGCGGGGGGTGGTGCTTTAGCTAGCACGGGCTTGGGAGCCGCTGGCGCCTTGCCCGACGCAGCTTTTACGGGGGCAGCTTTGGTGACTGAGTTGACTGCTGAGTTTGCTGCTGTTTTAGGTGTAGCGCCTTTGGCTGCAGCGTCTTTCGCACTTGCGGCTTTGGCAGGCACGGCAGCCGCTTTATCAGCGGGTTTAGCAGCAACCTTTGTTGCGGGTTTGACTGCGGTTTTTGCGGGGGTTGCCGATGCGGGCGCTTTTGATTTGCTAGGTGAAGCCGATTTCATTGATTCCTTGACTGACTGAGCTGCAGTGTTTGCTGCGGATTTTGAAACAGACTTAACCACCGCTGACTTACCAGAAGCCAGCCCCGCCTTGGCGGGTGGTTTAGCCGCAGATTTACTATTTTTAAGTAGCACGGCGGTCGATTTAACCACCGGCTTAACCGCCGTTTTAGCAGCAGGCTTGATCGCGGGCGTAGCGCTAGGCTTAACGCTAGCCTTGGTGACGGGTTTAACGGGAGGCTTAGAAACAAACTTAGCGCTTGATTTGGTCGGTACTGGGGTCGCTTTAGAACTCGATTTTGCCGTTGGCTTCACGGCAGCTTTAGGTTTGGGCGATGCGGCTGCCATGGTTTTTTTGATGCCGACGGATCGAGTCATTAATGTGCTCTTTTGTATGGAATGTGCCTAATGGCACGAGCTTGCCCAACAAACGCTTGGGCTACGTGAACCTAGATTTTAACCGGATCAGCGTACTTTGCTGGCTTCGATTACCCCAATTAGACGGACGATGCGGGAAGAAAGTTCCCGATAATTTTGCTGCGATTGCAAATTATTTAATCCGCCTGCAATTAAAGACTCTTGCTCACTTTTTAAGCTTTCGAGCTCAATCCGACGTAAAGCGTCTTCCCATTCAGCTTGCGGATTGGGAAGGGGATCTTGAGCCATCAAGTCTGCAGCAACCGACGCCATCAGGATCCCCAAATCCGCCCCGGGGTCAGAGGCCTGGATCAGTGCCCCCACATGACGCGCACCACTCGCCTGTGCAAGAACAATCAACTCTCTGACCATTTCTAAATGGGGGCCACGTTCAAGAAGTTCAAGTTGCTGCTCGCCCATCACGTCAATCAGTTCAGGATGCGTCAGCAGCAACCTTAGCAGGCGCTTAGCCATTGGGGCCACAGCGCGGCGATCGACGCGCTGTGGCGGTTTGCGGGCGGCAAAACGCCCGCCGCTCCGGCCTGGATCGAACCCGCCTGGCGAATCGTCATAGCCCTGAAACCCTAACTCATCGCCAGAATGGGGCGCATAAGCCCCATTACTCGGCAAGTTAGCGCCCTGCTCGGCCGTTGCCGCACCTGCCCCGCCCCCCGCTCGCGAGGTAAAGCCAGCACCTCGGCGCTGCGCACCCGACCCGCCCTGTGGCCCTTCACCTGAGCCCCCGCTCGCGCCCCGTCCCGAAGCAGGCAAGCCTGCGAACGCCAGAGTGACCTCTTTTTCAAGTAAGGCCGCTAACTCTTCAGGCGTTAACTGCGCCAGACGGGCGAACTCATTTTGCAATTGCACTTTAAGAGTGATTTGCGGGATCAAGGCCAACAAGGGTCGCGCTTCATACACCAAGGCCGCGCGCCCTTCGACCTCTTTTAAAGCGTGCCGTGAAGCCAACTCATTTAAGAAGAACGTAGACAACGCATCGGACTCGGCCAAGCAAGCCCGAAAAGCCTCTTCGCCGAATTGCCGAATGTAACTATCAGGGTCATGCTCTGCTGGTAAAAATAGAAACCGGATAGAAATATCATCACGCAATAAGGGCAGGCAAGACTGTAAGGCACGCCAGGCTGCGCGACGCCCTGCCCCATCACCATCAAAACTAAAAATAATCTTATCGCTTGAACGCAACAGCTTTTGTATGTGAATCGGTGTCGTGGCAGTACCTAAGGTGGCAACGGCATTGCGCACCCCTAACTGCGCCAAACCCACCACATCCATGTAACCTTCAACAACAATCACGCAAGCTTCAGACCGGATCGCTGAACGCCCCTCAAACAAACCATACAGCTCGTTACCTTTTGAAAACACAGGGGTTTCAGGCGAGTTTAAATACTTAGGCTCACCCTTGCCGATAATACGACCACCAAAACCAACAATCTCGCCTTTAACATTTCGAATCGGAAACATCACCCGTTCGCGAAAACGGTCGTAGCGCCGACCATCTTCAGCTTCGATCACAAGACCAGATTCAACTAAAAGTGGGTCATCATAGCGACCAAACACTTTAGCCAGGGCCTGTCGATCAGAACTAGCCCAGCCAAGCCCAAATTCTTTGGCAATTTCGCCCGTTAAGCCACGTTGTTTTAAATAGCGAATCGCCGCTGGCGTTTCACGCAACTGAGCCAAATAATGCGTTTGAGCCGCTTCAAGCACCTTAGTGTGTTGCGATACCTCTTCACGCCGACGCGCCGTCGCCGCCTTTTGCACTGGAGAGCGATTTTCTTCGGGGACAGACATCCCCACAGCCGAGGCAAGCGTTCTAACCGCCTCAGGGAAGCTTGCCCCGGTGTGCTCAATCAGAAAGGTAATCGCGCTGCCATGCGCACCGCAACCAAAGCAGTGATAAAACTGTTTTGTCGGGCTGACCGTAAAAGAGGGAGATTTTTCGTTATGAAAGGGGCATAACCCTAGCAGGTTGATACCACCTTTCTTTAACTGTAGATAGCGCCCAACAACATCTGCCACGTCAACACGTGCAAGCAGATCCTGAATAAATGTATCTGGGATCAACGCTTAGGCCATACGCTTGCAGCGCATCGACGATGCGCCACAGATTAAAACATGCGCGGAGGCAATTGCTGGCTACGGATACGCTTGTAATGGCGCTTAACTGCAGCAGCCTGCTTGCGCTTGCGCTCAGCAGTTGGCTTTTCATAAAATTCGCGGGCGCGCAACTCGGTCAACAGGCCGGTTTTTTCAATTGTGCGTTTGAAGCGACGCAATGCGGCTTCAAAGGGCTCGTTTTCTTTCAGACGAACGATAGGCATAGGTGCGTGACGTAAAAAAGAGAGTTAAACAGCGAACGATACTGATTTATTGTGCTTAGCCTGTGATAATAGCACAAATACGCTATTTGTTGGGCACAATCGACCACTTTTCGGTCAGCGCCGCCAGCGTCACGGTATCGTAGTGCTCGAAGGGCTGGTGAATCCAGGGATTAGTTGCAAGCACCGTGACAACATAATCTGGTTTGACTGTTGCACTAGCTTTTTGCCACAAAACCGCGGTTTTGATCTTGGTAATCAACGGAAACGCCTGCAACAAGTGATCACAGACCTTTGCGAAGGTGACCCCTGAGTCGACCAAATCATCAACAAGAAGGATACTGCCAGAAAGTGGCCCCGCGGTAGATGTGACCTGCTGGGCAATGTTTAAGGTCCCCTGCTCTGAGCCCAGGGTGCCGCGATAACTACTCGTGGCCAAAATCGCCAAGGGCACGTTAAATACCCTAGACAGCACGTCACCAATACGCATACCACCGCGGGCCAGGCACAGAATCTGGTCAAACTGAAAGCCAGACTGCTGAATCTGCACCGCCAGTTGCTCGATCAAGTCATCGTATTGCGCCCACGTGACCCAAAGATCGCCTTCGCGAGTTTGGGTAACGCGGTTAGAGCTTGATTCGTGCAATGAAGACATTAAGACTTAATCGCTTTCGTTGGTTTGGACCAGGCAGTTAGCGCTGGAGTCGTGCAATGAAGGCATTAAGACTTAAAAGGGTGACGGATCAAAATGGTTTCGTTGCGATCGGGGCCTGTTGAGACCATATCAATCGGCACGCCACAGACCTCAGCCATTCGGTTGAGATAACGCTGAGCATTGACCGGCAACTTAACAAAATCCGTGACGCCGACCGTGCTTTCTGTCCAGCCGGGCAAGTCTTCAAGTATGGGCTTGGCGCGCGCGACCGCGGCGGCCCCGTATGGCAACACATCACAAAACTTACCGTCGATTTCATAGCCAACACCCATTTTGAGTGTCGACAAGCCATCAAGCACATCGAGCTTGGTAATGCACAAACCAGAAATACCATTGAGGCGTACCGAGCGCTTAAGTGCTGCGCCATCAAACCAGCCGCAACGGCGTGGCCGACCGGTCACTGAACCAAACTCTTTACCGACGCTGGCCAAGCGAGCGCCAACGTCATCAAGCAGTTCTGTCGGAAACGGACCCGAACCCACGCGCGTGGCATAGGCTTTGGTAATGCCTAAGACATAGCTTAAGGTTTGCGGACCCACACCAGCGCCTGCAGCGGCCGCGCCAGCAATGCAGTTGCTGCTTGTGACATAAGGATAGGTGCCATGATCAACGTCAAGTAGCGCACCTTGTGCACCTTCAAACAGCAAAGGTTTGCCAGCTTGCTGTGCAGCAAACAACTCACTGCTGACATCGGCCACCATCGGGGCAATTGCTGGTGCGAGTGCCATCGCCTGATCAACAACCTCTTGAACCGAGACCGGCTGCGCACCTAGATATTGGGTTAATACAAAGTTATGCATGTCGAGAACTTCTTCGACTTTGCTACGAAACCCGCTTGGATCAAACAAATCTTGCACGCGCAAGGCGCGACGCGCCACTTTGTCTTCGTAGGCTGGGCCAATACCACGACCCGTCGTACCGATTTTGGCATCACCGCGGCGGGCTTCGCGCGCCTGATCCAAGGCCACGTGGTACGGCAAAATCAACGGGCAAGCTTCTGAAATTTTGAGCCGTGAGCGCACATCCAGACCAGCGGCCTCGAGCTCGACGATCTCTTTGAGCAAGGCCTCGGGAGACAACACCACGCCGTTGCCGATATAACAAGTCACCGAGGGGTGCATGATGCCCGATGGAATCAAGCGCAAGATTGTCTTTTTGCCATTGACCCATAGCGTGTGGCCGGCATTGTGACCGCCTTGAAAACGCACGACCCCGTGCGCCGACTCGGCTAACCAGTCAACAATCTTGCCTTTTCCTTCGTCGCCCCATTGGGTGCCGATCACTACGATGTTCTTGCTCATGTCAGGTAAATAGACTAATTTAAAAAATCAAACAGTAAACCTCTAGCGAGCAACAGATCTTGATATGGATCCAGTGCGCTAAAGCCTAAACCACGTGCTGCATTTTCCATTGACCGTTTTGTAGAACAAGTTCGCGATCAAAAACAAACTCATCGTGTGTGGCCGTTTCACCAGGAAACACTTGCACCACGATATGACCCTCTTGTCTGAGCGCCTGCATGGCGGCACGCAGGGACTGATCTTGCCCAGCGGGCGCACGCACTGCGGGGGTCGCCGACGCAGGTCGTAAACCCGCGGCAAGCTTTCGCAAATCAAGGCTAAACCCCGTTGCCGGGCGCGCTCGACCAAACGCCAAGCTCACGTTATCGTACCGCCCACCCTGCACCAACGCATCGTGCCAGCCATCGGCATAAATTGAGAAGGTTACCCCAGTGTGGTAACCGTACGTGCCCACATCCGCCAGATCAACACCGACCGAAACGTCGTCGAGTGCACCCAACAACTGTGCCAAGGTATCAAGCGACGCGATCACGCCTGCAGTCTTGGGCAAAACGGCGCGCGCACGGTCAATCACCGACCAATCACCGTAAAGCTTAGGTAACCATACCAGCGCCTGCACCGTTTGTGCCTGTAACGCACCCGCCCCCTGGGCGAGCGCAGCAAGCCCGGGCAAATCTTTATCGCGCAGCAGTGCCATGATTTCGTCGGCTCGCACTTGCGCTGCCCCATCGGCCTCAAGCAAGCTGCGTACTAAACCCGCGTGACATAGGTCAAGGCGCAGCGCTTGTACGCCCGCCAACCTAGCACTTTCAAGCGCTAGGCGAATGATTTCTAGATCAGCTTCAAACCCTTTATGGCCAAAGATTTCGGCCCCAATCTGCAAAAGCTCGCGACTAGCCAACAAGCCAGCGGGCCTTGCATGCAGCACGGGGCCGCAATAACACAGCCGAGTCACCCCTTCGCGGTTTAACAGATGGGCGTCAATTCGGGTAATTTGGGGTGTCATGTCGGCGCGAACACCAAGCGTGCGGCCCGACAGCTGATCGACTAACTTTGAGGTGCGTAAATTCAGATCACTGCCCGTACCTGAGAGCAATGAATCAATGTACTCAACTAACGGCGGCGCCACCAGCTCAAACCCGTAGGTGCGAAACAGGTCGAGCAACTGACGGCGCAGCTCTTCGATACGGCGCGCCTCGGACGGCAACGTATCAGCCAAGCTTTCGGGCAGTAACCAATTACCTTTCATAGGGGTTGCAGCAAAAAGTTTAAAGAGTGACGCCCAAACGAAAGGCGGCTTGGGGCGTAAGCCCGGCAAGCCGCCAGAACAATCGATAAAGCTTACGCCGTATTATACCTATTATGGCAACCCTGTTACGGTCTCAGTGCCGAGGCCGGTCAGTGACTATTCTGTTACGGCCTCAGTTTCAGAGGCCGCTCAGTGACTATTTGCCAGAAGACGATTTTAAATACCTGAAAAAGTCGGACGTTGGGTCGACTACCAGGACATCGCCCTGTTTGCCAAAGGCCGCACGGTAACCCTCTAGACTTTTGTAAAAACTATAAAAGTCTAAATTAGCACCATAGGCCTTGGCGTAAATACCCGCCGCCACAGCATCGCCCTCACCCATGATGGCTTGAGCCCGACCATAGGCCTCGGCCACGATTTGTTCGCGCTTACGGTCAGCTTCGGCGCGGATTTTTTCGCTTTCAGCTGCACCAATCGAACGTGCCTCGTTGGCCACGCGCAGACGCTCGGATTCCATGCGGCGGTAAACCGACTCAGAAATCTCGGGGGCAAACTCAATACGCTTTAACCGCACATCAACGATTTGCACGCCCAAGACTTCAGCACGCTTCACAACGTTTGTGAGCACTTCGTTCATGATCACTTCACGCTCAAGCGACACCACGTCTTTAACAGTACGGATGTTGACTGAGGCGTTGAGTGCATCACGAATTTGCGCCTGCAAGCGCTCGCGGGCAGCACGTTCGTTACCACCGAAGGTCACGTAATAAAGCTTAGGATCAGCGATGCGCCACTTGACGAACGAATCGATCAACAGATTCTTCTTTTCAGAGGTTTGAATACGCTCAGCGTCTTGCGCATCAATCGTTAACAAGCGACGATCAAGCGTGACGACGTTTTGCAACGGAGGCGGTAGTTTGAAATACAAACCGGGCTCAGAGACAACTTTTTTGACTTCACCCAAGGCAAACACAACCGCGTAATCGCGCTCGCGCACGATAAACACCGAAGAAGACAATGCAATGAGGCCGATGATCAATGCGATCAACAGGGGAAATAATCTTTTCATGATCCGTCCTCTGCTTAGCGACTGCCGCGATCGCGCGTCAGTGAGTTAGGTGAACCGGACACCGCCGGGCGTGCGGGCGTTGTCGCACCAGGCATTGGCATCGGAGGTATCACAGGCACCCCCGTAGACATTGGTGAACCCGAAGCAGCACGAGAGGGATCTTGCGCCGCTTGCTGGGTGATCTTGTCGAGCGGTAAATACAACATATTGTTTGAGCCCTTGGTGTCAATCAGCACCTTGCTAGCATTGGCAAACATTTGTTGCATGGTTTCAAGATACATCCGCTCGCGAATCACCTCGGGAGCCTTGGTGTACTCGGCCAAGACGCTGCCAAATCGCGCAGCATCACCCGTGGCAGTCCCCACGACCCGTGCGCGATAACCTTCGGCTTGCTCAAGCATGCGCGACGCTTGCCCAGCCGCCATTGGCACAATCTGGTTGCTATAAGCCTGACCTTCATTTTTCTGACGGTCTAAGTCTTGCCCAGCTTTGACTGCGTCATCAAAGGCAGCCTGCACTTGCTCTGGCGGTTGCACGTTTTGAATCGCAACGCTACTAACCTGAATGCCGGTTTTGTAACGATCGAGAATCTGCTGCATCAGTTTTTGTACATCAACCGCGATGGCAGCACGCTCTTCGTACAACACTTTATCCATTGGCTTTTTACCGACCACTTCACGCATCGCAGCCTGTGCAGTTTGCCGCACGGACTCGTCTGGGTCTTTGGTTTTGAAGATGTAATCCGGAGCGCCATCAGCACGCAGGCGATATTGCACGACAAATTGCACATCGACGATGTTTTCGTCTTCAGTCAACATCAACGCTTCAGGCAGCACACGATTACGAGCGTTGCCACGAAAGCCGACTTCAAAGGTACGTAATTGAGAGATATTGACCATCTCGTGCCCTTGAATCGGGGCCGGGATACGCCATTGAAAACCAGCTTGCGCAGTACTTTTGTATTTACCGAACTGGGTCAAGACAGCAACCTGACCTTCTTGAACGATAAAAAATCCGCTACCCAGCCACAGTGCAACCGCACCCGCCGCAATAATACCCAGGCCAATCTTAGACTGGCGCGGCGTGGGGCCACCCATGCCAGGCGAAGGATTGGGGCGCGAGCCGCCACCGTTACCACGACCAAACAAAGCGCTTAAGCGATTGCTTACATCGCGCCACACTTGATCGAGATCAGGCGGGCCATTACCTTGTGGCGGACGCTTTGGCGGCTCTGAGCCGTTACCGCCTTGCCCACGCCCCCAGCCGGGATCATTGAGATTGAATATTTTAGAGAGAAGTCGCATTGTTTTCCAGATTTAAAGCAAACTGACTGATTGCACTACGTAAACCATCTAAGCCCATGCGCTGCTGGGCACTTAAAAACACCCTGCAAATCGTACCATGCGGGTCGGATTCGACACGCGGTTCGAGCCCCGCCAAATCGATCTTGTTGTAGACCATGACGCGCGGTATGTCGGCCGCACCGATATCCACCAAGACCTTATCCACCTCGGAAATTTGTTCATCGCGCTGGGGGCTAGCGGCATCAACCACATGCAGCAACAAATCGGCCTGAATCGCCTCTTCGAGTGTTGCCCTAAACGCAGCGATTAGTGTAAGCGGTAAGTCACGAATAAAACCCACAGTATCCGAAAGGGTAATTTGCCCTGCACCTTCGATCCAGACCCGACGTGTCGTGGTGTCGAGTGTTGCAAACAATTGATCTGCTGCAAACGCGCCGGCTCGAGTCATCGCATTAAAAAGCGTTGATTTGCCGGCATTGGTATACCCCACCAAAGACACCGACAGGGTGCCGCCGCGCACCCGCGAGCGACGCTGCGTCGTACGCTGGCGCCGCACCCGCTCAAGACGCTCGCGTAACAAACGTACTTTTGCGCCGATCATTCGGCGATCCATTTCAAGTTGAGACTCGCCAGGGCCACGCATACCAATACCACCGCGTTGGCGCTCGAGGTGAGACCACATGCGCGTCAGCCGTGTTGAAAGGTGTTGCAACTGCGCTAACTCAACTTGCAGCTTACCTTCGTGACTTTTAGCGCGTAACGCAAAAATATCTAAAATCAAAGCAACACGATCGACCACGCGCACATTGAACTGACGCTCGAGATTGCGCTGCTGTGCGGGCGATAGTGGCTGATCAAATAAAACGACTTCAGCCTCAAGCTCTTGTGCCAGCAAAACACCTTCTTGCACCTTACCTGAACCGATAAAGTAGGCCGCGTCAGGGCGCTGTCGACGCGCAACCATTGTCGCCACCACCTGCGCACCAGCGCCTTTTGCCAACATGTCAAATTCTTGCGCGTGCGCCAGGTAGTCTGGGGTACCCAAATCAACACTAATAATTAACGCACGCATAGCTCACCTACACAAGACATGCGTGCATGCCTTGTGTGCCAAAAAAAGCAAAGGGTGAAGAATACCGAAATGTCGCGAACCGTATTATTCGGCCGCGACGTCTGCGCCAACTTCGACAGAACCATCAGTGGCAGGCAGTGTGACCGCACGAGCAGGCACTACAGTTGAGATGGCGTGCTTGTAAACCATTTGAGTGACGGTGTTACGCAATAACACCACATATTGATCAAAGGATTCAACTTGCCCTTGGAGTTTGATCCCGTTTACCAAATAAATCGAAACAGGAATATGTTCTTTACGCAAAGCGTTCAGAAATGGGTCTTGCAGGGTTTGTCCTTTATTGCTCATCGGCAGGCTCCGTATAGTGCGGTGAAACGGATTGGGCTTTTGCAAAGATATGCATGTTTTCCAATCCAAGAGCGACACTCTACAGGGTTTCCCCGCGCTTAGCCACAGTTATCCCGCATGAAGCGCAAGGGCAAAACATTTTGTTACGCTTTATCAAACGAAACAGAAATAATCGATCACGATTTAGTTGCCAAAGTGAAATACTGGCCGTTGCCAATTCAGCAAGCAAAACAACAGGGCGGTCATACCGAGTGGGCCAACTCAATGAAAGTGAAAGACTAATCGTTGCCAATTTCAGTCAACTGAAAAATATCAGCCATCACTACTGGTTCAGCTGAAAGTACGACTCAGTGAGTCACCAGTTCGCGACATGCTGACAACAACTGTGCGCACTGTGCATCGGTTCCGATCGTGATACGTAAGAAATCTGAAATGCGCGGCTTGTTGAAGTGTCGGACGATAATGTTTTTTGCGCGCAAGCCTGCGGCGAGATCGGCCCCTTTGTGATCGGGGTGTCGCGCAAAGACAAAATTGGCGGCAGAAGGCAGAACTTCAAAACCTAAGTTTTGCAAACCAACAGTCAGGGCTTCTCTGCTATGAATCACCGCATTTCGGGTGGTTTCAAAATACTCTTCGTCTTCAATAGCCGCCGTGGCACCGGCTAAAGCAAGATTATCAAGCGGATATGAATTAAAACTATTTTTTACCCGATCTAAGCCCTGTATCAGCTCTGGATGTCCGAGGGCATAGCCCACGCGTAACCCAGCAAGCGAATGTGATTTTGACAGGGTGCGTACCACCAAGAGATTCGGATATTTTTCAATCAGCGTTGCCGCTGTTTGAGCACCAAAATCTACATAGGCTTCGTCAACCACCACCACAATATCTGGATTGGCCTCAACGATCTGTTCGACATCAGTCAGCGGGTTGGCACGCCCTGTTGGCGCGTTTGGATTTGGAAAAATAATCCCCCCCGCGCGAGCAGCGACCGAGGCACTTGCACTGACACTGGTACCCACGAGGACATCAGCGCCACGAGCAGTTTCAGTTGCAGCACCTGGTAAATAGTCTTTGACCGCAATCTTGAAGTGCTCATCCAAAGGAATCGCGCGAAACTTGATTTGATACAAGCCGCAATACACCGGATAGAAACTATAGGTGATGTCTGGAAACCATACTGGTGCCTCTTGTTTCAGCAAAGCGTGAAACACGTGGCCCAGCACCTCATCTGACCCATTGCCCACAAAGACGTGCTCTGGGGTCAGACCACACCGTTTTGCAATCGCCTGGCGCAATACCAGGGCAGTTGGATCGGGGTACAGACGCAAGCTGTCGTTTGTCTGGGCCGCAATGGCCGCTAACACCTTAGGCGAAGGGCCATAAGGGTGCTCGTTGGTGTTGAGTTTCAAAAGATTTTGAAGGCGCGGCTGCTCACCCGGTACATAAGGATCAAGGGTAGCGACCAGTTTGTTCCAGAAACGGCTCATGGGGCTTAATTGTTATCAGCGTAAGGATTAAAGGAAGACTTGAATTCAATGCGCAAAGGCGTACCGGCAAGCTCAAACGCGTCACGAAACCGGCTTTCAAGGTAGCGGCGATACGAATCAGAAATCGCATCAAGCGCATTGCCGTGCACAATAATCAGGGGCGGGTTTTGCCCACCTTGGTGCGCGTAACGCATTTTAGGTCTGAAAATGCCTTTACGTGGCGGAGGTTGCTGCTCAACCGCCGCTTGCAACTCGCGGGTCAGACGCGGCGTCGACAGTTTAGTAAATGCCGCAGCGTGCGCGAGGTTCACCGACTTGAGCACTGCATTCACACCCTGCCCGCGCAACGCCGAAATCGTATGCTGGCGCGCAAACGATAAAAACCGTAGTTTACGATCAAATTCGCGTTGAATACGCTCGCGCTGTTCGCTATCTAGACCATCCCACTTATTAATGGCCACGACCAACGCACGTCCAGTCTCAAGAATAAAAGCCGCGATGTGTGCATCTTGGTCTGAGACCTCTTGTTGTGCATCAATCATCAGCAAGACAACGTTACTGGCTTCGATGGCTTGCAGGGTTTTGATCACCGAAAATTTTTCAATAGCCTCAAACACTTTGCCGCGTTTACGCAAGCCCGCTGTGTCGATCAGTGTGTATTTTTTACCACCACGATCAAACTCGATTTCAATCGCATCGCGCGTGGTACCAGGTAGATCAAACGCAATCACCCGCTCTTCGCCAAGCAAGGTATTGATCAGCGTTGATTTACCAACGTTTGGACGTCCAACAATCGCAAGCTTAATGCGGTGGTCAACCACTTCGATGGGTTCAAAAAAATCACTTTCGAGTGCTTCAGCGCTTGGCTCTGCGTCATCGGCATCGTAGTCTTCAACTTCAGGCTCTTGCCCGAGCCCTTCAAGCGCATGCTCAATCAAATCACCAATACCATCGCCGTGAGCAGCCGAGATCGCATATGGCTGCCCCAGACCAAGCTCATGAAACTCAGCGATCGCACTGCCGTGGGCCATGCCTTCGGCTTTGTTCACGCACAACACCGCGCGTTGACCCAGTTTGCGAAGCAAACGACCAATGTCATGATCGTGTGCGTTTAAGCCGGCACGTGCGTCGACCAAAAAGATCACTACGTCGGCCTCGGCAATCGCTTGCTTGGTTTGACGCGCCATCTGAAGCAAGATGCCCGTTTTGGTAACCGGCTCAAAGCCACCCGTGTCGACCACCATGAAGGGTTTATCGCCCACGCGGCCTTCGCCGTAATGTCGGTCACGCGTCAAACCCGAGTAGTCAGCAACCAACGCTGCACGCGAGCGCGTGAGGCGATTAAAGAGCGTTGATTTACCAACGTTTGGCCGTCCAACCAGGGCGACGACAGGTTTAAGTGACACGAATTAGTTCAACCCAATTAAAACAAGCAGGCCATCGCCCGACTGCACAAGAACACCTTGCGGGGTCGCAACGAGCGGCGCCTGAATCGCACCACCCCCAACGAGGATACGGGCCAGCAATTGACCGTCAGCTGGCGCCAAGAAATGCACGAAACCTTCAAGATCGCCGACAGCAATCGCACCAGACATTGGCGCAGGGCTTGTCACCTTGCGATTACGCAAGGCGTCTTGACGCCATGCCAGGCCGCCACTTTTCAGACCAAAGGCAGAGATCGCATCGTGCTCGTTAGGCACATAGACCTGTGTCGCATCGATCGTTAAACCCACTGCGCTTGAGAAATCTTTACTCCAGACGGTACGTCCGCCCGCAGCGATATCGAAGCAGACCACGCGCCCCTGAAAGGCCACGGCACACAGCAACGAACCGGATAAGGCGGGTAAGCCCACGACATCGTTCACGCGCTCAAGATCCGTCGAGCCTTTCGACAAGGCCACCGTGCCTTCCCATTGCACATCACCCGACACGGCGTTAATTGCAATGAGTTTTCCGCCGGGGATCGCACTAATGACGAGCCCTTCGAGCAAGAGCATTCTTGCAGGCGCACGTAGCGCGAGTGCCGGTCCAGGGCGTTGCACGCTCCAGATGCGCTCGCCGGTTTCGGCATTGAAGGCCTGGACGCGGTAGTCACCACTGCGAACTACCACCACACCTAAACCAACAATCGGCGGCACAGTGACTTCGCTAGACGCTTTCGAGCGCCATTTGATCTGCCCATTATCGTCGAGGGCAACTACCGTACCGTCTGCGGTCACAACGGCTGTCGTTTTGCCGTCGCTACCAACGCCAGCCGATAGCTTTTTGTCAACCTTCGAGACCCAGACCGGGGTGCCTGAGGCCAGATCAAACTTACCTAGCGAGCCATCCGCTGCCGCCGCGTACACCACCGAACCCACCACCTGAGGCACGAAGCCAATACCTGATCCCTTGCCAACTTGCGACTTCCAAGCAATGCGCGCTGACAGACCCGGCTTGTATTCGGTCAAGGGTGTAGGCTTATAGCGGCCGTCATCACCCGTAATCAGCGCACACCCCGATAAAGCGAAAAGCACAGCCGACAGCCAGACCAGACGAAGCGATTTAGCGTTAAACAATACAGACATCGTTAGGCTCCGAGCGCATCAAGTTTGAGTTTCACAACTGGGGTCAAAGGATTTGCCGCGCCGAGCGCCTCGATGGCTTGGGTCCAGGCTTCGCGAGCAGCGCCCCCCTTTCCTTGGGCTGACAAAATATCGCCCCTGCGATCTGCGTACAACCCAACGAAGGGCGCTGGCGGATCGGTCAGTTGTAGTAAGGCCGCATCGAAATCTTTTTGCTCAAGCAAAATACCGGCCAGACGCAGCTTGGCCACGGGCAGCAGCGTTGCGTTTTTGGTTTGTACCAGCCATTCGAGTTGCGTGCGCGCAGCCTGCAAATCGTTGCGCGAGGCTAACGCCGAAGCCGCCACTAACGCACCACGCGCCGCATAATCAGTTGCGCCAAACTCTGAACGCAAGGTTTGCATTGCGGCATTGATACGCGCAATCGATTCATCACCTTGCTGGCGGCCGGCCTCTTCAAGCGCCTCAAAATAGCCCCGCGCCTGCGTCGACTGGCTAGTTTCATACCATTGCCAACCCCGCCCACCGCCTACCACAGCCAGAGCCACCACCAACACACTCAAGACCGCAGTGCCATATTTAGCCCACCACGCACGTAGTTGGTCGAGTTGTTCTTGTTCGTCGAGATCGTATGCCATGCTTAATTAACCTTGTCTTTCAAAAATGCCACTAAATCATCAAGCGGCACAGAAAGCTGCGCCGTATCTGGGGTTTGATCCACAGCCCGCAACATCTTGACCGAAGCCACGCCTGCCGCCAACTCGTCACCTCCAAGAATAACCGCAATCGCCGCGGCACTTGCATCTGCCCGTTTGAACTGAGATTTAAAGCTAGCCGCACCCGCATGCACAATCACCGCTAAGCCAACGTCACGCAGCGACTCGGCCAACAGCGCCGCACGGCGTTGCGCCTCATCGCCTTGATGCACGATATAGACCTCGCATTCTGGCGCAGCGACTTCAGGTTGATATTGCCCCCACAAATCAAGCAGGCGCTCCATCCCGATGGCAAAACCCACCGCCGGCGCGCCTTTGCCGCCCAACAGCTCGATCAAGCCGTCATAGCGTCCCCCTCCACACACCGTCGCCTGCGCCCCGAGTTTATCCGTCACCCACTCAAAAACCGTTAAGTTGTAGTAATCAAGCCCGCGTACCATTCGGGGATTTAAACGATACGGCACCCCTGCATCCTTTAACCGGGCACAAACCCCCTCAAAGTGGGCGCGCGACGTTTCACCTAAAAAATCGAAGAGTTTCGGTGCCGCGTCAGCCATCGCCTGCATCGCTGGATTTTTAGTATCTAGCACTCGCAGAGGATTGGTATACATCCGCCGTAAGCCGTCTTCATCCAAAATATCTTTATGCTGTTCAAGATGCTCGATCAGCGCCGCACGATGCGCAGCACGTTCTTCGCCCTGCCCTAAAGAATTAATTTCTAGCTTGACATCCGAGATGCCCAGCAGCTTCCAGAGCCTTGCCACCATCACAATTAATTCAGCGTCGATATCCGGGCCTGCCAAACCCAAGGCCTCGACGTCAATTTGGTGAAATTGTCGGTAACGACCGCGCTGAGGGCGCTCGTGCCGAAACACCGGGCCCATCGCGTATACACGCTGCGGCCGGTCGTACAGAAGATTGTGTTCAATTGCCGCGCGCACCATCCCCGCGGTGAACTCGGGGCGCATGGTCAGTGACTCGCCATTGAGCAAATCAGTAAAGGTATACATCTCTTTTTCAACAATATCGGTTACTTCGCCAATGCCGCGCGTAAACAGTCGGGTGTGCTCAAGAATCGGCGCACGCATATTGCGATAGCCGTAGGCCCGCAGCCACTCGCGTACCAAAGCTTCGAGCTGCTCCCAGCGCGCCGAGGCACCGGGCAAGGCATCATTCATACCGCGGATCGCGGTCACTTTTGAAAAAGCTTGGGTCATGTCTTAACTTTAAATGGCACGCGTGCCGTAGCGACGCGAGACGTACTCTTGAACAATCGTTTGAAATTCTTCGGCGATATGGTCGCCCTTTAGGGTGACCGTGCGCTGCCCATCGACAAACACCGGTGCCGCGGGCACCTCGCCCGTACCGGGTAAACTGATACCCAAGTCGGCGTGTCGACTTTCGCCAGGCCCATTCACCACGCACCCCATCACGGCGACGTTCATTGACTCAACGCCGGGGTATTGATTTTTCCAGAGCGGCATTTGCTCGCGCAGGTAAGTCTGAATGCGATCGGCTAACTCTTGAAACACCGTGCTGCTGGTTCGACCGCAGCCGGGGCACGCAATCACCATTGGGGTAAAAGCCCGCAGGCCCATCGTCTGTAAGATCTCTTGAGCAACGACCACCTCTCGGGTGCGATCGCCGCCGGGCTCTGGTGTGAGCGAAATACGAATCGTATCGCCGATCCCTTCTTGCAAGAGCACGCTCAGCGCGGCTGTTGAGGCCACAATACCTTTGCTGCCCATGCCGGCTTCAGTCAAGCCCAAATGCAAAGGATAATCACAACGCGCCGCCAAATCGCGGTAGACGGCAATCAAATCTTGCACGTGACTGACCTTGCACGACAGAATGATAGCGTTAGGATTTAAGCCGAGTTCTTCAGCGCGTTGAGCATTGCTAATCGCTGAAACCACCAACGCATCGCGCATGACCGCCTGCGCGCCAAGTGGTGAGGCTAACTTGCTGTTGTCATCCATCATGCGGGCAAGTAGCTCGTGATCAAGGCTGCCCCAATTGACACCGATGCGAACCGGCTTATTGTGGCGACACGCGACCTCAATCATTTGTGCAAAATTATCGTCGCGTCGTTTACCCCCCCCCATATTACCGGGGTTGATACGATATTTAGATAAAGCTTGCGCACACTCGGGAAACTGCGTCAGCAGCTTGTGCCCGTTGTAATGAAAATCACCGACCAAAGGCACTGAAATGCCCATGCGATCAAGGTGGTCACGGATTGCAGCGACTTCTTTTGCGGCATCAGGAGTATTGACGGTAATGCGTACAATTTCAGAGCCGGCGAGCGCCAATTCTTTGACTTGTATGGCCGTGGCAACCGCGTCTGCAGTGTCGGTGTTTGTCATCGACTGCACCAGCACCGGCGATTGCCCACCGATCTGCAACACTTTGCCGCCCCACTCTATCGGCACGAGCCGTGTGCGGTGACGGCCAAGTGCACCGACCAATACGCCAGTCGACTGGGGTAGCGTATTGGTCTCGCTCATTTTGTCCAGGCTCCAAGCCACGCCGGCAACCAAGCCGAGGGCACCAAGCCTTGCCAGATCGCGACGCCAGCCGCCGCCAACGCCAACATCAAGATCAGTACAAACCAAACCACCGAGCCGCCTTGACTGTGCTCGATTTGATGCGCACCTAGGGAGCGCGTTGACGTGTGATTAGCGATGCCACCCTCAACACGCCCAATATAGGGCTCGAGCATCACCTCAAGGGGCTTTGAATCAATCTCTAACAATTTGGCGTAATTTTTGACCAAGCTTTTTAACGGCAGCCCTCGGGGCAAACTTTCAAAACGCTCGGATTCAAGCGCATCAATCAGCTTAGCCGCGTACTTGAGCCTAACCTCAACATCGTGCAGCGACAACCCTTTTGACACCCGCAAGCTACGTAGCGAGCCAGCCGAAATAATCAGTTCATTTTGAACGGGTGGGGACTCTTCACGCAACGGATTTTTCAATTCGACATCGGTCATGCTCGAACCTCTTTTATCGGAATCGATCGTTTCAAGGCCATTGTTTCGCTTAAGCGCGTACGGTCTTGCACTTCGCCTGCCAATTGCCCGCAGGCCGCATCAATATCGTCACCACGGGTTTTGCGTACCGTGGTGACAATACCGGCATCGCTAAGTATCTGAGAAAACGTCTTGATACGCGCGGCAGCTGAACGCTTAAGCCCTGAAGCAGGAAAGGGATTAAAAGGGATAAGGTTCAGTTTGCAGTGCACGCGGCGAACAAGGTCAACAAGCTCGTGTGCATGGTGATCAGAATCATTCACGCCATCAAGCATCACATACTCGAAAGTAATGAAATCGCGTGGCGCAAATTCAAGATAACGCTCGCAGGCTGCTAGCAATTCAGCGAGCGGATATTTTTTATTTAGAGGTACCAACTGATCGCGCAACGCATCATTTGGTGCATGCAACGAAACCGCAAGCGCTACCGGGCAATCTTGCGACAGGCGATCCATCATGGGCACCACGCCCGAGGTCGAGATTGTCACCCGACGCCGCGACAAACCATAGGCATTGTCATCAAGCATCAGGCGCACCGCAGTGACCACGGGGTCGTAATTGAGCAGGGGCTCGCCCATGCCCATCATGACAACATTACTGATGACGCGCGTATCGGCGATCTTATCGCCAGCCGCGAGGCGGGACGAATCGATATCCTTAAGGAGTTCGTGCCGCGCCCACCACAACTGCCCGATGATCTCGGCAGCGGTTAGGTTGCGGTTAAATCCTTGCTGACCGGTTGAGCAGAAACGACAACCGACATTGCAACCAGCCTGGCTAGATATGCAAAGCGTACCGCGGTCGTCTTCAGGAATGAACACAGACTCAATCGCATTGCCCTGACCCACGTCAAAAAGCCACTTGCGAGTGCCATCATTTGAACGTTGTTGCGTCAGGACCGCCGGCGCCTGCACCACGCACTGCGCGGTCAACTGGGCGCGAAAATCGCGCGCCAGGTCAGTCATATCCTCAAAGCAGCTTGTATTGCGCTGATGCACCCACTTTTGCAATTGCCGGGCGCGAAACGGCTTGCCCCCCCACTGCCCCACTAATTGGGTCAGTGCCGGAGCATCAAGCCCAAGCAAATTGATCGGTTCAGGATGCATGTAGGGCAAGCCACTTTTCAGTCAGCCGAATTAACGGCTGTGGATGTTGATCTCAGGAAAGAAAAACGCAATCTCGGCAGCTGCGGTTTCAGGCGCGTCAGAGCCGTGCACTGCGTTGGCATCGATACTGTCAGCGAAATCTGCACGAATCGTGCCTTTTTCTGCTTTCTTAGGATCGGTAGCGCCCATCAGATCGCGGTTGGTTTGAATGGCGTTATTGCCCTCAAGGGCTTGCACAAACACTGGACCTGAAATCATGAAGTCGACCAGATCTTTAAAGAAAGGGCGAGCACTATGCACAGCGTAAAAACGCTCGGCATCAGCACGCGACAGCTGTGTGAGACGTGCTGCAATGACTTTCAAGCCTTTGGCTTCAAAGCGAGCAACAATTTGACCGATCACGTTTTTTGCAACGGCATCAGGCTTAATAATCGATAAGGTACGTTCGACGGACATGTAAAACTCCAAGATTTCTCAATAAAAACAGGGACTTTGCTTAAGCCCACCGTAACCCAATATTCTACCACGGCACTAAACTCGACAACATCCTAAAATAGCAAGCTTGAACCAACCCTGTGCCGGCCTAACCTGCGCCTTGACACACTGCTCAACCCCTGCGGAATCCTTATGAACCAGCCCAACCCACTGCCAGACGTGGATCTCTCAAAAAGCTTCGAACCGGCCGAGATTGAAGCCCGTTGGTATCCCGAGTGGGAACGTCGGGGCTATTTTGCTGCGGGCCAGCACGTTCAAGTGGCTGCGGCTGCCGCTTCAGCAGCACCACAGGCACCCGCCTATGCCATTCAGTTTCCACCACCCAATGTCACGGGCACGCTGCACATGGGGCATGCGTTTAATCAAACCATCATGGACGGTCTCATTCGTTACCACCGCATGTTGGGGTGTGACACCGTGTTTGTGCCTGGTACCGACCACGCAGGCATCGCGACTCAAATTGTGGTTGAACGTCAGCTAGATGCGCAAAAGGTCTCGCGCCACGACCTTGGTCGCGAAAATTTCATTAAAAAGGTCTGGGAGTGGAAAGAGGTTTCAGGCAGCACCATTACCAACCAAGTGCGCCGATTGGGCGCCTCGGCCGATTGGCCACGTGAATACTTCACGATGGACGCGCAAATGTCCGAAGGTGTCGTTGAAACCTTCGTGCGTCTGCACAAGCAAGGCTTAATCTATCGCGGCAAGCGTTTGGTGAACTGGGATCCCAAACTGATGACTGCGGTCTCTGACCTCGAGGTGCAAGCGGTCGAAACCGAAGGGCATTTGTGGCATATCCAGTACCCGTTTGTCGATGGCCCACAAACCATCACGCAAGCTGACGGCACGGTACAAACACTGCCAGGCATGACGATTGCCACCACGCGCCCCGAAACCATGCTGGCCGATGGCGCGTTATGTGTGCACCCCGAAGACGAACGCTACAAGCATTTGATCGGCAAAATGGTCGACCTGCCGTTGTGCGACCGCCAGATTCCAATCATCGCAGATGACTTTGTGGACCAAGCCTTTGGTACGGGTTGCGTCAAAATCACGGGCGCCCACGACTTTAACGACTATGCCTGCGCAATGCGCCACGGCCTACCCTTAATCGTGATTTTTACGCTCGACGCAAAAGTCAGTGATCAGGGCCCTGCACAATTTCAAGGCCTTGATCGTTTTGACGCACGCAAGGCTGTGGTCGCTGAACTTGAAAAACAAGGGTTTTTAGTCAAAGTTGAAGCGCACAAAATGATGCAGCCACGCGGCGATCGCAGCGGTGCTGTGCTTGAACCCATGCTGACCGATCAGTGGTTTGTGGCAATGAGCAAGCCCGCGCCGGCCGACACAATAAACCCCGGCAAAAGCATCACCGAAGTCGCCCTCGAGGTCGTCGCAAAAGGCGACGTGCAGTTCTATCCTGCAAACTGGACAACCACCTATAACCAGTGGCTTGAAAACATTCAAGACTGGTGCATTTCACGTCAATTATGGTGGGGCCATCAGATCCCGGCTTGGTACGCGGCCGACGGTCAAGTGTTTGTTGCACACTCCGAGGCCGAGGCGCTCAGTCAGGCCAAAGCCGCTGGCGTCACTGGCCCACTCGCACGCGATCCCGACGTGCTGGACACTTGGTTCTCGTCTGCCTTGGTACCCTTCACCACCATGGGCTGGCCCGAGCAAACCGCTGACTACGCCCGCTATCTGCCCTCAAGCGTTTTAGTCACGGGTTTTGACATCATCTTTTTTTGGGTCGCACGCATGGTCATGATGACCACGCACCTGACGGGCCAGGTGCCTTTCAAACATGTGTACGTACATGGCTTGATTCGCGACGCCGAAGGCCAGAAAATGAGCAAATCCAAGGGCAACACGCTTGACCCTGTGGATTTGATTGA
>CANKOW010000009.1 GCA_947484295.1 Alcaligenaceae bacterium | reverse complement strand
TTCGCGCTTGTTGCCAAAGTGCGCATGAAAATCAATCATCACGCCACGGCCTTGTACACAAGACTCGGCCATATTCTGTATGCCCAGAGCAATCGCGTTTGAGGTACTGCGCTGATCACCTGGTAAGGGTACGCCCGCATCTTTTCCGTCGGTGGGGCCTTGAATGTCTTTTCCGGCGCGATAGCCGTTGTAGTAAACAGCCTCAGGGATGCCGTCGTTATTCGCATCAAACAGCGAGCCCACATGCGCTAAGCTGTCCCACTGCGTTGAGTACTGCAGATGCATCACAACCAGATCGTCGCTAATGACGTCTGTGTGCTGGTCATTGTCGGCAAACAAGCGATAGTTCATGTTGGGCCGCCCTTCGCGCAAGGTCGGACGTATGACAGGTGGAAACCGCCGCGGGTTCAACAAATTACCCCCGGGAAGATCAAGCGGCAGGCTCAAACAAAAAGGGATACCGTGCTCAACCTCGGCCACGCCTTGTTTGATCTTTTCGGGTGTCAGCAAGTTAATCCGGCCACGCTGGTCATCGGGTCCAAAATCGCCCCAAGTTGAGCCTTCTGGACGCTTTACCCATCTTGTTGAGCTGCTCATGCTTGTATCTCCGTTTGTTTTATTGATTGATTGATTATCACTCGCGGCGTGGGTGCAAACTGCCCACGAGGCACCTAGGGATAACCCTTGTCGCCCAACAAGCCCAACCGATACGCGATCGATTCAGCACGTTGGGGAAAATACCATTCAAGTGCGCCAGACTCGAGCGAAACGGCCAAATTGGACAACACTAGGCCTAACTGATGGGGCGCACCAAAAATAAAAGCCCAGTCACTTTCATGACTGGACTTCTGATTCACCAAAAAAGACTATATAAAATTTAGGCTTTTTTGACTTTCTCGAGCATTTTGAACACGCCTTTAGGGGCGTTGACGAACAAGCGTTTGAAGGCCTTGCCTAAGCAACGGCGCTCGAGCGTGTTGCGGCGCGTACGTTTTGTTTCTGAAGCCATAGCAATTCTCCGATGGGTAGCCTGTGATAGTACTCTAAAAGCTTGATTTGCGTCGCAACAGCCATTTAAGCAGCGGCAGCAGCAATACCACCGCAGCGAGCGCAAACATCACCCCAGCCAATGGTCGTGACAGAACCTCAAAGAGGTTACCTTGCGTCAAATATAGCGATTGCAAAAAAGAACGCTCAAGGATCGGTCCGAGCGCCAGTGCCATGAGCAAAATAGCGGGCTCAAACTTTAGGCGACGTAAGACGTAGCCCGCGACTCCACTTGCTAACAAGACCCACAGATCTAACAAGCTGCCGGAGATTGCATACGTGCCCACCAGGCATAACAACGCCACCAGGCTTGAAATGAAATACATGGGCAAGCGTAGCAAGGCCACAAAGACCCCAATCAAAGGCAAATTCAACAGCAACAACATCAGATTGCCGATATACATGCTTGAGGTCACGCCCCAAAAAATTTCAGGGCTGTTCACCATCAGCAGCGGGCCCGTCTGCGCGCCGTGAATCAAGAGAGCCGTCAACAGCATGGCCGAGGCTGGCGCAAACGGAATTCCCAACGCCAATAAAGGAATGAACGCACCCTGCGCAGCTCCATTGTTGGCACTTTCAGGGCCTGCAACGCCCTCGATCGCCCCCTTGCCAAACTCTTCGGGATGCTTGGACAATTTACGCTCAAGTGCGTAAGAGCTAAAGGTAGCGATGATTGCAGTTGGCCCTGGAATTAAACCGAAAAGAAAACCAAGGACTGAGCCTCGGGCAATGGGCCACTGCGAACGCTTCCACTCGGCACGTGTTGGCAACAGCTCGCTGAAGCGTACTGTCAGAGGCCGTTGGGCCGTTAGCTTGTCATGCACTGAAGACAACAACTCTGACACGCCAAATAACCCAATCGCAATGGGCACTAACTCCAAGCCTTGCGATAACTCAAGCGAACCAAAGGTGAACCGAGAAACGCCCGACATCGGCTCCATGCCAACCGTACTCAGCCCCAAACCTAGTGCCACCATGACCGCAGCACGCGCGAGCGATGCGTCTGTTAAGCGCGACAACACCAACAAGCCCAAGACACACAGCGCGAAAAACTCAGGTGGCCCAAAACGTAACGCAGTTGAGGCCAGTGTTGGCGCTAAAAACGCTAAACCCAAGATCCCTACCGTACCCGCTACAAAAGAACCAATCGCTGCGACAAACAAGGCCGCTCCAGCACGACCCCGACGTGCCATTTCGTAACCATCGAGCGTGGTAATCACCGAAGAGACCTCGCCCGGCACCTTTAAGAGGATCGAGGTCGTTGAGCCACCATACATTGAACCGTAATAGATGCCGGCCAACATGATCAATGCCGAGGCGGGCCCCATCGAGTACGTCACAGGCAAAAGCAGCGCCATCGCGCCGATCGGACCGATGCCAGGCAAGACACCCACCACCGTTCCGATCAACACTCCCGCAAAACAAGCCAGTAAGTTGTTCCATTGCAAGGCAATCGAAAAGCCGTAGACGAGTCCCTCAAAGGTTGTCATCTCAGTTCAACCACGAAGCACTTGGCAAGTTGACACTCAGGCCGCGCGTGAACACCAAATAAGACACGGCCGTCATTGCGAACGCCGTACCGACGCGCCGCCACCAACCCGGCATGCCATAGATTGAAAGTGTGCCCACCAACAAGGCAAAAGCTGAAATTACAAACCCTGCACGAGGTAATAAAAAAATAAAGCTACCGATCATCGCCGCTAACAAAATAATATCAACCGGAAACCGCTGGCGCGCAGACTCAGCGACTCGTTGAGCCGCCAAAGTTTGCACGAGTACCGAGGTCGCAGACACCAGCAGCAAGCTACCTACCAGCATCGGAAACAAACCTGGACCAGGCTCGGCGGGGCTTAGCCCCAACCCGTCTGGCAAGCGAAAAGACAACCAAACCTGTGCGGCGCCCAGCAACATAAAAAACAAGGCTGCTAAGGCACTTGCCAAACGAGCACTCATTTCTTACTCAGGCCCAACGACTTAAGCAGCACGTCATTCGCACGATACGAATCCCACAACTCTGCGCGAAAGACGTCTGGCTCTTTGATATCAATAATGTAGCCGCGCGCCTTGGCCTGCTCAGAAAAAGCTGAGCCTTCGATACCCGCCTTGGCAGCCTTGAACAGTTTTGCTTTGACGTCTGCCGGAAGATTTTTAGGTGCTACCAACGGATAATAGACACCCATTTCAACGTCAATCCCTAACTCTTTAAAACTGGGAACATCCGGAAACGTGCCACTGCGCTGCCCTTCAAACGTGCCCAACACCACAAGCGTACCAGCTTTGACGTGGGGCAAGACCTCGGAAGGATGGGCCACCACGGCTTCGATATGCCCACCGAGCAAAGAGGGAATCGACTCAGCACCACTCGCGTAGGGAATATGACCCAGTTTGATGCCAGCTTTGGCATTGAGACTCGCAACGATCAAGTGCCCCACCGAACCGTTGCCCGGTGTACCGACGCGAATTTTGCCAGGGTTTGTCTTTGCAAAATCGATTAACGCTTTGGCGCTTTTTTGTGGACTATTTGCCGGCACTGCCAGCACCATCGGCAAGTTCGCAACTTTGATAATTGGATCGTAGTCATCAGGCGTTTTATAGGGCAAGTCTTGCCGGTGCGGCTGCACCGTTAACGTCGCCACGGCACTAAGCACCAAGTTATACCCATCCGGTGCAGACCGAATCACTTCGGCAGTGCCAATCGTGCCTTGACCGCCGGGCCGATTTGTCACGGCCACCGCTTGCCCTAACTGTTCTTTCAACGCCTCGCCAAGCATACGCGCAATGATGTCAGCACCCCCACCCGCTGGATAGGGCACCACCAGCGTCAACGGTCGCACTGGGAATTCTTGCGCATACGCGCTTGATCCCATGAATAACGCCACGGCTAACAAACCAACTACACCATTCAAGATTCTTTTCAACATATTATTTTCCTTTTTTTGAAGACTCGTGTTCTTTCACCACGTTTGTTTACTTTTGTTCTTTGACGAAGTTTTATTACTCGTGTTCTTTCACCGCGTTTGGTTACTTTCGTTCTTTGACCAAGTTTTACTACTCGTTTTTTTTCACCACATATTCGTTTACTTGTAATCTTTCACCACGTTCTCTTACTTCAAAGATGCAACGCCACTTAATCGAACTAAAGCTTGTGCCTTATCTAATTCACCGGCAATAAACGAGGCGGTTTGCGCAGAACTTAAATAAGCGGGCTCCATCCCCATCTCTCGATACAACTGTGGCGCAACCGCGACCAAGGCCGCCTTACAGGTCTCGCTCAGTCGCTGCAGTGTCGCGGTCGCCGTGCCCGCCGGCGCCATCAATGCGTTCCACGACTGAAAAGATAAATCGCAGCCTTGTTCAAGCATGGTTGGCACCGCTGCCAGCGAGGCCAGTCGCTCGGGCGCAAACACGCCGATGATGCGATTACCTTGCCCCGCCAGCGCAACAGCGGTAGGCAACTGCTCTGCAATCAAGTCAGCTTTTCCTTGTTTGAGCGCCTCGATCGCTGCTGCAGCGCCAGCAAACGGTTGATGCTGCATCTCGATGCCTAACGTGCGTGCACACGCCGCCATCCCGATGTGGGGCAAGCCGCCCGGCCCGGGCGACGAATAGATCAACGGCGTCGTGGTATTTCTTGCTCTAAGAAAAATATCTGACACGCAGATCAGCCCGCTGCTTGCAGAAGCAATCAAGACGCTCGGGGTCGAAGTCACCCGACAAACAGGTACAAATGATTGCTGTACGTCGTAGCCAACCTGGTTCACCAGAGGTTGATACAACAACGGCCCCTGCGAGGCAAACAGTAGCGTCAGACCATCCGCCTGCGCCTGCGCCACTTCAAGTGTGCCCACCGCACCGGTGCCACCGGGGCGATTGCTCAGCTTGACCTCTTGGCCCAAGTGCTCAGACCAAACACTTAAAAACATCTTCAAAATCAAATCGATTCCACCGGCTGGAAACGGCACCACAACGGTGATTGCAGAGGCAGCCCCTAGTTCGCTGACAGATGGTGTTGCCAGCATTGTCGCTTGAGTGCTCATTAAGCGATCCCCACTGGCTCGGCCAACACGTCGAGTATTTTCCCAGGACGCGCAAGCATCAGGGCGTGCAACTGACCTCGCACCTCTGCATAGCCAGGATCCTCAAAGCAGTTCACCATTTGTTGCGGATCAGCCTGAAGGTCGTAAAGCTCTCCGCTTCCAGATCCCAACTCAAAGGTGCAGCTGTAGCGCGGTGTTCGGACGTTACGTAACTGCAGTGCCACTCCGAGTCTCGAAGGGTGAACATGCCACTCACTCCAGACACAGTCACGCACTTCAGTGCCTGCCAAAACTGGTACGAGAGACCGACTTTGCTCGCTGCTACAGGTCAGACCCGCGCGCTGCTCAAAAGTCGCCGCCAGGTCTAGCGTAGACACTGGCGTCTCGATGACAGTTCCCGCCTCAATGCCCGGGCCTGCCATAACCAAAGGCACGCGCAAGACCCCTTCATACATCATCGGCCCTTTTAAATACAAGCCGTGATCGCCCAACATATCTCCGTGATCGCTCGCAAAAACAATCAGCGTGTTTTCGAACTGTCCATTTTGTTTTAAGCCTTCAATTAAGCGGCCAACCTGATGATCAACATGAGAAATCATGCCGTAGTAGTTGGCCATCATTTCAGAGAGCTGTTGATCCGACTGCGGTGGAACCTTAAAACCTTCTTGACGAAACTTAGCCAACTCGGGATCAGCGATCTGAGGTTGACCTTCAAGCGCAGCCCGATGCCACCATGGGCGTTGATCAAGATCCAAGCTGCGGTGCTCTGGTAACACCATCAACGCCGGGTCATACATCTTGTTCCAGGGGGCTGGACAATCAAAGGGATGATGCGGATCAGGAAACGAAGCCCAGGCAAAAAATGGTTGCTGCGCCGACTGCTTCTGTATAAATGCCAGAGTCCGATCGGCGACCCACGCACTACTGTGCCAGGCAGCGGGCAAAGCTGAATCCCAAGTCTGCGCCGCGCCACTGCCTTCGGTCAAACTTTGTTGCCAAAGCGTTAGTGCCTCAGGATGCGACAGAAAAAAATGTTCGAAGCGATGAATCGGCGCGGCACTGCTTGGCATTCTGGTGCGGTGAAACTTACCTAACGAGGCAAGCTCAACATGCTCAAAGCCCATGTACGGGCCAAACCAGTCGTCAGGATAATCAAGCGCGCTTTGACGCGACTCGGGCGAACCTGTCGGAGCGAAGGTAATTTTTGACGAAAAATGCGCTTTGCCCACAAAGGCGGTGGCATAGCCACTTTTTCCTAGTACCGCCGCCATTCCTAGTTGACCCATGGCAGGATCCATATCAACACCGTTATCCCAAACTCCGTTGGTTAGGGGCAAGCGCCCAGTCAAAATCGCGCAACGCGCCGGTTGACAGACAACGCTGGGAGAAATGCAGTTTGAAAATCTGGCGCCAGAGCGCGCTAACGCATCTAATTGAGGCGTTTTGACTTGTTCATTTTCGTAGCCAATGCAATCAGCACGCTGCTGGTCTGTCGTAATGAACAAAATGTTTGGACGAGTCGTCATGGTCATACCGAGTCCTTTCCAATCCGTGGAATCGGATGCGTGTCTAGCGCGATGCAGACGTTGCGCGTTTCCATGTAAAAATCAAAGCTCCAGTTGCCACCGTCGCGTCCGATACCACTGTCTTTTATGCCACCAAACGGCGTCGACAAGTTGCGCGAAATCTCGGTGTTGACCCAAACCATGCCAGAGTCGAACGCGCGCGCCAAGCGATGCGCCCGCCCCAAGTCACTAGTCCAAAGATAGGTCGACAAACCATAACGACTGTCATTGGCCAACGCCAGCGCATGCGCCTCGTCTTTAAAAGGCATCACCGCTAACACCGGGCCAAATACCTCTTCTTTTGCGATACCCATGTCGGGCGTAACCGCTGAGACAACTCTTGGCGCGACCCAATGGCCTTTTGGCGGCAGTTCGGCCATGTTGCTCGGTGTGCCGCCGCAACGCAGCACCGCACCGGCCTGCTCTGCGCTTTGGCAAAACTCATGAACGCGATCAAGCTGCCGCGCATGAATTAACGGCCCCACCTCAGTGGCTGGATCAAAGGGGTTGCCTACCCGAATACTCTTAGCGCGCTGCACCAACCGCTCGACAAACCGATCGTGCAATGACTCTTGCACGAGAAGTCTTGAACCCGCGTTGCAACGCTGCCCGTTCAGACTAAAAACCATAAAGGACACGGCATCGAGTGCCCGCTCAAAGTTTGCGTCGTCAAATACGACGACCGGGCTTTTTCCGCCGAGTTCAAAGTGCACGCGCTTCAAACTTTGTGCGCCTTGTGCCATGATGTGCGAGCCCGTGCTGGTGCCACCGACAAAGCCAATCGCCTTAATCAAAGGCTCTTGCGTCAGCGCCTGGCCCGTAACTTCTCCTAATCCATGCACAACATTCAACACACCAGCTGGCAAACCCGCTTCAAGCGCGAGTGTCGCCAAAAGTGTGGCAGTCAAAGGACTCCATTCGGCCGGCTTATGCACGACCGTACAACCTGACGCCAGCGCGGGGGCAATCTTCCAGGTTGCCAACATAAACGGCATATTCCATGGCGTGATGATGCCAACCGGGCCGATCGGCGTACGCATTGTGTAATTCAAATGCGTCTCAGTCGGATAGGACTGCCCATCAGCCGCCTGCCCGCACAAATCAGCAAAATAGCGAAAATTCTCTGCACCTCGCGTGGCCGTTTTAGTTGTGAACTTGAGAGGCTGACCGGTATCGGCCGTTTCGATGAGCGCGATTTGTTCAGCATGTTTCTCCAAATGATCCGCGATCGCATGCAAGACATCGCGTCTGCGCGCAGCGGGCCATTTACGCCAGTCATCAAAGGCGGCGGTTGCGGCCAGGCTCGCGGCATGTACATCAGCCGCCGTCCCGGCAGCGGTTACGTTCAGCAGTGCACCATCAAAAGGCGAGAAGTTCGAGAACACTTCGCCCCCAAGGCTCGGACAAGAACGCCCACCGATCACGTGTTGCAAAACTGGCTTAGACATGGCGTCGATCAGCGTCTGCGCCCGCTGACGCTTGGTGTCTGCAACCGAGGGGGTATGGCTCGACGATCCTGCTACGGTGCTCTGGGTCATTGCAATTCGATCCTTTTCATTTGAATTAATTTTGCCCAGCGCGCGGCATCGGCTTGAACACGCGCACGTAAAATTTGTGACGTTTCGGGGGTCGGCTCAATGCCCGCGCTCAAAAACGTTTGTAGTATCTCGGGCTCTTTGAGTGTTTCGGCTAGAACCGTTTGCAGTCGCGCATTGACGTTTGTATCAAGGCCACTTGGCGCAAAGACTCCGATCCACCCGCCCACTTCGTAACCCGACAGTCCAAGCTCTGCGATGGTCGGAATCTCAGGGGCGAGGGCTGAGCGTTGCGCAGTTGTAACGGCTAACACGCGCAAAGCGCCGGCTTTAATATGCACCTGCGCCGCCGACAGTGCAGGGAACATCACTTGCAAGCGTGCGCCCAGCAAATCGGTCATCGCAGGAGCGGCACCTTTATAGGGGACGTGCAGCATCGACACGCCCGTCATACTTTCTAGCAACTCACCCGCAAGATGCACGCTGGTGCCGACACCCGGCGACCCATAGGTCACCTCGCCGGGGTGCGCCTTTGCATAAGCAATAAAACCAGCTAAATCTTGCACCGGTAAACCGCGAGGCACTACCATCACGCCCGGCACCTCTGCCACCAGCAAGACCGGTTCGAGATCGCGGGCAAACACATAGGGCAAGTTTTTGTACAACAGGTTGCCGATCGCATTACTGGCGCTTCCCATCAGCAGGGTGTAGCCATCGGGTCGGGCGGCGGCAACTGCGGCCGTACCGATCGCAGCCCCAGCGCCTGGCCGGTTTTCAACGATGACTGACTGCCCAAGTTTTTTTTGCAAGGCGGGTGCAAGGATGCGAGCGGCGCTGTCGGCGGCGCCACCGGTAACAAAGGGCACGACCAGCCGAAGCGGTTTCTCGGGCCAAGGCGCCGGGACCACAGTGCCCGCAGACGCGCCTGAAACGACCCCCACTTGCGCCCGCACAGCTTGAGTTGCACAGCACAGACCCAGCAAAGCGGCCAGAGTCACCCTCAAGATGCGGTCGGCAGCCCCAAACTTGTCCAGCTGCTGCACGATTGGCTTTGCCAATTTTGTCTCGTCAATAGTTATTGTGAGATCAGTTTAGAAAGCACTTATAAATTACACAATTTGAATTATTCAATTTACTATTTGGTATAACTTATTTATTAATCTATGCTTAACCCAAACTTAAAGCACCTTAGAATTTTTATCGAGATCGCCCGGCGCGCCAGCTTTCGGCGTGCCGCGATCGCCTTGCATTTAAGCGAGCCGGCGACCAGTCAAGCGATCGCTCAACTCGAGTCGTTGCTTGAGGTCAAATTATTTGATCGTACGACGCGTTCGGTGCGCTTGACAGAGGCTGGCTCAGTTTTTCTCATTGACGCTGAACGGTTGCTCGAGGGCCTGGATCAGTCTGTCGCCGCGCTCAGTGAATTCGCCAAGACGGGGCGCGGCCGCGTGACACTTGCGTGCCTGTCTTCGACGGTTTACAGCCTGTTGCCCCCAGTGCTCGCCGAAATGAAGCGCCGCTACCCAAAAATCGACGTCGTTTTTTTAGATGACAATATGCGCGGCATCATGCACCGCGTCGATACAGGCGAATGCGACATTGCAATCGTCAGCGAAGATCCGTCGCTGAAAGCAAGCCTCGCGATTCCACTCGTACTAGACTCCTTTCAGGTCTTGTGCCCGGTCAGCCACGCTTTAGCAAAAAACACCCGGGTAACGGGCGCAGACCTTACCAAACAAGATTTGGTCTTGCTCAGACGAGGCTCAGGGATACGAGATGCCTTCGATCGTAGCGTTGAGCGTTTAAATCTTAAACTAAACGTCATTTACGAAACAACCCAGATTCAAACGCTTCTAGGCCTGGTTGAAGCAGGCCTTGGAGTCACCGTTTTGCCCTCAATGTTGTGTCCGGGCCCCACACACCTTAGCTTTGCTGTCAGGCCTTTGAGTCGTCCCGCAGTGATCCGAAAACTCGGGTTGATTTTTCCGCCGGGCAAAGAACCATCGCTCGCCGCCCGCGCGCTAGCAGAGGTGATACGCCAGACGATTGGCGCGAAGACCATGATCCCGCCTCCCGGGGTGACAAAAATTTGACCTCTGCGGCTCACTTTATGTCCAGATCCAAGATTGTCTCAAGCCTTCGCGACGTCGCGCGCGCTGGGCCTGACGGACCCTAAACTCGATGAGTTTTTATCACTTTAGGGGTATTGTGCAGCCAAGCCCCAGACAACCCAGCCGCCGCTTTAAAATCGCAATATGAACCCAATTATCCGCATTACTGGCGCGCGCCAGAACAATCTCAAAAATCTTGACCTCACCCTGAACACGGGCGACCTGACCGTGATTACGGGCGTCAGCGGCTCGGGCAAGAGTTCACTGGCCTTTGATACGCTGTACGCCGAGGGGCAGCGGCGCTACGTCGAAACCTTCTCGCCCTACGCGCGACAGTTTTTAGATCGCATGGATAAGCCGGTCGTTGATCGCATTGAAGGCATCTTGCCCGCGATTGCTATTGATCAGACCAACCCAGTGCGCAGCTCACGCAGCACCGTGGGCACCATGACTGAGCTGAATGACCACTTGAAGCTGCTGTTTGCGCGCGGCGCACAGTTGAGCTGTCGGGGGTGTGGTCAGGCGGTCTGCCGTGACAGCACCGCCTCGATTTTTGCCGCAATGTCTGAGCGTTCTGCCAAAGCGGGCAATCCGCGCTTAGTGGTCACGTTTCCGGTTCAAGTGCCCGTTAACTTTACCGAAGACGAAGTGCGCGGCTTTTTAGAACAACAGGGTTACACCCGCATACACGCCGACGAGAACCCGACGCAGCCCTCCACAGTTACTGCTGCCGTTGCAGCCAAGCCCGTCAAAAAGACGACAAAAAAATCAGCCATGCTGTCGCCTCAATTGCGCACGCTGCGTGTGGTGCAAGACCGGTTTCGCTTTGAAGGGTCTGAAGCATCGCGGGTGATGGAGGCCTTTGATATTGCCTTAAAGATGGGCAACGGCTTAATCGCGGTGCATGCGCTTGATCCAGACGGCGCTGACACTGATGTCTGGAAATTCAGCGACAAGCTGCACTGCGCTGACTGCAACATCAGTTATAGCGACCCCTTACCCAGCACGTTTTCGTTTAACTCGCCGCTTGGTGCCTGTGAGGCCTGCCGCGGTTTTGGTCGTGTCATCGGGATCGATTTTGGCTTAGTCATCCCCGACGAGAACAAAACGCTCGAGCAAGGTGCTGTGAAGCCCTGGCAGACGCCAAGCTACAAAGAGTGTCACGAAGAGATGCTGAAGTACGCCAAACGTGCCAACGTTTCGGTCAACACTCCTTGGCGTCATTTGCCTCAAGAGCACAAAGACTGGGTGCTTGATGGCGATCCGCTCTGGAAAGGTGGCAGCGGCGCCTGGAAAACCCAATGGTACGGCGTACAAAAATTCTTTACCTGGCTTGAGACCAAGTCATACAAGATGCATGTACGAGTGCTGCTGTCAAAGTATCGAAGCTATACCCCCTGCCCAACTTGTCATGGCGCGCGCTTAAAGCCTGATGCGTTGCTCTGGAAAATCGAGCACAAATCGATTCAAGATTTGATGTTGACCCCGATCGTTCACTTACGCGCCTTTGCCGATACCCTGAAGTTTGACGGGGGGCTCGATGCCGCAATGGACCTGGTGTTGACCGAAGTTCGTGCACGCCTGAAGTTTTTGTGTGACGTTGGCTTAGGGTACCTGACGCTTGATCGACAAAGTCGCACGCTCTCGGGTGGTGAAGTGCAGCGGATTAACTTGACCACGGCACTGGGCACCTCGCTCGTCAATACGCTCTTTGTGCTCGATGAACCCTCGATCGGTCTGCACCCGCGTGATATCCACCGCGTGGTTGAAGTGATGCATCGCTTACGTGACGCGGGCAATACTTTGGTGGTGGTCGAGCATGACCCACAGGTGATGATCGCTGCCGATCGTGTCATTGACGTGGGCCCAGGCCCCGGCGAGCGTGGTGGTCAAATCGTCTTTGATGGCACCCCACTTGAACTGCGTGACGCTACAACCTTAACCGGCCAATACATGGGCGGCCACATGAAGGTCGAGGCACCCAGGCCTTTACCGGTTGCGGCTAACACCCCTCGCCTGCTGCTTGAAGGCGTGACCGCGAATAATCTCAAAAACGTTTCTATCGAAATTCCCCTGGGTCGTTTAGTCTGTGTCACGGGCGTATCGGGCTCTGGCAAGTCAACCTTGATCCAAGATGTGCTCTACCCAGGTTTACTCAAAATCATGGGTAAACCTACTGAGACGCCCGGCGCCTTTGACCGGATTCTTGGTGCCGAGCAGTTGGCCGAGGTCGTCATGGTCAACCAGGCGCAAATTGGCAAAACCGCTCGCTCGAATCCGGCCAGCTACGTTGGCGCGTTTGACCCCATTCGCAAGCTATTTTCTCAAGCGCCCGTTGCCCGAGAGCGTGGCTACACCGCCGGCACCTTTAGCTTTAACAGTGGCGATGGGCGCTGCCCAACCTGCGGCGGCACGGGCTTCGAGCATGTTGAGATGCAGTTCTTATCCGACATCTATATTCGCTGCCCAGATTGCGATGGAAAACGTTTTAGACCAGAGGTTCGCGAGGTAGAAATCGAGCATCTCGGCCGACGTGCGTCGATCGATGCCGTGCTGGATATGACGGTCTCTGAAGCCCTTGAGTTTTTTAAAGGGTTACGCGATGTACAGCTTGGCTTGGCGCCGCTTGAAGACGTGGGCCTTGAGTACGTCAAGCTCGGCCAGCCTGTGCCCACGCTCTCGGGTGGCGAGGCTCAACGCTTAAAGCTAGCTGGTCACTTAGCCGAAGCCGCACGCAGCGGTATTTCAACCGCCAAACTGGCCAAAAAAGGCAGCTTATTTTTATTCGATGAACCGACTACCGGTCTGCACTTTGACGATGTGGCGCGCTTGATGCGTGCCTTCAGAAAGTTACTCGGTGCTGGACACACACTGCTCATCATTGAGCACAACCTGGATGTGATTCGTGCTGCAGACTGGGTAATTGATTTAGGACCAGAGGGTGGCGATGCTGGCGGTGAGCTGATTGTGTCGGGCAGCCCAGAACAAGTGATGGCGCACCCTACTTCGCACACCGGTGCAGCGCTACGCGACTACGCGGTTGCGATGACGCCTGACGCAATTGGTGCGTCGATGCTCGACATTCAAGCAACCGACGATCCTCGGCAAGCAGCCCGCGCACTACGCGAACCATTCACCACCGCCCACCTTGACGAGGCAGCAACGCTCAGAGCAGTGTCCCAGGGCGTTGCGTCCGCGGGACAGACTGAGGCAACGTCATTGAACGCTTCCGTCGCAGCGAGTCGCTCTTTGGGCCGTTCGCTACAAACCGTCTTAAAAGAAAAACGTCGCGCGGCCACCAGCATTGATATCTTGCACGCGCGCGAACACAATCTTAAAAATATCAGCGTCAGTATCCCGCACGATAAATTCACTGTCATTACGGGGGTGTCGGGTTCAGGTAAGTCCACGCTAGCGTTCGATATCTTGTTTAACGAAGGGCAACGCCGTTATCTTGAGTCGCTCAACGCTTATGCACGCGCGATTGTGCAGCCGGCTGGCAAACCTGATGTCGATGCTATTTTTGGCATCCCACCCACGGTGGCAATCGAGCAGCGCACCAGCCGCGGCGGTCGAAAATCGACCGTTGCCACGATGACTGAAATTCATCATTTCTTGCGTCTGTTGTACATGAAGCTGGGCACGCAAATGTGTCCGCAATGTCAGGTCAGCGTCGAACCTCAAAGTGCCGATCAAATCGTCGCCCGAATCATGCGCGACCACAAGAGACAGCGCATTGGTTTGCTGGCGCCGTTAGTGACAGCTCGTAAAGGTTTCTACACGGATCTTGCGAAATGGGCTGCCGGCAAGGGCTACACCCATCTACGAGTCGATGATGAATTTATTGCTACCGCAAAGTGGCCGCGCTTAGATCGTTTTAAAGAGCACACCATTGAGTTGCCCGTGGCTGACTTGGTTGTCGGTACCGACAACGAAGCACAACTGCGTGAAGGTGTTCGCAGCGCGCTCGAACACGGCCAAGGCGTCATGAGCCTAGTGTCGTCACTCGACAGACTGCATGCTGACATGTCAGCCAAACTCGATCAAACACATTTCTCAGTAAAACGTGCCTGCCCAAGCTGTGGCACAAGTTTCCCAGAACCCGACCCACGCATGTTTTCGTATAACTCGAAACACGGTTGGTGCCACGGCTGTTTTGGCACAGGCTTAAAGTTTCAAGGGTTTGACGAAGAACAAACAGGCGAAGAAACCGCCTGGAACGCCTGGTACGAAGGTGAGACAAGCACCTGCACCAGTTGTCATGGTGCACGCTTAAACCCCGTTTCGCGCGCAGTGCTGTGGCGCGATAAGTCGATTGCCCAGCTTGCAGGTTTGGCCGTGTCAGACGCTCACACGTTTTTTACCGCCTTGGTCTTGCGTGGACGCGATGCCGAGATTGCGCGCGACATCTTGTCTGAAATTCGTGGCCGTCTGCAGTTTATGCAAGAGGTGGGGCTAGGCTACCTTGCCTTAGATCGTGCCGCACCAACGCTGTCTGGCGGTGAAGCCCAACGCATCCGCTTAGCTGCACAACTGGGCTCAAACATGCAAGGCGTTTGCTACGTGCTGGATGAACCGACGATTGGTTTACATCCACGCGACAATCGGATTTTATTAGGAGCATTGTTGCGTCTTGAAAAAAACGGTAACACCTTGGTTGTAGTTGAGCATGACGACGACACCATTCGTCGTGCCGAACACATCATTGACATTGGCCCCGGCGCAGGGATTCGCGGTGGGCGCGTGGTGGCCCAAGGCAGTTTGCAAGACTTGATGGATGCGCCAGAGTCTACAACTGGGCATTTTTTAAAGCACCCCTTGGCGCACCCTCTGCAGCCGCGCAGGCCAGTGGCAAAAGATACGCCGATGATCACTGTTAAGGGCGCAAAGCTTCATAACTTGCGTCACCTGACGGCACACTTTCCGATCGGACGCCTTAGCGTGGTCACAGGCGTATCAGGCTCAGGTAAATCAACGTTAGCGCGTGAGGTGTTACTCGATAATCTAGGTGCGGCAGTTTCGCTGCGCGCCGATCCACAATGGCACGGCTGTGAGAGCATCGAGGGTTGGAACGCTATCGACCGCGTGCTTGAAGTCGATCAAACGCCGATTGGTAAAACGCCACGCTCGTGCCCCGCAACCTATATCGGCTTTTGGGATGACGTGCGCAAACAGTTTGCCGATACCCAAGAGGCGCGGATCCGTGGCTGGGGCGCGGGACGTTTTTCGTTCAACGCTGGCGAGGGTCGCTGCCCGCTGTGCGAAGGACAAGGCATGCGCACCCTCGAGATGAGCTTTTTGCCAGACATCAAGGTGCCCTGCGATGCGTGCAGTGGTGCACGCTTTAACACCGACACCTTGGGTGTACGCATGCGCGAGAAGCACGCTGGCGCGGTGCTGTCGCTTGAAGTCGATGATGCGATTGGCTACTTTGCCGCACATCCAAAAATTCGACACCCCCTGCAACTGATGCAAGATGTAGGATTGGGCTACATCACGCTCGGGCAGCCTTCACCGACACTGTCGGGCGGTGAAGCGCAACGAATCAAGTTAGTCACTGAACTGGCCAAAGCTCGGATGACAGAGGGCGTGATCACCACCGGTCGTGCCTCGCGCCTGCCCCACACACTTTACGTGCTAGATGAACCAACCGTTGGCTTATCCATGGCAGACGTCGAAAAGCTGATCCGTGTGTTGCATCGTCTCGTTGAGGCCGGCAACACCGTGGTAGTGATCGAGCACAATCTTGACATCATTGCCGAGGCCGACTGGCTGCTAGATTTGGGTCCAGAAGGCGGTACAGGTGGTGGCAAGCTCGTGATCGAAGGGACGCCTGAGCAGGTGATGAAGGTACGTTCAAAATCCCACACGGGCGAAGTGCTGCATGAATTTATGCATCGTGTTTGACATCATTCTGCAACGACACAGTGGCGCCTCTCAGACCAGAGGCTCGCGCGAGCGACGGAGTCAAGCGTGAAGGACAAGACGACATTTTCCATAGCGAGACGACGCGCGTGACTCGGTGTCGTTTTGAAGATCGGCTAGCGGGCGAAGCGAAGGTTTTGTCTGGGTTGCGCCAACGCATTACTGCACGTAGTGCGGCCGAGCTGCCTGCAGCCTTTGCGGCGATACAAACCGCACAACGCGCTGGCTGCTGGATCGCCCTGCTGCTCGACTACGAGCTCGGCGAGTGGTTTGAGCCAGCGCTGCAACCAACCGCACGCGCTGCACAGGATGCACTGCCAACACCGACTGGCGCTGCGCAAACTCAACTCAAGCCGCGTAGCCGTTTAACCGCACTCGTCTTTGATTCAGCCACGATTGAAACGCCTTGGAGTCTCAGTCGTATCGTGAAGACTGAGGCTAAGACTGGGATTGAGACTGAGACTGAGACTGAGACTGGGACCGGGACTGAGACCGGCGCCACAACACCGGCCTCAATTACCTCAGTCACGGCAAGCCTGTCGCAAACCGATTACTTTGACAGAATTCAAAAAATCAAAGAATGGATCGCACAAGGTGAGGTCTATCAAATCAATAGCACCTTTGCCCTAAACGTAGCCACGCAAGGCTCTGCACAACAGCTATATCGCCAGCTCGCCAATCAACACCCTAGCGCACATGCCGCGTTTATCGAAGATGATGAGCAAACAGTTTTATCGTTTTCACCAGAGTTATTTTTGCAACGCCACGGTACAACGTTAATCACTCGCCCAATGAAAGGGACTGCACCTCGCTCAAACGACCCTCTTGAAGATCAGCGTCTTGGCCAGCGTTTACAAGCAAGCACAAAAGACCGTGCTGAAAATCTGATGATCGTCGATCTGTTGCGTAACGATCTTGGCCGTATCGCATTGCCGGGCAGTGTCGTTGCAGAGCCTTTGTTTTCGCTCGAGGCGTATCCCTCGGTCTGGACGATGACCTCGACCATTCAAGCCACGATTGCGCTCGAGACCTCGCTTGAACAGATCTTGCGGGCACTGTTTCCGTGTGGCTCGATCACAGGTGCACCTAAAATCGCCGCTATGAAACGTATTCAGCAAACAGAGGCACAGCCGCGTGGTTTGTATTGTGGTAGCGTTGGCTGGCTGGCACCCAATGGTGATTTCTCGCTGAATGTCGCTATACGCACGCTGCTGCTCAAACAAAACGGCAGCGGTCTGTATCACGTTGGCGGCGGTATTGTGTACGACTCGGTCGCAGCACTTGAGTGGGACGAATGCCACTGGAAAGCACGAATCGTTATTGACAGACCCGAACTTAGCCAGCCTCAGCCGCATCCAAACCTTGAATCGCCTAGATCTGAGTAACATAGGTCTTTTCTTGAAAGTCGATCACGCCGCAATCGCATTAAATATGACAACGAATGCCCACCACTTTGAATTAATTGAAACCATGCGCGCCGATTCGCAAGGTCAGATCCCACTACTTGTCGGGCATTTGCAACGCCTGCAAGCCTCTGCACTCGGTTTGGGATTTAACTGGCCTGGCCGCGTCGCCGTTGAACAAGCGATTCAAACCGCGCTATTGAACAGGGCAACGTCAACTGAGAGCGCGCGGGTGCGCCTCTTAATGACACCCAACGGTGAGCTTCACATCACGACCACGCCGTTGCCTGCGCTACAAACACGCCCTTTGGTGGCGCTTGCACCACTCACGCTTGATAGCCATGAGTTACTCCTTCAACACAAAACCACCCATCGCCCTTGGTACGACCAAACGGCGCAATGGCTTGCCGCACATCACGATTTTTTTGATTTAATTTTTGTCAACGAACGCGCTGAACTGTGCGAGGGCAGTCGCTCAAATATTTACATTAAGCAAGACAAGGACTGGGTGACGCCACCCTTAGCCTGCGGCTTACTGGGCGGTGTCATGCGAGAGCATTTGTTAAGCACGCATCAAGTACGAGAAGCCGTACTGACGCGCGCCGATTTTGAACAACCGGCAGCTAGCCTCAGGCTATCGAACGGGCTGCGCGGTTGGTTTGACGTCCTGCGAACAGAATCACTCTTTCCAGGGCGCGATTTTCCATAACTCAAGCAGGTCTTTTTCGGTAGAGATCAATTCTTTTTCGTAAGCCGCTGGAGCCAGGTAGCGCACAGGGGCAAACAGCAAGGCAGCTTGTTTTAAATAGCCTGGATCGGCAGCGGCTTGAGCAACAGCCTTGACCAGTTTTTCGCGTACGTCAGCGGGTAATCCTTTCGGTGCCGCAAGCCCACGCAACGACGCGCTTTCCATCTGAAACCCCTGCTCTGCAAACGTGGGGGTACCAGGCGCCAAGTTTGTGCGCTTGAGCGACATCTGACCCAACATACGCATTGGGGCGCCACCTTGCATGAATTGCAACGCCTCTCCGACGTTGATCGCCCCAACCACTAACTGTCCGGTCAGAATGCCGGTACGTACTTCGGCCGAGCCTTTGTAAGGGATGTGCGTCAGTTTGACGCCTGCAGCGCGTTCAAAAAATAGCATCGCTAAATGATCATCAGACCCAACGCCTGTCGAGCCCACGGTCACTTTACCGGGGTTTGCCTTCGCGTACGTCACCAGGTCTTTTAGGTCTTTCATGGGGCTCGCGCTGTTCACAGTGAACGCACCAGGATCGTCTACCAAATTACCGATCAGATCAAAACCTCGCCACGTATAGTTAGCCTGACGCTCGATTGGAATCGAAATCAAATTGGGGGTATTCAAAAAGCCGATGGTGTAGCCGTCGGGTGTGGCCCTTGCGAGTTCTGTAAACCCGATCGCACCACCTGCCCCTGCCTTATTGCTCACGACAATTCGCGCATCGTTACCCAGGTATTTTTCAACATAGGGCGCGATCAATCGAGCGATTAAATCGGTGCCACCACCTGGCCCATAGGCCACGAGCATGGTGATGGGTTTCTCGGGGTAGCCCGCCGCGCTTGCCGTTGCAGACATGCCTAACAACAACACCCCAGAGAATAAAGCCCGCTGAACAAAGTCCTTCAGAAAAATTTTCATCGTAAAGTTCCCGTGTTAAGTAAAGTTTCAGTACTAACCAAACATCTTTTTATACCGCTCAAGAAATACCGGCCAAACTTCTGGGTTTGCCATGCGAGGGGCTCGGTGCCCCTTGAGAATACCCTCAATCTGCTCGGCCGCCATTGAGGCCGCATTACGTCGCGCCTCGTGTGTGACCCCAGCGATATGATAGGTTGCGGTCACGTTGGGCAAAGACAGTAAGGGGTTATCTTGTGCGGGCGGCTCAACCGACCACACATCTAACCCAGCGCCCGACAAGTGTCCGTCACGCAACGCCTCGTACAGAGCAGTTTCATCATGAATCCCACCACGCGCTGTCGACATAAACACAGCACCTTTTTTCATGGCGCGATATTGCTCCGCACCAAAATAGTTCAGCGTTTCTGGCGAACGTGGGCAATGCACGGTGATCACATCTGCTTGCGTCAACAGCTCATTGAACGTCAAAGACTTTGCGCCACGCGCTTGAATTTCATCGGCAGATAAAAATGGATCATGACCAATGATGGTCATGCCAAACGCCTTTGCCAGTTGCGCCACGCGTCGGCCAATATTGCCCATCCCCACGATACCGAGTGTCAAGCCACGAATCTCGTTACCCATCAAGTCTTCGCGGGTGGTGTAAGCGTTGGCGCGCATGATGCGATCACAAGCTGTGATGCGATGCTTAATAGACAGCAACAAACCCATCGCGTGTTCGGCAACCGAGTCGGCATTACAACTCGATTGATTCACCACCAACACTCCGTGGCGGTTACAAGCGGCAAGATCAACCGGATCATAACCCGCGCCCGAGGCCGAGGCGCACAACAAGTTCGGGCTCTTTTTAATCAAGTCGTCATTCACCCACCACTGAGGCGGCACCTCGTCGCGCGCTGCACAGATGTGATACACGTTAGTATTTTTAAATACCTCGAGCGTTTTCTTCTCATCATCCGAATAGCGACAAACGGTGAGATCAATATCAGCGACGCCTTTCAGATGCTGATCGAACACCGGGTTTATCCAAAAATCAAAACGTACGACTTGCTTTTTCATGTTGTCTCTCAAAATAATTCTTGAATTTTTGTGATTACCTTCAACCCGCCACCTTCAGCCTGTTGCCTACGGTAACGAGCACTTTTGAGGGAGGGAGCCCTCCCGACCTAAGTCGGGCAGGGCCTCAAATCGAGTTATTTCAAAACACCCTTGGCACGTAAAGCCTGGTCTACCCACGAGCGATCAAGCGTACCCTTCGCAATTTGTGCAAGGATATTTTTTTCTTTTTTCTCAACCGCTTCAACCAACTTGGCTAACGCATCGGCACCTTCAGGACGAATCGCAAACAAGCCGTCATCGTCGCCCACAATGATATCGCCGGGGTGCACAACCATGCCGTCGATCGATACTGTCACGTTGATTTCACCTGGGCCTTCTTTGTAGGGGCCACGATGCGACACTGAACGTGCGAACACTGGGAATTTATTTTTACTAATACTATCGACATCGCGGATCGGACCGTCAATCACCATGCCTGCGATCTTTCGACTCGCGGCCAGTGTCGACATGATTTCACCGATGATGGCATTGCGCTGCGGGCCACCCGCATCCACCACAATCACGTCACCAGGCGCAGCCATATCAATCGCTTTATGCACCATCAGGTTGTCACCAGGCGCAGTTTTGACTGTAAACGCGCGGCCTAAGATTTTTCCGCCCTTATGAAAGGGGCGTAAATCAACGGTGCCGTTTGTGCGGCTCATCACATCGCTGATATTGGCGACCGCGAGCTTCGCAAAACGCTTGAGCGTTGCATCACTGACCGTATGTTTGTGAGTATGAATCGCGAATCCGAGTTGTGACATGTCTGCTCCGGTATTGTGTGTTAGATGTCTAAAAATCTAAAGAAAGAATGCTCTATTTGCGAACTGCGCGCCCCACATACAGCAGCGACTCAGGCGTCAGTTCACTCAGTCTATTAATGCCCATCATTGCCATATTACGCATGACCTCTTGTTGCAGCAGTGAAATCCCATGGGCAACACCCTCTGGCCCACCGACTGCCGCTGCATAATTAAAGGGTCGCCCTAAAAACACACTGCGCGCACCCAAAGCCAAGGCCTTCATCATGTCGCCACCGCGCCGCACGCCGCTATCAAGCATGACCGGGCCGTCTTTGAATTGGTCAACAATCTGTGGCAAGACACGCAATGGTGCGACTGCCCCATCCAATTGCCGGCCACCATGGTTTGAGACGATCACACCGTCCATGCCGTACTGCCGGGCAAGCGCAGCATCAGCAGGGTGCAATATCCCTTTAATGACTAAGGGGCCTTTCCAGCGCTTACGAATGTCGCGCACATGATCCCAGCTTAATTGCCCGCGCGCTGAGAAATCGCGCGCCACATTTGCTGAAATAATGGGCGCACCGCGGGTCGCAAAAGAGTTTTCAAAGTGCGGCATGCCGTGGTGCCACAGTGTTTTGAGCAGCGTGCCAAACAACCATCGCGGGTGGGTCACACCCTGCCAGGCCAGGCGCAAGTTAGGTTGCAACGGCGTTGAGAAGCCAGTGCGAACATTATTCTCGCGATTCGATGAAGCCGGTGTGTCAACCGTGATCACGAGGGTGTTGAAACCGGCCGCGTCAACCCGGTCGATCAATGGAGAGATGTCTTCGGTCTTGCCATGTAAATACGCTTGAAACCATGCATCGGGAGCACGCTCGATGAGTTCTTCCATTTTGATCAAAGACGAGCCGCTCATGATCATCGGGATATTGGCTTGCTTGGCCACCTCGGCCAAGACAATGTCTCCGCGGTACGCCGACATCGCGGTGATCCCCATCGGCGCCATGCCAAACGGAGCGCTGTAGGTCTTGCCAAAAATTTCAACCTGCTGATTGCGATTTGAAACATCGACCAGCGTGCGCGGAATAAATTCGTACTCGGTGAAAACATCTCGGTTGTCCTGCAACGAATGACAATCTTCGCAGGCTCCTGATACATAGCCAAAAATCGGACGCGGCAAGCGCTTTTCAGCCTCGCGTTCAAAATCTGCCATGGATAATATTTTTGCTAAGGCTTTACTTTGCGTCATGTTTTTGTCGTGATCAGTTGTTGTTATTCGTTTTCGTCTTAGGTAATACGTTCTGATTTGTCGTTTTATGTTTTAGTGATTTACTCGCGTGCTTGATGAGTCATTTTCATTTGTCATGATTAAAGCGCCGTCGCGACCTTTGCCGACAATATAGTATTCACTGCTTCTGCCGCGGCTGCAAATCCCATTGCTGCTGTGACAGTAACCGTTGAACCATACCCAGCGCAAGACAGCCCTTGCAAAGCCTGCCCCTCTGCCTGTTGCTGCCACACTTCGGGCAACCGAGTGGGTTGGTCAACCCACAGGACGCGTACCCCCATTTTAGGCACTCGCTTGAGCGCTTTGCCAGAGGCTTTGGACGCGCGCGCAAAACGGTGGTCGCGCCTTAAGGTATTGCGTACTCTGGCCAATAAGGCGTCATGCGTGGCCTGGGCAAGGTCGCCCACCTGTAAAGCCAGTGAATTGGTTTTTCCGCCAGCGCCACCGCATACGATTAAGGCTTGCTGCCGCGCCCGCGCCTGCAACACCATCGCGATTTTGGCTGCAACTTGATCGGTGCAATCAAGCACAACACTTAGCTCAGCGGGCAGAAGCTGCTGCACGTTGTCAGGCGTTAAAAAATCATCCACCAACGTCAAACGGCATTCGGGGTGAATGCTGTGAATTCTTTGGGCCATCGCCTCAATCTTTGACTGCCCCAAGGTCTCAGTCAGTGCATGCACCTGGCGGTTGATATTGGATTCGGCGACATGGTCAAGATCGATCAAGGTAAGCGCGCCCACGCCGCTGCGCGCAAGCGCTTCAGCAGCCCATGACCCCACACCCCCAATCCCCACCACGGCAACATGCGCGTGCTGCAGCGCAACGCCAGACTGCGCGCCGTAGAGACGATCAAGCCCACCGAAGCGGCGCTCTGCGTCAGAAGTGTGGCTCAATTGCTCTGTTACGAGGTCTTTTTGCATGATCTACCTAAAAAACCGCACGTCGCGCTCGACAAGAGCGCGACGGAGGAACACAATTTACCCTTAATACTGTGAGCATGCCGCCCCCTCAACCTTCGCCCCAATCCATTCCGTCTGCTTTTGCCAGCGCGGGGGTGCTGTGTCTGTTGATCATGCTCGTGCACATTGCGATTTCGGGCGGAAGAGTTGCCGTTACCCTAACCGCACTCGAACTCGGCCGCTCAACGCTCGAGGTCGGCGTACTGATCGCTGTGTTTGCACTGCTACCCATGCTTTGTTCGGTCCAGGCCGGTCGTTTAATTGATGCCATCGGGCCTTACAAGCCCATGCGGGCAAGCGCGAGCCTGGTCATTGTGGGGGCCTTACTGCCCTTCGCCTGGCAAAGTCTACCGTCTCTGATGATTGCGGCGGTGTTGATTGGTTCGGGTCACATGACCTTTCAAATCGCGGTGCAGCGCCAGATGGGTCAAAGCACCGGCGAAGAACGCCTACGCAATTTTTCGTGGCTTTCGTTAGCAATGGCTACCTCGGGGCTCGTCGGCCCGCTCGTCGCCGGCATCTCGATTGACCATCTGGGGCACCGCAGCGTCTTCGCCTTGTTGGCCCTCTCGCCGATCCTGTGTTTTGTGGGTGTCTTGCGCATGAAGCGCTACTTAGTCACCTCGCATATCAAAGCGCCCCCAAGCGAAGTCAAGCGCAGCGTCACCGACCTGTTTGCTAGCAAAGAACTACGCAGAGTGTTTATTGCGAACATGCTGCTTTCAAGTGCCTGGGATACGCATGGCTTTGTGGTGCCAATTTTTGGCGTCAATGCGGGTTTGTCGGCCACCACCATTGGGCTTATTTTGGCGGCTTTTGCCTCTGCCACAATCGTCATCCGCATCGTGCTGCCCTGGATTCAACGCCACGTTCGCCCGTGGCAACTGATTCATGCTGCCTTGCTCGCCTCGGGCATTAATTTTTTGCTTTACCCGCTCTTATCCCAAGTTTGGATTTTGATGTCGATGTCTTTTGTGCTTGGGCTGGCGCTGGGCTCGACGCAACCCGGAATTTTGGCACTGTTGCAGCACCATGCTCCGGCGGGTCGTGCAGGCGAAGCATTTGGTTTGCGCATGGCTTTGATTAACGGCTGTCAAGTGACGCTGCCACTGGCCTTTGGCGCCTTGGGTGCCGTCATGGGTGGAGTGATGCCGTTGTTTTGGATCACCGCCGCGGCGCTTGGCGCAGGTCGCTGGTTCACCCGTGATGCTGAACGGGCAAGCCGATCTATCACTGACTCGCACCCACCCACCACACCACCGCCCAAGTAACGCCTATGCCTCTCACTTATCCGACCCCTCCACCCGCAAATACCTTTCTGCGCTGGACTGAACAAGAGCGACTGGCCTCGCTTGAGACTGCATTGAAAGACTGGCAAGAAGGGCAGGATCTCTGGATTTTTGGCTACGGTTCGCTGATTTGGCGACCCGAGTTTGAATTTATCGAGCAACGCGCGGCGACTCTCGAGGGCTATCACCGCTCGTTATGCCTGTGGTCACGCATCAATCGGGGCACCCCTGAAATTCCCGGCCTCGTCTTTGGGTTAGAACAGACCGGCACCTGCCAAGGCATGGTGTTCAAAATTCCTAGCCAAAACGTCCAACAGACCTTTGACGCCGTTTGGAAACGCGAAATGGGAACGGGCGCTTATTTACCAAGCTGGCTCACCTGTACGACCTCTCAGGGGGCTGTGACGGCAATGGCTTTTGTGATCGATCGACGTGGCCCGGCCTACGTCACACAACCCCCTGAGGATGACTTAGTTGAAATTATCTGCCGAGCGCATGGCACATATGGGTCGTGCTTTGATTATGTGACTCAAACTGCCGTGTCCCTCAAAGCGGCAGGGATTTGCGATGAGCATCTCGCCACCTTGACCGAGCGTCTGCTGCACTGGCGGCAAGACCACATTCAAAGCCAATCGCCCCAATAACGACCACAACCATCCCCATAGCCGGACCAACGGCCACCGCCTCGGTCGCGTCAACCGCAACAGCGTAATCAGAAACAGCCAGTAATCGCCAGTAATCCCCTTGGCAAGATGAACGTTACCCACGGTACACTGTGAGAAAGTAACCGTCGCGCGCCCAAACCGGTTTTGATTTACCCCACTTGGATTCATCATGTCGATCGCAGATCTACGGCAAAGCTACGAGAAAGGAACCCTTCTCGAGCAAGATGCCAAGGCGTCACCCTTTGAACAATTTGGTCTTTGGTTTGATCAAGCGCTCGAGCAAAACGTTCCTGAGCCTACCACGATGACCTTGGCGACGGCCGACTCGCAAGGGCGTCCCTCGGCACGAATCGTCTTGCTCAAGGGCTTTGACGATGCTGGATTCGTGTTCTACACCAACTACAACTCACGCAAAGGCCAAGACTTGGCTGTACAGCCTTGGGCATGTCTGAATTTTTTTTGGCAACCCCTTGAGCGCCAAGTGCGTTTGAACGGCTTAATGACAAAGGTGTCTGCCCAAGAATCTGACGACTATTTTCACAGCCGTCCGCTGGGTTCGCGTCTGGGTGCCTGGGTATCCGCGCAGAGCCAACCCACCACTCTTGCTGCACTCGAGGCGAATACCGCGGCCGTGCAGCAAAAATATGGCGATCAACCTCCGCGCCCGCCTCACTGGGGGGGCTATCGCTTAGCACCTGAGTATTTTGAATTTTGGCAGGGGCGCCCTTCGCGCTTGCACGACCGCCTTACCTATCAACGCTCTGGCACCAGCTGGGCACTCGAACGCATCTCTCCATAATATGAACGCCTCTGCACCATCCTTTGATTCAGCCTTTTTTCGGGCGACCCTCGGCCGCTTTCCGACCGGCGTAGCGGTCATTACCGCAAGCCTTCCCGGCCAAGCGCCTGTTGGGCTAACCGTCAGTTCGTTTAACTCAGTGTCCCTTGAGCCGCCTCTCGTGCTGTTTAGTTTGTCGCGCGGCTCGTCCTCCATGGCGACCATGCAAGACTGCGAACGCTATGTGATCCATGTCATGAGCCACGAACAACTTGGGGTCTCTCATCGCTTTACCCGAGGCACGCCCGCAGAACGGTTTGCCAATTTGCCACTCGTTAACGCGCCAGGCGGCTCACCACGCTTAGATCTGCCGTGTGCCGCTTGGTTTGAATGCTTCAACCGCAATCGCTACGACGAAGGCGATCACATTATCTTTATTGGCGAAGTTGAACACTGCGAGCGCTCAGAGGCCTTACCTTTGGTGTACCACGCAGGTGGTTACGACCTCACCCCCAATCTTCAAAAATAATTCGAAGTCATGAGCGCAGATATTGATTGCATTGTGGTCGGCGCCGGCGCAGTCGGTTTAGCGATCGCCCGAGCCCTCGCCCAAAGTGGGCGCGAGGTGATGGTGGTTGAAGCCGCCGAGGGCATCGGCACAGGCACCAGCGCGCGCAATTCAGAGGTGATTCACGCAGGTATTTATTACCCCGCCGGCAGCCTCAAAGCCCGCTTGTGCGTTGAAGGTCGTCATCTTTTATACGCCTATTGCGCTGAGCATGGGGTCAAGCATAAGCGCTTGGGCAAACTGATCGTAGCCACGAGCGAAGAAGAGATCCCGACACTCACTGATATTCTAAAAAAAGCGCATGTCAACGGTGTGACGGATATGGAACTCTTATCAGCGACCCAGGCGCAGGCACTCGAACCTGCTTTGTTCTGTACAGCGGCGTTGTTTTCGCCTTCGACTGGGATCATCGACAGCCACGGGTTAATGCTGGCCTATCAAGGCGATGCCGAAAACGCTGGGGCGCAGTGTGTATTTCATACCCCACTTTTATCGGGCAGCGTGCGCGGCGGAGGTGGGTTTGACTTGCAGTTTGGTGGCGCTGAGGCCATGTCGTTATCGTGTAACGTACTCATCAACGCTTCGGGTCTGCACGCGCCCACGTTGGCACGCAAGATCAAAGGAATCCCTGAGTCTTCGATCCCAACAGAATATCTCTGCAAGGGCAGCTACTTTAGCCTGCAAGGCCGCGCGCCTTTTACCCATCTGATTTACCCAACCCCACACCATGCCGGCTTGGGTGTGCACCTCACTCTCGACCTGGGGGGGCAAGCAAAGTTTGGGCCTGACGTGCAATGGATTAATCACGTTGATTACACGGTCGACCCAGCGCGCTGCTTAGGGTTTTACGAAGCAGTGCGCACCTACTGGCCGGGCATGAAAGACGGCACCTTGTCGCCTAGTTACTCTGGAATTCGTCCTAAGATTTCTGGGCCACATGAACCCGCGGCCGACTTTATGATTGCTGGGCCCGCAACGCATGGGGTACCGGGCCTTGTGAATTTATTTGGTATCGAATCACCGGGCTTAACCTCTAGCCTGGCTATCGCAAAAGAGACTCTTGCATGCCTGTCAATGACTTCATCCTGACCTTAGCCTGTCCTGACCGCACTGGAATCGTTTATAACGTCAGTGGCTTGCTACTCAAACATCAAGGCAACATCATTGACGCACAACAGTTTGGTGATGCTGAAACTGGCCGATTTTTTTTGCGAGTGCACTTTGCCTTACCTGACGGCGTAGGGATAGCGCAAGTCAGAACCGACTTTATGATCTTGGCGCCCCAGTATCAAATGCAATGGCAAATTTATGACGCGCAAAAAAAAGCACGCCTCCTGATTTTGGTCAGCAAGCAAGGGCATTGCCTCAATGATCTGCTGTTTAGAGTGCACTCAAAACAACTGAACGCCGAAATTACAGGGATTGTGTCTAACCATCAAGACTTTGCTGCAATGGCGAACTCTTACGACACCCCCTTTCATCACTTGTCCGTCACTCCCGAGACCAAAGCCACCCAAGAGGCGGCTATTCTTACGATCGCCAGACGCGAAGACATTGACTTGGTGGTGCTTGCGCGCTACATGCAGATTTTGTCGCCCGAGCTATGCGCTGCACTAGAAGGCAAAGCGATTAATATCCATCACAGCTTTTTGCCAAGCTTCAAGGGTGCAAGACCCTACTATCAGGCGCACGCGCGTGGCGTGAAGATCATTGGGGCCACCGCACATTACGTCACACACGATCTGGATGAGGGTCCCATCATCGAACAAGACGTTCAGCGTGTGGACCATAGCATGAGTGCACAAGACTTAACTCAAGTTGGAAGCGATATTGAATCGCGCGTGCTGTCGCGCGCCGTGTCCAGCCATGTCGAGCACAGAATTTTATTAAACGGCAGCAAAACCGTCGTCTTTCGCTAATGCTAAAGCACACTCTAGCACCTGAGCATCCTGTTCCAGACGCGCGCGGGATTAATTTATTTCACGCAGACGCCGCGCGCGATCTTCTGGCGTGTTATCTGCCCACAGATTTGCATCAACACTTGCTGCCGCACTTACAGCGGCTAGGTGCTCTGGCAGGCTCTTTGCTGGATGATCTGGCTGGCGCCGCAGACAAACACCCCCCAACACTTTCAGTGCGCACCCGCGCCGGTATCGACACGTCGCAAGTCAATAAGCACCCTGCCTACGTCGAGCTTGAGCGTTACGCCTACAGCGAGTTCGGCTTAGCTGCCATGTCGCATCGTGGCGGAGTCTTGAACTGGCCCACAGCCTTGCCACCGGCTGCCAAATACGCGCTCACGTATCTATTTGTGCAAGCTGAGTTTGGTTTATGCTGCCCCGTCAGCATGACTGACTCGCTGGCTCGCACTCTGCGTAAATTTGGCGACCCCGCGCTCGTCGAAAAAGTTTTGCCGATGGTCACGACCCAAGACTTTGATGCCTTGCATCAAGGCGCCATGTTTATGACAGAACAAGGTGCTGGCTCAGACGTGAGCGCCACCGCCACGCAAGCGACTCTAACAGCCGACGGCAACTGGTCCCTCACGGGTGACAAGTGGTTTTGTTCGAACCCTGATGCCGGCTTCGCAATGGTGCTTGCGCGCTCTGAAAACGTCGAGGGGCTTAAAGGAGTTTCGCTGTTTTTACTGCCGCGTACGCTTGCCGATGGCACACATAACAACTATCGGATTTTGCGCCTAAAAGATAAGTTGGGCACTCGCTCGATGGCGAGCGGTGAGATCCGGCTTGAAGGGGCGTTTGCGTGGCTAGTGGGCGAGCGCGGTCAAGGCTTTCAACACATGGCCGACATGATCAATAACTCACGCCTGTCAAACGGTGTACGTGCCGCGGGTTTGATGCGACGCGCACTAACCGAGGCCCTGTACATTTCTAAGCACCGCCAAGCCTTTGGTAAGCGTCTGATTGACATGCCCCTCATGCAACGCCAACTCAGCAAAATGGCCTTAGCCACTGAGCAGGCGCGCACCATGGTGTATCAAACCGCTCAAGCTCTGAGCGCTGCAGATCAAGATCCAAGCAAGCGCCCCTTGATGCGCATCATGACGCCCTTGATTAAATTTCGGGCGTGTCGTGACGCACGCAAGGTAGCAGGCGATGCGATGGAAGTTCGCGGCGGCTGCGGCTACATCGAAGAGTGGAGCGACCCGCGTATCTTGCGCGACGCGCATCTGGGCTCGATCTGGGAAGGCACCAGCAATATCGTTGCACTTGATGTGATTCGCGCCATTCAGCGCGAAGAATCCTTACCGGCCCTGCGTGACCACGTTCAAGCGCTTTTAGCCGACGGCGCGCCCGTTAGCCCAGAACTCGCAGCGCTGCAAGCCGAACGCATCGACCAAGCTTTCACATACGCGGCCGCAGTCTCCCTCGAAAATCGCTCTGAACAGGCTCGCCAAGCTGCCACAGCGCTTTATCATGTTGCGACCATGGCTGCCATGCGCTGGGAGGCCAAGCAGGCCAACATGCCCATGCGCAGCCATTTGGCAGATCTGATTCTCAAACATCGTTTAGCAGCCCGTGATCCCCTTCAAGGCGATAATCTGACTGATGCCGCCTTATGTGAGTGGCTAGCTGAGACAATCTAAAACTCGCCCCGACACGATATGATGTCGGATTAGCTTACTTCGCCCCATAACCAGAGCAAAAACCATGAGCCAAGCCCCCTCCCCCAGCGTCCCCCGTACCGGTGGTCAACTTCTTGTTGGTCAACTTGTCAGCCATGGCGTCAAACATGTGTTTTGCGTTCCGGGCGAAAGCTTTTTAGCGGTGCTTGATGCCCTGGTCGATGTCAGCATCGAAGTGACTGTGTGCCGACAAGAAGGCGGCGCTGCCATGATGGCTGCGGCCCAAGGCCAGTTAAATGGCGAGCCCGGTATTTGTATGGTGACGCGCGGCCCGGGCGCCTCAAACGCCTTAGCCGGCATTCATATCGCCAAGCAAGACTCGACCCCGCTGATTGTTTTTGTTGGGCAAATCGAACGTGGAATGCGTGAGCGCGAAGCGTTTCAAGAAATGGATTACCGCGCAGTCTTTGGCACGGCAGCCAAATGGGCAACCGAGATTGATGACCCAGCACGCATCCCAGAAATTCTTTCGCGCGCGTTTCATGTCGCCACTTCGGGGCGTCCGGGCCCGGTCGTGATCGCCTTACCCGAAGACATGTTGGTCGAACTTGCAACCGCGCCAGATGCCCCGCACTACGAAGCGGTAGATTCTGCCCCCACAAAAGGGCAAATGGCAGATTTGGCTGTACGCCTGGCCAAAGCCAAAGCACCGGTGGCGATTTTGGGTGGTACCCGCTGGAACGCTCAAGCCGTTAACGACTTTGTTGCCTTTGCTGAACGCTGCAAACTACCGGTCGCAGTATCCTTCAGACGCCAGATGCTGTTCCCGGCCAACCACCCCTGTTTTATCGGTGACGTCGGCATTGGCTTGAATCCGGCGTTGCTCAAACGCGTTGCCGAAGCCGACCTGGTGTTGTTAGTCGGCGGTCGCATGTCAGAGATGCCTAGCCAGGCCTACACCCTCTTTGATATCCCTGTGCCCAAACAAACGCTAGTGCACGTTCACCCAGATAGCGGCGAACTCGGCCGCGTCTACCGCGCTGCGTTGGCGATTAACGGCTCACCGATTTCGTTCGCCTCAGAATTAGCCTCAGTTGCAACACCAGCCTCGCAGCCTTGGGCGGCAGAGACTGCCACCATGCATCAAAGCTATCTGGCCTGGAGCGACCCAGCCCCAATTCAGACACCCGGCACCCTGCAAATGGGCGGCGTCATGGAGTACCTCGAGGCCAACTTACCCGCCGATGCCATTATGGCAAACGGCGCCGGTAACTTTGCCACCTGGCTGCATCGCTTTCACCGCTTCACTCAGTTCGCCACCCAAGTTGCACCTACCTCGGGCTCGATGGGTTATGGCTTACCCGCCGCCGTCGGCGCCAAGCGTCTGTGGCCCGAAAGAACCGTGGTCTGCTTTGCGGGCGACGGCTGCTTCATGATGCATGGGCAAGAGTTTGCGACGGCTGTGCAATACAACTTACCTATTATTGTGTTGATCATCGATAACGGTATGTACGGCACCATCCGTATGCATCAAGAAAAACACTACCCTGGGCGCGTCTCGGCGACCAAACTGCAAAATCCAGATTTTGCCGCTTACGCACGCGCCTTTGGTGGCCATGGCGAACGTGTCGAAACAACCGAACAATTCGGCCCCGCCTACGAGCGCGCATTGGCAAGCAAGCAACCTGCAATCATTCATTGCTTGATTGATCCCGAAACCATTACGCCAACCACCACGATTACAAAACTACGGGCGGCCGCACTCAAAAAATAATGTCACATCTCACACTGGCGTGTGGGTATTGCAAACAGCCTTGACCGAGCCTTGCTATCGTTCAATCATTACATTAGGAGCACGACATGGCCGCTGAAGCCTCATTTAACTGGGAAGACCCCCTCTTGCTGGACAGCCAGCTCACTGACGAAGAGCGCATGGTGCGTGACGCCGCACGTGCATACTGTCAAGACAAGCTTGCGCCTCGCGTAGTCAACGCGTTTCGCAATGAAAAAACTGATGTCGAGATTTTTCCTGAGATGGGTGAGCTTGGCCTGTTAGGCGCAACGATCCCCACACAATACGGTGGCTCGGGTTTGAATTATGTCAGCTACGGGCTGATCGCGCGCGAAGTCGAACGCGTTGATTCAGGTTATCGCTCGATGATGTCAGTGCAGTCCTCACTCGTCATGCTGCCGATTAATGAATTTGGCAGCGAAGAACAAAAACAAAAGTATTTGCCCAAGCTTGCCCGCGGTGAGTGGATTGGCTGTTTTGGTCTGACAGAGCCCGACCATGGTTCTGATCCCGCCGGGATGGAAACCCGCGCCGTGAAAACGGCCAACGGCTACACGGTGACCGGCAACAAAATGTGGATTTCGAACTCGCCGATCGCAGACGTATTCGTTGTGTGGGGCAAGTGCGTAGGCGGTGACTACGACGGTCGTATTCGCGGCTTCATCCTTGAGAAGGGCATGAAGGGTCTGTCTGCACCTGCTATCCG
>CANKOW010000008.1 GCA_947484295.1 Alcaligenaceae bacterium | reverse complement strand
GCGCATAGAGACGAGTGCCATGAGAAATCCTTTTTTAGAGCAAAATGACGGGATGGAGGATGAATTAATCCGTTATTTTACGGCAGCATGACAGTATTTGCCCTGAAAACACCCCAAATTCGGGTTTCGACTTATCCAGACAAAATATCGAGATGCTCTGATGCCCGCTAGCCACCCAAATCCTGCAATATCCTCAGTTATTTCTTGGGAAACAGACGGTGAGATTCAGTCACTGCCGTGGCGCTCTGAAAACAACTGGGCTCCCCCAAAACGTACGGTTTTAGCCGATGACACGATGACGGCTGATATTGCCTATCGACTGGCAAGCGAAGGCGTTGGGCTCATCTGGACCGGTGACTTTCAAAATGCCCGCCAATTACTGCAAGCGTTGGGTCGGCGCACCGCAAAGCGCCGGGTCAAGTATGCCGAGCAACCCTACCCCGAACGCTTTCATCAGGTGCGCCTGGCACGCGCGCAACGGGCCCGCACTCTGGGTATGCTGCTACTGAGTTTTGAACCCCACCACACCCTTACCCTGCGCCGCGCGCCTGAGGTGGCAACCGCTTGCCTGGCAGCGTATGGCGACAACGCCGAATCCTATGTCATGCCCATGACCGAGCTGCTGGGCGTGATCAGTGCCTATGAGTGGCGCAAAAAAGGAGTCGAGGTACCAGCCCTGCAAGATCGCATTCATCCCCACTATGGGGTGTTTGCGCCAATTCGCTCAGAGTATCTGGATTTGGTCAGTCAGGCCTTTCGGGCCAGCCCTTTGGTGATTACCAGCGCGTTTGACGTAGGCACTGGCACTGGCGTGCTTGCGGCCTTGTTAGTCAAACAGGGTGTCAAGCACGTGGTCGGCACCGATACTAGCGCGCGCGCGTTGTTATGCGCGCAAGACAACGTCAATCGCTTAAACATGGGCAAGCAAATCACCTTGCAACAAAGTGATTTGTTTCCTGAGGGGCAAGCTGACTTGATTGTATGCAACCCACCTTGGTTGCCGGGCCGGCCTGCCTCGACCCTTGAGCAAGCCGTTTACGATCAAGACCAACATATGCTGCTGGGATTTTTATCAGGGCTCAGCAAACATCTTGCACCCAAGGGTCAGGGGTGGCTGATTTTGTCGGATTTGGCCGAACATCTTGGTTTGCGTAGCCGCACCGCACTACTCGCCGCGATTGAGCGAGCAGGTTTGGTGGTTCTTGAGCGACTCGATACGCGGCCGATACACCCCAAAGCCAAAGAAGAGGCCGACCCGCTGGCCGATGCGCGGCGGGCAGAGGTCACTTCACTTTGGCGTCTTGCGGCCGGCTAAGCCTCAGGCGGTCGACGAGCCGATTTAGGTCGAAACCCTTTGACAACTGCGTCGTGGGTTTCGATGTACGGCCCGCCAATCAGATCAATGCAATATGGCACAGCGGCGAAAATACCCGACACCACCACGCTGCCGTCTTCGCGCTTCAGCCCCTCAAGCGTCTCGCTGATGGCCTTAGGCTGCCCAGGCAAATTAATAATGAGGGCTGCGTGACCTTCAATCTCACGCAACACCGCGACTTGGCGCGACAAGATCGCAGTGGGAACAAATTGCAAGCTGATTTGTCGCATTTGTTCGCCAAAACCTGGCATCTCGCGCGTGGCCACTGCCTGCGTAGCTTCGGGCGTCACGTCACGGCGGGCGGGGCCCGTGCCACCGGTTGTTAGTACAAGATGACACTGTTCTGTATCCACCAACTCGATCAACGCAGCTGAAATCTCTTGCGCATCATCTTGAATCAGGCGAGTCACCGTGTGCACAGGCGTTGATACCGCACGCTCAAGCCACGCCTGCAGCGCGGGGATGCCTTGGTCTTCGTACACGCCTTTTGAGGCTCGGTCTGACACCGAAACAATGCCAACGCGCAAGGTTTCTGAAGTAGCGGTGGTTTGGGTCATAAATTTACCTGAACAAGAATGGTCAAATCAGCCGCTAATTTACCAGTAACCGCTAACGACTTTTGCTCCAGGCCTCGAATAACTTTCTAAACGCGGTATCCAACAAAAATCCCAACAGACCAATCAGCACCACCGTTGCCATCAGCTCGTGATAGGCCAAACGATCGCGCGTATCCAAAATAAAATAGCCTAACCCCGCAGACACACCCAACATTTCGCAAGGGACCAACACAATCCAGACAATGCCGATTGCCAAGCGTGTACCGGTCAACACGTGTCCCAAAATCCCTGGGAGGATCACACCCTTCAACGTCTCCCAGCCTGTCGCTGATAAGCTTTTTGAAAGCTGCAGCCAGCGCCGATCAAGCTGACGCACACCGGCCAGCGTGTTGAGCATGATGGGCCATACCGCAGCAAAGGCTAACAAAAAATAGACCGGGCGATCACCGACACCAAAGGCCATCACCGCGATTGGCATCCAAGATAAGGGTGAGACCATTCGTAAAAACTGAAAGGCAGGCGAGAGCGTGGCGTTTGCACCCGCAGAGGCGCCTAGCAGTAAACCAAGAGGTACACCAACCAGTAAGGCAAGCCCTAGCCCAATCGCCACACGTTGCAAACTCACAGCGATATGAATCCAAATCTCTGCGCTTTGCAACATGATCGCGAGGGTGAGTAACGAAGGCCCGGGGGCAAAGCGTTGACCCATTGAACCAGCCGCTGAAAACGGCACTGTCAGCAACCACCACAGCGCGATCAATAGAACAATACCAGCAAGCCCCTGCAGCACACGCCAAGCAGTGTGCGCTTTTTGCTGAGCAACCATTAGACCTCGATCACTTCTTGCCGTACATAACCGGGAGCTTGACCAAACTTGGCCATACCGCCCGCTGCTTCAATCGCGCGCCTGACAAAACGATCATCGACTAACTGCGTTGCAGCGGTCTTACCGTCTAGTGTGGCCAAGAAGCTACGATCCGCTTCAATGACTGTCTGCTTCAAACGCGCAACGAGCTCTTCGGTGTAACTAGGATACGGATACGGTTGAAAGTCGATACGTTTATCTTGCCAATCTGCATGACGAATCGCTTTAGACGACAAATACGATTCTCGATCGCCTGCAGCGGGCGCCAGCACTTTACTCAATACCGGTAAGGCATGCGGCGTGTAACGATTGACGCCTTCTTTGGACAATAGCTGTGCTGTCTCAGCCCGATTGTCGCGTATCCATAATTGAGCGCGCACAATCGCATCGACCACTTTTTGCGACCACTCCGGGCGCTGTTCAAGATCACGCTCGTGCATAAACACCGTGCAGCAAGCATGGTTACGCCAGACATCACCGGTGAAGCGCAGCACCTTGCCAATCCCCATCGTTTCAGCCAACGCATTAAAGGGCTCGGCCACGATGTAGCCAGCGATATTGCGCGAGGCTAGCGCCGGTGGCATATCTGAGGGCGCCATCACGACTAAGTTCACTTCGTTGGCGGCGGGCTGCCCGCCTTGTTTACGCGATACGGGCTCTAAGCCTGCGTCGCGCAGCATGGCCTGCAGCACCACGTTATGAATCGAATACCAAAAAGGGATCGCTACCGTTTTGCCACCCAAGGCTTTCAGCTCATTAATCTCTGGCAGCACTGTCAGGCCTGAACCACCAACGTGATTCCAGGCAACGACTTTAGCCGGCACCTTGCTGCCAAAGCGCGCCCATACCGTCATGGGCGATAACAGATGTACGACGTTGACCTGACCGGCAATAAACGCTTCGATCAGTTGCGCCCAACTGCGCAGCATCGTAGGTTTTTCAACGTCAACGCCAGCGTCTTTAAAAAACCCATTGTGATGCGCCACCAACAACGGAGCGGCATCAGTGATCGGCAAGTAACCAATCCGCACTGGGCCATTGGCCGCAGGTTGCGCCTGAGCATTAAAGGCAGACAATAAGGGTGCTGCACCCGCCACCGTAAACAAGCTTGCTAATTTAAGCATCTCGCGGCGCGAGACATGTTCAAGACACATCGACTAATTCCTTCAAAGCATGATGCGCCAGCGTTTCCGCTGGCTTTGGATGCAACGCACGTTGCAGCGTTCGTAAAATTTCAATGCGAAGTTGGCCGAGTTCTTCGACTAGGTCTTCGCGCGGCTGGGCGTACGCAAGATGCCACTCGCCCACGCAGTGGGCCGGTGCCCCGCCAAGCAACACGATACGGTCCGCGACTTGAAGGGCTTCATCAATATCGTGTGTGATCAACACTGCGGCGGTGCCTAAGTCATCGCGCAGAGTCAACAAGAGTTTTTGCATAGCGGTACGAGTGACTTCATCGAGCGCACCAAAGGGCTCGTCTAATAAAATTACCTCGGGTTGCCTGGCCACGCAGCGCGCAAGTGCGGTACGTTGTGCCATGCCACCCGACAACTCTGCAGGCATCAATAATCGCGCATGTTCTAAACCAACTTCACTGATTGCAACGTCGATACGTTGCTTTATTTCGGTTGCGGTTAGACGAGGCTGATGTTTAAAATCCAGCCCAAAACCTACGTTTTTTTCAAGTGTTAACCACGGCAACAGGCTAGGATCTTGAAAGGCCATCGCGACACGCGGATGGGTACCCATTAGTGGCTGACCATCGACCAACACAGAGCCCTGAGTGGGCTGCTGTAAACCCGCCAACACGCGAAGCAGGCTAGATTTGCCAACACCGCTGGGCCCTAAAATAGCCACAATTTCGCCGGCAGCAACGTTAAGATCCAACCCATCAATCAAAGGCGCCGCCGCGCCATAGCGCAGACCGAGGCCTTTGGCCTCTAAGACATAGTCGGGAAGTTTAGTAATCGGCGCAAGCATCTCAATCCAATCTCATCATCCCCGCCGAGCGGGTTGGGACTAGAAGTTTATGGCGGCCTCTTTATTTCTAAAACGACTAATGCGTCATTTACTTATTACCATTGAGAGTCATTTGCTTATGACTCTTTATTCTTTCGTAGACATTGAATTCGCTATGCGTGGCGGCACAAGCTCGCCAAAAGGGTGGACACCCTTCCACAATGGAGCTACAACCTTTGAAACTCAAGGGATATCATGCAAATAAACAATATTCCGTTTGGCACAACAGACTGGTCAAGCGTTGAAGTCACCGAGCACCCTGGCACCACAGGCAAGGCCTTTTGGCGCACACGCCAGTTCGGCGCGATTCGCGTGCGTATGGTTGAGTACAGTGCGGGCTATCTGGCAGACCATTGGTGTGAAAAAGGCCACATCTTGCTGTGCCTATCTGGCACTTTGCATACCGAGCTAAAAGACGGCAGGCATTTTGACTTGACACCAGGCACCAGCTACCAAGTTGCGGATCATGCCGAACCACATCAATCATCAACCGCCACTGGAGCGACGCTTTTTATTGTTGATTAATCAGCAGCGCGCTGCTGCAAAATTTCAACAGCCGGCAAAGTCTTGCCCTCTAAGAACTCTAGAAAGGCACCGCCCCCTGTTGAAATGTAGTCGACTTTATCGGTGATCCCAAACTTAGCAATTGCAGCCAAGGTGTCACCACCTCCAGCAATTGAAAACCCTGCCGAATCAGCAATGGCGTGCGCCACCACTTCAGTGCCGTGAGCAAACGCGTCAAACTCGAATACGCCCAAGGGGCCGTTCCAAACAATGGTACCGGCTTGCCTTAAGATCGCCGCCAACTGCGCAGAAGTTTGCGGGCCAATGTCAAAAATCAAATCATCAGGCAATACATCGCTGGCTGACTTTGCGGTGGCCTGAGCCTGCGCCGAAAACTCTTTGGCACACGCCACGTCGGTGGGGATTGGCACCGCTGCGCCGCGCTCTTGCATTTTTTTCATCACTGCTCGGGCTTGATCTAACTGATCAGGCTCAGCCAACGACTTACCAATCGGCAAGCCAGCGGCCAACATAAAGGTGTTGGCAATCCCGCCACCCACAATCAACTGATCGACCTTGTCTGCAAGCGACTGCAAAATCGATAACTTGGTCGAGACCTTAGAACCACCCACGATTGCGACCAGCGGGCGTTTAGGCGCTAGTAAAGCGCGCCCCAAGGCCTCGAGCTCAGCCTGCAGCAACGGGCCCGCACACGCGATAGGCGCATACTGTGCAATGCCGTGCGTGGTGGCTTCAGCGCGATGCGCGGTGCCAAACGCATCGTTCACATACACATCGCACAACGCGGCCATTTGTTTAGATAATACAGGGTCGTTCTTTTTTTCGCCCTTGTTGACGCGACAATTTTCAAGCAACACCACCTGGCCCGGAGCAACCGTCACACCATCCACCCAGTTTTGCACCAAGGTGACCGGCATGCCCATTAACTCAGACAAACGCTTGGCGATTGGCGCGAGTGAATCTTCAGGATTAAGCGTACCCTCGGTCGGGCGCCCCAGATGCGACGTCACCATCACCGCGGCACCTGCATCAAGCGCCAAGCGAATCCCGGGCACAGAAGCACGAATCCGAGTGTCTTCGGCAATATTGCCCGCATCATCAAACGGTACATTCAAGTCAGCGCGAATGAACACGCGCTTGCCAGCGAGCTTGCCGGCCTGAGCCAGTCCAGAGAGGGTTTGAACAGTCGTCATAAGATCCAACACAGAGAGAACAAGAAATATCAGTCGCAAAAAATGCAAAGCCTACTAGGCAATATGCACGCTCTTCAGATGACCCCTAAGCAAAGAGGCCGCGAAGGGCCTCTTGTTCGTACGCGGCGATTATTTTGCCGTCATTAATGCAATCGTGGTGTCAAGCATACGGTTGCTAAAGCCCCACTCATTGTCATACCAAGACGAAACCTTCACCAACGAGCCCGATACTTTAGTCAGCGTCGAGTCAAAGTTGCTTGAGGCTGGATTGTGATTGAAGTCGATCGAAACAAGCTGCTCAGTTTGATACGTCAAGATGCCTTTGAGCTTGCCTTCAGAGGCAGTCTTCAAAATCGCGTTGACTTCGTCAACAGTCGTATCGCGCTTAGCGATAAACGAGAGGTCAACGAGCGACACATTGATCGTGGGCACGCGAATCGCGAAACCATCAAGCTTGCCATTGAGCTCGGGCAATACCAAACCTACGGCAACAGCAGCACCAGTTTTGGCGGGGATCATGCTCATGGTGGCCGAGCGTGCGCGGCGCAGATCTTCGTGATACACGTCGGTCAGCACTTGATCGTTGGTATAAGAGTGAATCGTTGTCATCAACCCGGTCACCACACCGAGGGCTTCGTGCAACGGCTGCACCAAGGGGGCGAGGCAGTTAGTGGTGCAAGAGGCATTCGAAATCACAGTGTCTGAGCTTTTCAGCACGCCATGATTGACGCCATACACAATGGTTGCATCGACATCTTTTCCGCCAGGCGCTGAAATAATGACTTTTTTAGCGCCACCTTTGATGTGAGCCGAGGCTTTTTCTTTAGTCGTGAAGAAGCCCGTGCACTCGAGCACGACGTCAACCTTGAGTTCGCCCCAGGGCAATTCAGCTGGGTTGCGATTAGCTAGTACACGAATCTTGTCGCCGTTAACCACCATGAAATCACCATCAACGCCAACCGTGCCAGAGAACTTGCCGTGGGCGGTGTCGTATTGGGTGAGATGGGCGTTGGTCTTAGGATCACCCAAGTCATTAATGGCTACGATTTGAATATCGTGCTTTTTGCCGCCTTCGTAATGCGCACGCAAAATGTTACGGCCGATACGGCCATAGCCGTTAATAGCAACGCGAATCGTCATGATGTGTCGAGCTCCTGATTATTTGAAATTTACAAAAGATTTTTTACCGCTTGCGCGACTTTTTCTGCCGTCAAGCCAAAATGCTTAAACAACACCCCTGCGGGTGCTGATTCACCGTAGGTGTCAATGCCAATCACTGCACCGTCAAGCCCTACATACTTGTGCCACAAGCCCGTGACCCCAGCTTCGACTGCGACGCGCGGCATACCCTTAGGCAATACCGACGCACGCCAGGCTGCGTCTTGCTGATCAAAGACCTCGGTACATGGCATTGAAACCACCCGCACAGAGATGCCTTCAGAGGCCAACAGTTTCTGTGCGTCGATCGCGATTGCCACTTCAGAGCCGGTTGCAATAATCGCAGCCTTGGCGTCGGGGGCCTCTTGCAGAACATAGCCGCCACGCGCGACCTGCTTTAAGGTTTCAGCGCTGCGCGCGACAAACGGTAAATTCTGACGCGACAGCAGCAAGGCAGTTGGGCCGCCTGCATGCACATCCATCCCGATGCTGCTTGGACGACTGACAGCCGCCAACCAAGCCGCGGTCGTTTCGACGGTGTCGCAAGGGCGCCATACCGATAAATTAGGAATCAAACGCAGGCTGCTGGCATGCTCAATCGACTGATGGGTCGGGCCATCTTCACCTAAACCAATTGAGTCATGCGTAAACACATGCACAACACGTTGCTTCATCAAGGCCGCCATGCGCAGTGCATTGCGTGAATAATCAGAGAAGGTCAAGAAGGTGCCGCCAAAGGGCAGATAGCCACCATGCAAGGCCATGCCATTCATGATGGCAGCCATACCAAACTCACGTACGCCATAATTAATGTGTCGGCCAAACTGAAGGCCTGTGGCGCCAGCGCGGACTGGCGCAACGCCTTTCCAGTCGGTGAAGTTTGAACCGGTCAGGTCGGCAGAGCCGCCAAGCATTTCAGGTAACACTTCAACCAAAGCTGTGATCGCCTGTTGCGAGGCTTTGCGTGAAGCCACGGTTTCAGCTTTTTTGTTGGTCGCATTTAACAGTTGCTGTGCCGCCGTTGCAAAATCGATCGGTAATTCGCCCCGCATGCGACGCGTAAACTCACTCGCCTCAGCCGGAAACTGTACTGTGTAAGCATCAAAACTTTTTTGCCAAGCCGCCTGTGCCTGAGCACCGGTCGCACGCTGACTCCAACCCTGATACACCGCATCAGGAATTTCGAAAGGCGCATGCGACCAACCAATTGCTACGCGGGTACGAGCGATTTCGTCTGCGCCCAACGGAGAACCGTGCACTTTATCTGTGCCCGCAACGGTTGGTGCACCCTTGCCGATCACTGTGCGACAAATAATTAAAGTCGGACGCGCCTGCGCAACGCCGGTCAGTCGAGCCTGTTTAATGGCCTGATCGATCGCCGCGACATGATGACCATCGGCAACACGCACGACGTTCCAGCCATAGGCTTCAAAGCGCTTGGCCGTATCGTCGGCAAACCAATTTTCAACTTTACCGTCGATCGAAATCCCGTTGTCGTCATATAAAACGACCAGTTTGCCCAAACGCAAGGTACCTGCTAACGAACACACTTCGTGCGAAATACCTTCCATTAGGCAGCCATCACCCACAAACGCATAGGTGTGATGATCAACCAGCTTATGTCCAGGACGATTAAATTCAGCCGCCAACAGGGCTTCAGCAAGCGCCATCCCGACAGCATTGGCCAAACCTTGCCCCAAAGGGCCGGTAGTGGTTTCAATGCCCGGCGTCACGCCAACCTCGGGGTGGCCCGGCGTTTTAGAGTGCAACTGGCGAAACTTACGCAGCTCATCCATCGGCAGGTCGTAGCCTGTCAGGTGCAGCAAGGCGTAAATCAACATTGAGCCGTGCCCGTTTGACAACACAAAACGGTCGCGATTCGCCCAGGCGGGGTCGGCTGGGTTGTGACGCAAGTGACGTGTAAACAGCGCTTGCGCCATTTCGGCCATTCCCATGGGGGCGCCCGGGTGCCCAGAGTTGGCTTGCTGGACCGCATCCATCGCGAGGGCACGAATGGCATCAGCCAATTTAACGGGGACAACAGTAGTTGAGTTCATGCGATATGTCCCGCCCGAACAAGCACAGGAAAAATAGGTTACAAAACGTTGGAGTTTAGCACCCGTATAACCTCTCACCCTCTCTCTGAGCGACCTGATGGCTGACCCCCGCTTTTACTGCCCAATCCCGGTTCTTGCTGAGCAAGAACTCGAGTTACCTGCGTCTGTGGCGCACCACGTGCGCGTCAGGCGTCTGACGGACGGCGACACCGTTGTGCTGTTTGACGGTCGCGGGGGAGAGATTGCGGGTGTGCTCAGCTTTGCCGAAAAAAAAGCCTTTGTTTTAATGGGTCAGCACGCTCCGAAAGAGGCCGAACTCAGCGGTGAAATCACCTTAATTCAGGCTTTGCCCTCGGGCGACAAAATGGATTGGATTATCGAGAAAGCCGTCGAACTTGGGGTTCACCGCCTGATCCCCGTCGCCGCGCAGCGCAGCGTGCTGAGGCTTTCAGGGCCACGGCTTGAAAAACGTCTTGAACACTGGCGTGGGATTATTACGTCGGCCTCTGAGCAATGCGGTCGCAACCGGCTCATGCATCTAGGGGCACCACAATCCCTCGAGCAAGCCCTTGCAGCCACGCCATCCAGACAACGCTTGCTGTGCGACCCCGAAGCAGCCTACACACTTGCACAGCACCTTGCGGCCAGCCTTCAAGAGCAAAAAGAGGTCAGTGCGCTGAGCCTTCTGATCGGCCCTGAAGGGGGCTGGAGCCCAGACGAGGTGGCTAGCGCGGCACGACAAGGGGTGACAAAAATTAAATTTGGCTCGAGAGTGCTGCGCACCGAAACTGCCGGGCTTGCATTAGTAGCTGCCAGCACGGCTCTGCTGAGTTGGTAGCCTCGGTGCATGCCAAGCAGCAATGTTTTGCTAGCACGGCAATGAGCGCGGCCAAGGGCCTCGAAACGCTCAGCCAAGCGGCCGTGAACTAGGCCGGCTCATCACTCCAATTATTGACTACGCCGGGTTGGTCGTCGGGGTGTTTGCCCGCATGCTGGATTCCGAAAATAAACACGCGGCTGTTTTCACGTGCAAAACCGACCGCATCATTCAACACCTGCATAAACTGCACACCATCCATCACAATGGCCGCATCCGCCGAGTGCAGCTTCGCAAAGACCAAGACCAGACCTTCTTTCTGATCGAGCAAGCTGTCGCACAAGCAGTCAAAAAACGAGTCGAAACTTGACCCAAAAAACTGAGGGTAATCGACTGCCTTAACGACCGCACGAAACACCGCCGAGCGGCTGCGCGCTTTGTCACACTGCGCCACACACCAGGCCAGTCCCTTCTCTGCCGCTGCCCCCGCAAGCAAATCGCTCCCGGTATCAGGATCAAAGTCGCCGCCGTTACGTAACAGCTGCTTTAATTTTGGATCAACCGCCTTACTCATTTCAGAGGGCTCCTAGAACAAGACCACAATATTGTGCGTAGTTTTAGCACACGACAGTCATGCAGACCTTGCCTGTTGTCAAGTATTGGTCAGCGCAGACAAAAATCAACCCCTTAAACCTCTTAAAGAAGCGTCGTTTGTCGGTGCCCAAGCTGCGGTCCGTTCGCCTCAACGACCGTTAAGGCCGTCATATTGACGATTCGGCGGACCGTTGCACTCGTGGTCAAGATATGCACAGGTGCATCTGCACCCAGTAAGAAAGGCCCAACCGCCACACTACCGCCAGAAACCGTTTTTAGCAGGTTATACGCAATATTGCCAGAATCAACATTCGGACATACCAGCAGATTGGCCGAACCTTTTAAGGTTGACGACGGTAGAATTTTCAAGCGCAGCTTCTCATCTAAGGCGCAATCACCATGCATTTCACCGTCGACCTCAAGCTCGGGGGCCTGTTCGCGAATCAACGCTAAAGCCTCTTGCATTTTGGTACCCGAGGCCGAACTGCCCGACCCAAAGTTTGAGCGCGATAACAAGGCGACCTTAGGCACTAAATTTAAACGCCTCATTTGTGCCGCCGCCGCGAGCGTAAATTCAGCAATTTGCTCAGCAGTCGGGTCGTCGTTGACGTGGGTATCGACCAAAGCCAAGGTTTGCTCGGGCAACAACAAAATGTTCATCGCGGCGTAAGTCGACGTACCCGGCTGTTTGCCAATCACCTGATCGATATAACGCAAATGGTCACCGTAGCCGCTCACCGTGCCACAAATCATGCCGTCGGCATCGCCCATTTTGACCATCGAAGCGCCGATCAAGGTCAGACGGCGACGCATTTCAACCCGCGCCATTTCTCTAGTCACGCCGCTGCGACACATTTTCTCCCAGTAAGCTGTCCAATACTGGTGAAACCGAGGATCAAAATCTGGGTTGGTGACTTCGACGTCTTCACCTAGACGCAAGCGCAAACCATACTTTTCGATGCGAGCCTTTAACACTTCAGGGCGACCGATCAAGATTGGCTTTGCCAGTTTTTCGTCAACAATGACCTGCACCGCACGTAGTACACGCTCGTCTTCACCTTCAGTGAACACGATACGCACCCTACCACCCGCGCGAACATGCGATTTGGCGCCCGCAAACAACGGCTTCATAAAAGCGCCCGAACGGTAAACAAACTGTTCAAGCTGCTCGACATACCCCTCTAAGTCGGCGATGGGCCGGGTGGCTACACCGCACTCCATGGCAGCCTTGGCCACGGCAGGCGCAATGCGCACAATCAAACGGGGGTCAAAAGGCTTGGGGATGAAAGAATTTTGGCCAAACGCGACGTCATACTGACCATAAGCGGCGGCTACGACTTCGCTTTGCTCTTCTTGCGCGAGCTTGGCAATGGCCACCACAGCGGCTTTTTCCATTTCACGCGTAATCGTCGTGGCGCCAACATCTAGCGCACCTCGAAAAATATACGGAAAACACAAAACGTTGTTGACTTGATTCGGGTAATCAGAGCGGCCCGTTGCCATCACGATATCATCGCGAACCGCGTGCGCGTCAGCAGGCAAAATCTCTGGGTTTGGGTTAGCCAACGCCAAGATTAGAGGCTTAGCGGCCATCACTTTCACCATCTCTGGCTTAAGCACGCCGCCCGCCGATAACCCTAAAAATACGTCCGCGTTTTCGATAATTTCTGCGAGCTTGCGAGCGTCAGTTTTTTGCGCAAAACGCGTCTTATCAGGGTCCATCAGCACGGTGCGGCCTTCGTAGACCACGCCCTCAATATCTGAGACCCAAATATTTTTGAGCGGCAACCCCAAATCGACCATCAAATCAAGGCAGGCCAAAGCCGCAGCCCCTGCCCCAGACACCACTACCTTGACCTGCTTAATATCTTTGCCAACAACGGTAAGCCCGTTAATAAACGCGGCCGATACACAAATTGCCGTACCGTGCTGGTCGTCATGAAACACGGGGATACGCATGCGCTCGCGCAACTTGCGCTCGACGATAAAACACTCTGGCGCCTTGATATCCTCAAGATTGATCCCACCAAAAGTTGGCTCGAGGCTCGCAATAATCTCAACCAGCCTGTCTGGATCTTGTTCATTGATTTCAATATCAAACACATCGATGCCAGCAAATTTCTTGAACAGTACGGCTTTGCCTTCCATCACGGGCTTAGAGGCCAACGGGCCGATATTGCCCAGCCCGAGCACGGCAGTGCCGTTGGTGATCACCCCCACCAGGTTGCCACGGGCCGTGTAACGAAACGCGTTGGCTGGGTCTATCAAAATTTCTTCGCAGGCTGCGGCAACGCCCGGCGAGTATGCCAAGGCTAAGTCGCGCTGATTCGACAAGGTTTTGGTCGGGGTTACCGAGATTTTGCCGGGGCGACCCTGCTCGTGATACTCAAGCGCGGCCTGGCGAAAGGTTTTTTCCATGTTGCTCTGAAAGTGAACGATTTAAGGAGATGAGTTTAGCCGCTTTAGGTTAAAGTTTGAACCGAATACCCCCAATGGATCAAGGATGTGCTTAAGTTCTTGATCGAGTTGTGACGCGAGCTCTCGATCTTGTTCGCTAGCTAGCGCTCGGCGCGGGACTTGGGGCAATGTATCGGCGCGCTTAAGCCACAAAGTTTGTAACCAGCCTAGTCTGCCTTGATGACCAAACAACAGTTGCGCCAAATTGGGCTCGTGAGTCGCAGTCGCAATCAGGGCATCGAGCCTGTAGCGACCGGGCCAGGGGGTTAACTGCGCGAAACGCTGCGACAACTCTGAGCCAGCCAGCTCAAACAATTTAGGCACCAAGCGCTGAACGGTCAGGCTGCGCAGCGGCGCTTGCGCGGTTGCACCAAAAGGGCCAAGCACCTCAACCGTTCCATCCGCCAACAGCACCTCTACTTGCTCAACGAGCCGCAGCGCATCTGGCATGACCGACGCTGGCTCGCACCCACCCTCTCTTTCAGTTGCCACACAAGGTCGCTCAAGCGAATGAGCGTCGTCTTTTCGCACAGCACTTGGCACCGCGCTCCGCACAGTTTCGGGCCAGGCAAACCATTGCGCCAAGGTCAGCTCAGGCGCCAAACTCATCCCAGCAAAAACGCCCGTTTCTTTGAGTTGCTCGACCGTGCAGCCAGCGTCAGCTCGCCACACGCCTGTTCGCGCATCGACCAGAGATAAGGTCGCCCCTGCAGGCTGCGGCGACACCCAAAGCGTTGCTTGTGCACGCTCAGTGGGGCGGTCGACCCCCTCTAGCATGAGCGCTACACGATACTCTTGACATAAGGCGCGCGCATGCGCGACATCCTCTTGGCGAACTGGCTTAAGCCAAGCCTGCGGCGCCTCACCAGGCTGCGCGATTGACGGTTCTGTGCGAACGCTCCCTAAGCATGTTCGCTCGAGCCGCGCGCAAAACTGCTCAAAAGGTGTGGCCGCGGTACGGCGCCCCATTAAAAAAGCACGTCTGGATGTTGGCGTAACCACTACAATTCAGCCTCTTACGGAGAGATAGGTTATGACAGTTCTTGCAGCACGCACCGCCGATACCGTGACCTTTCATGCGGTCGAACTTTTTAAACAAGCCACAGCGTTACAACGCAGTGGCATCGACATTATCAGCCTTGGCGTCGGAGAACCCGACTTTACCGCAGCCCCGCAAGTGATCCAAGCGATGCAACTTGCGGCGCAGTCTGGCAAAAGTGGCTACTCACCCCCTGCTGGCCTGCCTGAACTCAGAGAAGCGATCGCTGGGTTTTACACCACGCAACTTGGCGCCAAAGTCGATCCCAACCGGGTCATCGTGACCTCGGGTGCGAGCGGCGCACTGCTGCTAGCCGCGATGGCACTGATCAACCCCGGTGATGAAGTCTTGATGCCCGACCCTTGCTACCCACCCAATCGCAACTTTGTCGGTGCGGCCGGCGGCACTACCAAACTCATCCCCACCACCATCGCCAACCGTTTTCAACTCTCAGACACCGACATCGCGCAACACTGGGGGCCCGACACGCGCGGTGTCTTGATCGCCTCGCCAAGCAACCCCACCGGCACCTCGATCCCGCGTGACGCACTCACACGCCTGATTAAACAAGTGCATGCAAGCAACGGTTTTGTCATGATGGATGAAATTTATCTAAGCTTATCGTACGACGACACGCGTCAATCGGCCCTTGCTATCGATGACAACCTGATTATCCTAAATAGCTTCTCAAAATATTTCAATATGACGGGCTGGCGCTTGGGTTGGATGATTGTGCCAACCCATATGGTTGAGCCCATCGAAAAAATGGCAGCAAGCTTAGCCATCTGCGCGCCCACATTGGCGCAGCATGGCGCGATCGCTTGCTTCGAACCTGAGGCTCTGGCGCTGTTTGAGCAGCGCCGCGAAGCCTTTAGGCAACGCCGCGATTATTTGGTGCCGGCCTTAAAAAGCTTAAATATTGATGTACCCGTGACGCCCGACGGTGCATTTTATATTTATGGAGATATCTCGGCACATTCGTCAGACAGTAGCGCTTTTTCGGCTGCGCTGCTCAACGGTGCACGTGTTGCTGCCGTGGCGGGCTTAGATTTTGGCCCCGCACATGCCGCCAATACCATGCGGTTTGCCTACACCACCGGGCTCGAGCGCCTGCAAGAGGCTGTTCATCGCATGAGGGCGTTTTTAGGCTAACGCTTGAGGCTTGGCTTTTGCTCTCAATCTTTGAGTGCGATTGAACCCGCGAGCGCTAAACGACGGCGCTCGGACAACACTTTTTTTGTATAGCCCCCGTCGGCATTAGGGCCGCTGGCGCCGCAATAACACAGCAACCCACCCGCCACAGAGCCTCGAGTGCGAATGCAATAAGCCAAAATAAAAGCACCAACGCGAATATTAGCGACCGGATTAAACACCATCGTTTCGCCACGCCCGAGTTGAGTAAATTTATCTCGATGGACACTCATCATCACTTGCATCAGCCCAGTTGGGCCACCCACCTGACCGCCGGCGTAGGGATTAAAGCGTGACTCAGTCGCGATGATCGCAAGCAATAACAACGGATCTACTTTTAATTCATCACCCACCACATAAGCTGTTTCAACAAACATCTGAGCGGCTTGCGTTGCCACCAAATACTTGCGAGACAAATATTGAATTAACGCATCTTGCTGGCTTTGACTGACGGCCTGACGCTGTAAAACCTGTGCAAGCGTGACGGCACTGCCCGAAGCAGGCGCCTGCGCCGCCACGGCTAACGCCTGTTGCACCGTTGCAATGCTAGGCGGTGGTGGTGCTGCCCCCACCAAATCCTGTGGCGCCGGTACCGCTGGAGCGGGACGCCCAAGTGCGGCAGGCGGCAACGTTTGACCACGCAGCGGTTCTAAATCAACGGCGGCAACGATCGTCCCGACTGGCGCGCTCGTGTTCGTCGTGGCCTGCGGAATCAACGCGTCAGGGACCAGCGCATACAGCAACGCTGAATGAATTTGCAAGGCCTGCCCACGAAGTGTGGGCATCGTCAGCACCATCGTACCGGCGACAAGAACTGTGATCCCAAGGTAGATCGCGCAGGTGCGGACAAACTCAGCGAGGTTGCGGTAAAGCCCACTCATCAACTGTTGAATCACGCCCAACGGGCTAGGCGCGACCACACCGCTGAGAGGGCTCAAGCGCTGTGGGGTCATGGTTGCTTCACCTTGGGGTCAAGCATGGCCGGTGTTAACCTTGTGTGCATCGTAGAACTGTAACCGTTTTGGCGAATCAAGACCGTGAAATACAAAGACTTAAGAGATTTTATCGTGCAGCTTGAGCGCTCGGGCGAACTCAAACGCATCAGTCAACCGGTATCCACCTCACTTGAGATGACCGAGATTTCGGATCGCGTTCTCAAAGCCGAGGGCCCCGCCCTGCTGTTTGAAAACGCCACGCACAACGGCCAACCTGCCTCAATGCCGGTCTTGGCAAACTTGTTTGGCACACCGGCGCGCGTAGCGCGTGGGATGGGCGCCGAAAACGTAGGTGCCTTACGCGAGATCGGTGAACTGCTCGCGTCGTTACGCGAACCCGAGGCTCCAAAGGGCTTTCGTGATGCCTTAGCAAAAGTATCAATGCTCAAAGCCGCCTTATGGGACATGAGCCCCAAAACGGTTCGTGGTGCACCTTGCCAAGACATCGTTTGGGAAGGCGATGATGTAGATCTGACCAAACTGCCCATCCAGACCTGCTGGCCCGGCGACGTTGCGCCGTTACTCACCTGGGGCCTGGTGATCACGCGAGGCCCCAACGCACGTCGACAAAATCTAGGTATTTATCGACAGCAAATGATTGGCCGCAACAAACTCATCATGCGCTGGTTGTCGCACCGCGGCGGCGCGCTTGATTTTAGAGATCACGCGCTGGCACACCCCGGTACGCCTTTCCCCATTGCGGTAGCGCTAGGAGCCGACCCAGCCACTACCTTGGGCGCCGTCACGCCTGTCCCGGACAGCTTGTCTGAATATCAATTCTCAGGTTTGCTGCGTGGCGCACGCACTGAAGTCACCCAAGCACTAGGCAGCGACCTGTCGGTTCCGGCGACTGCCGAAATTGTGCTCGAGGGGCATTTGCTACCGAGCTCAAATCCGCGCGCAATCAAACCTGTTGTCCCGCAAGGCGTGAACCCGCCACCCGCGTCGGATTACGAACTTGCGCTTGAGGGCCCTTATGGCGACCATACTGGCTATTACAACGAGCAAGACTGGTTTCCTGTGTTTACGGTTGAGCGCATCACCATGCGTCGCAACCCGATTTATCACACCACCTACACAGGCAAGCCACCCGATGAGCCCGCCATACTAGGCGTCGCACTCAATGAAGTCTTCGTGCCGATTTTGCGCCGACAGCTACCTGAGATTGTTGACTTTTATCTGCCGCCCGAAGGCTGTAGCTATCGCCTGGCCGTCGTGTCGATTCGCAAACAGTATCCGGGCCACGCCAAACGTGTGATGTTTGGTTTGTGGAGCATCTTGCGCCAGTTCATGTACACAAAATTTATTGTCGTCGTCGATCAAGACATCAACCCGCGCGACTGGAAAGAAGTGGTCTGGGCAATGACCACGCGCATGGATCCGGTGCGCGACACACTTCTCGTTGAAAACACCCCCATCGATTATCTGGATTTCGCCTCGCCGGTGTCAGGACTTGGCGGAAAAATGGGTCTCGACGCCACCAACAAATGGCCGGGCGAGACTCAACGCGAATGGGGCACGCCGATTACGATGGATGCCGCGACTAAGGCACGAGTGGATGCGATTTGGGGTGAACTGGGGCTTTAAGATCTTCTAACCTATGCCACAATCCGGACGCATGCAGATACGAGGTGGGGTGACCTAGGGTTTTGAGTCGCGCGGCCCCTTTAACGTAACACCTTCACCTCAATTACTGATTTTTGACCAGAGTGCTCGATCTCTTGTTTCATCACAAGATTAGTCGTTGGGCAAAACCAGTCAGTCACTTGAGATTGAATCGATGGGATCGGTAGCACCATGCCCTGTACCTGTGCGGTGGTCGCATCTGTACTGCGGGCATAGCGCACGGGCCAGCATTGCAACTTACCGATCGCAGTTTGAATAGACTGCTGCGCACCTACCGTTTTTTCGCCCATTCGGACCCCCACTGGCGTGCTAGAACCGCGCTTAGGATCGCCCACTGCCAGGGAATAAGACTGCGCAGGAAACTTTTGCCCTGCAGCTCGAATGGGTGCGCCAAAACCAAATAACCCCAGCAACTGCACATTAAAGGTGGCCGCGCCTGCAGACTTACCGGGGCGCGCATTCGTGACGCTTGTTTGGTTGCCACTTACGTTTAAGACATGATCGATATCGCTCGAGCCGCTTAAAAAACTCACCAGTGCATAATTGGCAAAACCTTTCACCAGTGCCTGACATGCAGTGCCTGAAGTTTTTTTAACTTGGCTGAACGTTAACTTAGCCGAGACAGTCAACATGCCCGAGCTACCAATCTCAATCACACCGCCGTTGCGAAAAAAACGACCATCACAGATTTGTGCCTGCGCACTTGTACAAACACCAAGTAACACCGAGAGTATGAGTATTTTGTAAAAGTTCCGCAGCGCTGCACTCTTCATCGATTCGCTGCCCCGTTAGATTGTTTGCTCTTCATCGATTGACTAGCCGCCTCGGTAGTTTGTGCAGTATCAGTGACTTGGTCAAGTGTGTAGGTGGCTTCATCGCGCAGTCAACCAGGCGATTAGCGCGTTTTCAAACGAGCGCGCCTCATGGGCCCGCTCATGGTTCACCATACTAATCACGACGTAGCGCTTTCCGCTAGCACCCCACACGTAGCCTGCGACTGAACGCACATCACGCAAGGCGCCCGTTTTAAGATGTGCCATCGATTTGGTTGACGGATCGCGCAGGCGATTGCGTGTGGTGCCATCCGAGCCAAGAATCGACAGCGAGGCGACATACTCTGGCATCACAGTTGAGGTCCAGGCTTTTTGTAGCATCTGCGCCAAACTGTCGGCCGACACTACGCCGTTGCGCGACAAACCCGAACCGTTATCGAGCACCATCCCTTTCATTGGCAAGCCTTGACGCGCTAAGACCTCTTGGGCAACTTGTACGCTACCAGCGACCGTCGCCGGGCGACGTCCATTTTCAGCACCTAGCGTCAGCAATAAGACTCGCGTCATCACGTTGTTACTGCGCTTATTGATTAAACGAATCACTTCAGACAGAGGGGGTGACTGATGCGAGGCTACGATGATCGCCCCGGCTGGAATCGGGCCACTGCGGATCGGCCCGGTAATGACCCCCCCTAACTCTTGCCACAACGAACGCAGTACACGTGCGCCAAATTCTTGTTGCGAGAAGGCCAAACGAAACACTTCAAACTCGCCACAAGAGCCCACGGCCTTACCCGAAACGCGAAACTTAACCGTGCCTTCGGTCATCGTGATGTCGGTGCTGATGTTGGGCGAGCCCGGGCATACGCCATCTACCCACTGCACGTTGCCGTCAATCTGCACACCCGCCATGGGTGGGTCGACAAACGACTTCCAGCTGCGCGTGCCTGGATCGGGCGAAAACACTAAGCGCACGGCACCAAAGCCCACCATAAAGGCATCGGGGCTCGCGTTATACGGGCTGTAAGCAGAACCATCAAACGTGCTCGGATCAATCGTCACATCGCCAAAAATTGAACGGTCGATCACAATTTCAGGGATTTCGCGCACGCCGCGCAACCGCAGGTCACGCAGTAAGCGCCAAAGGTCTTGCAATAAAAAGATCGGATCACCCCCCGCGCGAAGATACAGTGGGCCGCTCAATACACCTTGCTCTGAAGCTTTGGCGTTGGCCCCAATCAATAGGTCTGTGTTCCAGGTGTAGTTTGGCCCCAAACGCGACACGGCCGCATAGGTCGTCACTAGCTTCATCACCGACGCAGGGTTACGCGGCAACTCAGGCGACACGGCAAATAGCTGCGGGCCGCCGATTTCTTGTACAAGAACGGATAGCGAGGATTCAGGTAATTTTGTTTGCGCCCAAGCACGTGCAAGCTCAGGCGGCAAGCCAGCTTGCGCACAGGCGCTGCTCGAACCAAACAACACACTCAACCCAAGCGCCACACCGCAAAACATTTGCTTCACACGAGGTTCTGTGGCTTGCGCCCAAATTCGCTTCAAATCTGTCATTCGCACCCAAACTCGTGTCAAATCTATGGCTCGCGCCCGAATCTGTCTCAAATCTGTCGCTCGCGTCCAAAGCGGTATAAATAAAGAGCCTGTCTTTGCCTGCAAACCTGTCATTACCGTCGCCTGTTTTTTCGTGTCAACCCACAGCATACAAAAAAAGTATCTTGAGGGGCTTAAAATGCCCGATCTTTAGTGGCTTGTTTTGCAAAATCGAAGTAAGTCGCCTCAAAATCTCCCGAACCGCTACCGACGCTATTGCCTTGACCATCTCATTAACCGTTGCTGATTTTGATTACGCGCTACCGCCCGAGCTAATCGCGCAGACACCTGCGCCGACTCGCACGGCTAGCCGCTTACTGCATGTCAACGAGACTGGCGAGCTGCACGACCGACAATTTACCGACCTGCTAAGCCTGTTGGGCCCCAACGACTTATTGGTATTCAACGACACACGGGTCATTAAGGCTCGTTTATTTGGGCACAAGACCACCGGTGGCAAGGTTGAAGTGCTGATTGAGCGGGTCACCGGCTTGGCTACCGCCCTCGCGCATATTCGTTCAAGCAAATCACCGACGGCGGGCGGTGTGTTGCGCTTAGCCGAGTCATTCAACGCGCGGGTGCTTGGCCGTGACAACGATTTATTCATCCTAGAATTTGAACAACCCGTGCTCGAACTGCTTGAGCAGTTTGGTGCCACACCCCTACCGCCGTACATCACGCATCAACCCGATGACGCCGATGACGACCGCTACCAAACCATCTACGCTCGCGAGCCTGGGGCTGTGGCTGCACCCACCGCGGGGCTGCATTTTGATCAAGCCTTATTTACGCAACTCGACGCCGCGGGCATCAAGCGTGCCTTCGTAACATTGCACGTGGGTGCAGGTACGTTTCAACCAGTACGCGTGAACAACCTCGACGAGCACATCATGCACGCCGAGCGCTACACCGTGCCGCCCGAGACCCTTGAAGCGATTGCTCGCGCACGCAGCATGGGGGGCCGCGTGATCGCAGTCGGCACGACCAGCGTACGTTCGCTTGAGTCAGCGGCAAAAGACAACCCAGACCTTGCCGACTGTTATCTCACAAGAGCCCTGCTTGCAAAGAACACTTTTTTTGCTCAGCATGCTGCACTACCACCGAACTCATCAAAGAGTTCCACTTCTGCCTCGGGTCAGCCGGCAGGGCGCAACCCCAGCGCGCCGCAGGCGCCCGCAGAGCAAAAAGAGCAAAGAGCTGCAGTGACCGCTCAAACTGGCGACACTCGGTTATTTATCACCCCTGGTTTTGACTATCAAGTCGTTGATGCGATGATTACAAATTTTCATCTACCGCAATCGACGTTGCTTATGCTAGTGGCCGCCTTCATTGGCCTAGACCAAATGCGCCACGCCTATCAACATGCAATCGAACAACGCTATCGCTTCTTTAGTTATGGCGACGCCATGTTTCTTGAACGGAAACCTCAATTGTGACGACCCCTAGCACCACACCTCAAGCTAACCAGACAGCGGACAGCGCCCTCACCGGCCTGAGCTTCGAACTACTTGCCACCGATGGCTTAGCGCGACGCGGGCGCATGACGCTCAATCACGGTGTGGTCGAGACCCCAATCTTTATGCCGGTTGGCACCTATGGCACCGTCAAAGCCATGATGCCCCATGAGCTTGACGAAGTTGGCTCACAAATCGTGCTTGGCAATACTTTTCACCTTTGGTTGCGCCCTGGCACTGAAGTGATCGCGAAGCACGGTGGTTTGCATGGTTTTATGCAATGGCACAAACCTTTGTTAACCGACTCGGGTGGTTTTCAGGTGTTTAGCCTGCAGGGCATGCGCAAAATTACCGAAGAGGGGGTCAAATTTGCCTCGCCGATCGACGGAACACGTCTGTTTTTAACCCCAGAAGAATCCATGCGCATTCAAACTGAACTCAATTCAGACATCGCCATGGTGTTCGATGAGTGCACGCCCTACATGATCAATGATCGCCCCGCCACACCTGAAGAGGCTGCCGTTTCAATGCGCATGTCGTTGCGTTGGGCCCGACGCTCGCGCGAAAGCTTTGATGCACTCAACAACCCCAACGCACTGTTTGGAATCGTACAGGGTGGAATGTTCGAAACCCTACGCGACGAATCGCTGGCGGGTTTAGAAGACATTGGCTTTCATGGCTATGCGATTGGAGGGCTATCCGTCGGCGAACCAAAAGAAGACATGATGCGAATCCTCGCCCACGTGGCACCGCGTCTGCCCACCAACTCCCCACGCTACTTAATGGGAGTCGGTACCCCCGAAGACCTCGTGCAAGGAGTCGCACAAGGCATCGACATGTTCGATTGCGTGATGCCCACCCGCAACGCCCGTAATGGCTGGCTCTTCACGCGATTTGGCGACGTCAAGATTCGTAATGCCCAATACCGCGACAACATTTCGCCGCTCGACCCCAGTTGCACCTGTCACACCTGCAAGAATTTTTCACTGTCTTACCTGCACCATCTGCAAAAATCAAACGAAATCACCGGTTCGCGTCTAAATACGGTCCATAACCTTCACTTTTACCTGACAATCATGGCTGAAATGCGCCAAGCCATAGAGAATGGCAACTTTCAAGCTTGGCGAGCCCAGTTTGCAAGAGATCGCGCCGCCAAGTCGGTACAATAGCCAGCGTTTCACATTTACCCAAAGGAGACCTTAATGTCTGCTCAAGCAATTTCCAGCCTCTTGCTGGCCCAAGCCGGCGATACTGCTAGTTCGTTAATGGGCATGGCCCCAATCGTTTTGATGTTCGTGGTGCTGTACTTTTTGATGATCCGCCCCCAAATGAAGCGCCAAAAAGAGCATAAAGCGCTATTAGCGGCTTTGGCAAAGGGCGATGAAGTTATTTGCGCTGGCGGTTTGCTTGGCAAGGTCAGCAAAGTCAGTGATAGCTACGTTACCATCGAAATCTCTGAGCATGGCACTACGCCCATTGAGGTCGTGATGCAAAAAGCGTCTGTCGCGATAGTGCTACCCAAAGGAACAATCAAAGCGCTGTAAGGCTTTGCTTGAACACCCCGTCGCATGTTGCGCCGGGGTCACACTCTTATTGATCCCCGTCGGCAATGAACCGCTACCCTATTTGGAAATACCTGACGGTGCTGGTTGCGGTTGTGATCGGCCTGCTCTATACGCTGCCTAATCTGTACGGCGAGTCTCCTGCTGTACAGATTTCAAGCGCAAAATCGACTCTCAAACTTGATGCGGGCATGCTCGATCGCGCCCAAGATATTTTGAAAAAATCTGGCGTGCCCAGTACCGGTGCCGCCTTTGAACAAAACGGTCCCGTTGGCACGGTTCGCGTTCGGTTCGCCAACACAGATCAACAAATTCTGGCGCGCGACACCATTGAAAAAGCACTCAATCCAAATCCGGCCGAGCCAACTTACACGGTAGCTTTAAACCTACTGCCCGCCTCACCGAGTTGGCTGAGCGCCATCGGTGCACACCCTATGTATCTGGGGCTTGACCTGCGTGGCGGCGTTCACTTTTTACTGCAAGTTGATATGCAAGGTGCGCTCGCCGCACGCTACGACTCACTTGTGACCGATCTGCGTGCTGCCTTGCGTGATCAAAGAATTGAAAATACCGGTATCGAGCGCAGCGCGATGTCGGTCGTGTTGTCGTTTTCAAGCGCGGCCAACCGCGACCGTGCCATCAGCAGCCTGCGGACTCGCAACCCCGATCTGCAGATGGTTGAACGAACAGAAGGCGCTCGCCAACAAGTCATAGCCACTCTTAGCCAAACGGCGATGACTGCCGTGCAGGCAAATGCGCTTAAGCAAAACATCACCACCCTGCACAACCGTATCAATGAGCTTGGCGTCGCAGAACCCGTGATTCAGCAGCAAGGCGCTGATCGTATCGTGGTGCAATTGCCGGGCGTACAAGACGTGGCTAAAGCCAAAGACATTTTGGGCCGCACCGCGACACTCGAAATCAGAATGGTTGACGACTCAGAAACTGCTAGAAGCGCCTTAATTGCGGGCACAGTACCCTTCGGTCTTGAGCGTTACCAAGATCGCGATGGCCGCCCCCTCTTATTACGTCGCCAAGTGATTTTGACCGGTGAAAACCTGCAAGATGCACAAGCCGGGCGCGACAATCTGTCGCAACAGGCGGCAGTTCATCTTACGCTCGACTCAAAGGGCGCGCGTATTTTTCGCGACATCACACGCGACAACGTCGGCAAACGCATGGCGATTTTGCTGTTTGAAAAAGGCCGTGGCGAGATCGTAACTGCACCGGTCATCCGCGGCGAGATCCCAGGCGGTCAGGTGCAAATTTCGGGCAGCATGTCTGCCGAAGAAGCTGCCGATACGGCTTTGCTGTTGCGCGCGGGCTCGCTGGCCGCTCCCATGGAAATCATCGAAGAGCGCACGATCGGACCAAGCCTGGGTGCCGAAAATATCTCAAAGGGCTTTAATTCAACGCTCTATGGTTTTATTGCGATCGCAATTTTTATGCTGATCTATTACCAACTGTTTGGAATGTTTTCCTCCATTGGCCTCGCACTGAACGTCTTGATGCTGCTCGCGGTCTTGTCCATGTTGCAGGCAACCCTCACCCTGCCAGGTATCGCCGCGATTGCCCTGACACTCGGTATGGCGATTGATTCCAATGTGTTGATCAATGAGCGCATTCGCGAAGAGCTTCGTAATGGCGAAGCGCCTCAACAAGCAATCACCCTTGGCTTTGAACGCGCCTGGAGCACGATTCTTGACTCGAACCTCACTACGCTGATCGTAGGCGTTGCACTCTTGGTGTTTGGCTCTGGCCCCGTACGCGGCTTTGCTGTGGTGCACTGCCTGGGGATTTTGACTTCGATGTTTACCTCAGTGGTGGGTGTTCGCGCCTTGGCAAATCTCTGGTACGGACGCCAAAAGAAACTGCAATCTATTTCGATCGGTACAGTTTGGAAACCCAAAGACTGAATTTAATGCTGCACTTCACGCTCGGGGGCGCCACCGCGCCGCCGGCAATTGCTTAGTACCTAAAAGATCATGGAATTTTTCAGAATCGGTCGCACCATCCCCTTCATGCGCCACGCAGTGGTCTTGAACGCAATTAGCTTTATCACGTTCATTCTTGCGGTGTTCTTTATCGTCACGCGTGGCTTTCATCTGTCGATCGAATTTACCGGCGGCACCGTGATGGAAGTCAACTACACCCAAGCTGCGCCGATTGAACAGGTGCGCTCGGTCGTGTCCGGCTTGGGCTATACCGATTTTCAAGTACAAAATTTTGGCACCTCGCGCGACCTGATGATCCGCTTACCCCTTGCCCCAGGACAAAGCTCGGCGACACAAAGCGAAACCGTCATGAAAGCACTCAAGGCTGCAGATGCAACAGTTGAGTTGCGTCGCGTGGAGTTCGTTGGGCCTCAGGTAGGCCGAGAGCTCGTCGAGAACGGCTTGCTGGCGTTGCTGTTTGTGATCATTGGTATTGTCGTGTATCTGGCCATTCGCTTTGAGTGGAAGTTTGCCGTCGCCGGAGTATTGGCAAACCTACACGACGTCGTCATTATTCTGGGGTTTTTTGCCTTTTTTGGCTGGGAGTTTTCACTCTCGGTGCTGGCTGGCGTATTGGCCGTATTGGGTTACTCGGTCAACGAGTCGGTCGTGATCATGGATCGAATCCGTGAAAACTTTCGCAAAGAACGCAATATGTCAGTGGTCGAAGTCATCGATGGCGCGATTACACAGACTATTTCTCGCACCATCATCACCCACGCCAGCACCCAAATGATGGTGATGGCCATGCTGCTGTTTGGTGGCCCAACCCTGCACTACTTTGCCCTTGCACTGACCATCGGCATCTGGTTTGGTATTTATTCATCGGTATTTGTGGCAGCGGCTATCGCCATGTGGCTTGGCGTCAAACGCGAAGACCTGATTAAGCCGGTCAAAAAAGCCGAGCAAGCCGACGAAGTCTACGAAGAATAAGTCGCCTACAACAGCGTTACACTAACCTTTTATCTTCTTAGCCCACGGGATCAACACCCGCACCGGCGCCCTCATGCAAAATTCTGATATTGCAGCAGTACCCGACACTAGTCCCGACCCCAAAAAGGTCTTCATCCGCACCTTCGGTTGCCAGATGAATGAATACGACTCTGCCAAAATGCTAGACGTGCTTGGGCAAGAGCATGGCGCGGTTCTCACAAAAACCGCTGATGACGCCGACATCATTTTGTTTAACACCTGCTCGGTCCGTGAAAAGGCTCAAGAAAAAGTCTTTTCAGATCTTGGTCGCATCAAACACCTCAAAGCGCTGAATCCAAACCTAGTCATTGGCGTGGGCGGCTGCGTCGCCAGCCAAGAAGGTTCGGCCATTGTCGATCGCGCGCCTTATGTAGACATCGTCTTTGGCCCGCAAACTTTGCACCGCTTGCCCGAGCTCATTGCACGGCGCAAATTCGAAGGGCGTTCGCAAGTCGATATCAGTTTTCCTGAAATCGAAAAATTTGACGCTATGCCGCCCCCACGTGTTGAGGGTGCCTCAGCCTTTGTATCCATCATGGAAGGCTGCAGCAAATATTGCAGCTTCTGTGTGGTGCCCTACACCCGCGGCGAAGAGATCTCACGCCCCTTCGAAGACGTCTTAACCGAAGTCGCCGACCTCGCTGATCAGGGCGTCAAAGAAGTGACCATGCTTGGCCAAAACGTCAACGCGTATCGCGGCAAAATGGGCGGACACACTGGCAGTGCCGGCGGCAATAAAACGCTTGATGATTTGGATCACACGCACTCGGCTGAGATTGCCGACTTTGCCACACTACTTGAATACGTGCACGAGATCCCCGGCATTGAGCGCATTCGCTACACCACCTCACATCCAAAAGAAATGACCACCCGCATGACCGAAGTCTATGCACGACTGCCCAAGCTGGTATCGTTTTTGCACCTGCCGGTGCAGGCGGGAAGCGATCGCGTCTTGGCGGCCATGAAGCGCGGCTACACTGCGATTGAGTTCAAGTCAGTGGTTCGAAAACTACGTGCCGCACGCCCCGGCTTGACCCTATCGTCTGACTTTATTGTTGGGTTTCCGGGCGAAACCGAAGAAGACTTTGAAAAAACCATGAAGCTCATCGACGACGTCGGTTTTGACACTTCGTTTTCGTTTGTCTACTCGCGCCGCCCAGGTACTCCGGCGTCCGATCTGGTCGACGACACACCCCAAACAGTCAAGTTAGAACGCCTGCAACGTCTGCAAGCCAAGATTAACGAGCAGGCCAATGTGATTGCTCGCAGCATGGTGGGCTCAACCCAACGCGTATTGGTAGAAGGCACCTCAGCCCGTGATGCCAACGAGCTTAGCGCCCGCACTGACAATAATCGTATCGTCAATTTTGCCGGGCATCCGCGCCTGATCGGGCAAATGATTGATGTTGTCATCACCGACGCCATGGCGAACACCTTCAGAGGGCGTGTTATGACGAGCGATGGTGCTTCGGCATGACGCGCGCCACGGTGAAAACATCTTCGCGCGCGCGCCCACATCCCGTCAAACTCAACCTCGAAGGCAGCAACCAACAGCTTTCAAATTTATGCGGCCCACTCGACGAAAACCTACGCCAACTTGCTGAGGGCCTAGACCTTGAGTTAAAGCGTCAAGGCAACAAAATCACGATGTACGGTGCCAATGCCGAGGCCGCCAGCACGATGCTGTTTGCATTACATCAACGCGCTGCTAAACATCCAATTTCGGTGGATGATATCCAATTAGGGTTGGTTGAAATTGGCGTAGGTCGTGCGCAACATACGGCCAAACAAGAGTTTGATCCAAGCGAGTTTCCACCGTTGGATGACGAAAGCGGCACCATTGCCTTGCGCACGCGCCGTAGTGACTTACGGCCGCGCACGCCACGCCAACGCGATTACCTCAATAACATTTTGAAACACGACATCACCTTTGGCGTGGGTCCGGCAGGCACCGGCAAAACTTGGCTGGCCGTGGCGTGCGCAGTCGACACCCTAGAGCGCGAAACCGTGCAGCGCCTGATTCTCACGCGACCAGCGGTTGAAGCGGGCGAACGTTTAGGTTTTTTGCCCGGCGATCTGGCACAAAAAGTTGACCCTTACTTGCGACCACTGTACGACGCTCTGTATGACTTGATGGGTGCCGAACGTGTGCAACGTCTGTTTGAAAAACAAACAATCGAAATCGCGCCGCTGGCTTACATGCGTGGTCGCACGCTCAATCACGCTTTTGTGATTTTGGACGAAGCGCAAAATACCACGCCCGAGCAAATGAAAATGTTTCTGACGCGGATTGGGTTTGGCAGCAAGGCCGTGATTACGGGCGACCCATCGCAGGTTGATCTTCCCAAAGGGCATAAAAGCGGTCTTGCCCACGCGGTCAAGGTACTCAAAGACGTCAAAGGGATTGCCGTCACGCACTTCACGAGTCGTGATGTGGTGCGGCACCCCTTGGTTGCCAGAATCGTTGACGCCTATGAACAAGACGAGCAAACAAAAGCCTGAGTTCTCTTTATCGGTGCAGTACGCCAAGGCAGAGCCGCGTTTGCCGCGCTGGCGCTTACGCGCTTGGGTACAACGAGCGCTCTACGCGGCGCACGACGATCAAAAGCAATCCTTTACCGGCGCTTACTTAAGTATTCGTTTGGTAGGTCTGCCCGAAGCGCAAAGCCTCAACCGCGCTTATCGTAAAAAAGATTACGCCACCAATGTACTGACCTTTGCGTACGGTGAGCAGCCCGACGGCAAATTAAGCGGCGACATCGTCATCTGCGTGCCAGTTTTACAGCGCGAAGCCAAAGTGCAGCATAAAAAATTTTTAGCGCATGCCGCGCATCTGACGCTACATGGCACCTTGCACGCACTTGGCTACGATCACCTCAAAGCCCGTGAAGCCAAGCATATGGAAGCCTTAGAAACAAAGATTTTGGCGCAAATAGGGATTCACGACCCCTATCTTCTGCCTTGATCTGTAAAGTCGCGCCATAGTAGTGCGTGTATGACAGCGCTTTCAGGTTATCCTAGACCTCCCATTACTCTGTCTTTGGACAATGTCAGATCCCTATCCTGCTGCTGAGACTTCAAGCGACTCAGCCAAAGCCGCACGACCCCGCTTAATTGATCGCCTGCTGTCGCTGGTGCGACGCGAACCCGAAGACCGGGAAGGCATCATGACTGTGCTTGACGCCGCACGCGCACGCAACCTGATCGACTCCGATTCATACTCGATGCTCAAGGGTGCGCTCGCCGTGTCTGAGCAAACGGTGGTGGATATCATGGTGCCGCGTGCACGCATGGATCTGCTCGATGTCAGTGAGTCGATCGCTGACCTGCTACCGGACATCATCGAAACCGCGCACTCACGTTTTCCGGTGTTCGAAGAATCGCGCGACAACATCATCGGCGTGGTGATGACCAAAGATTTACTGTGCTACCTGGTGGACCCAACGCTCACACTGCGCGATTTAGTGCGCCCGGCGGTCTTTATTCCCGAAACCAAGCGGCTGAATGTGTTGTTGCAAGAGTTTCGCAGCAATCGCAACCATATCGCCGTTGTCATTGACGAGTACGGCGGCATCACGGGCTTAGTGACGCTTGAAGACGTGCTTGAGCAAATCGTTGGAGAAATCGAAGACGAGTACGACGTCGCCGGCGAACAAACAATTTTTTCAGACGGTGCGCAAGCCTGGCGTGTCTTGGCGACAACTGAAATCGAAACTTTTAACACCGCACTAAACACCAACTTGCCCGACGGCGACTACGACACGGTGGGCGGCTGGTTGGCACACGCACTCGGCCGCATTCCGCATCGCGGTGATTTTTGCGTACATGCGGATTTACGCATCGAGGTGATGCGCGCCGATACAAGGCGCGCGCTGTGGTTACGCGTCAAGCGGCGTCTGCTCAACGACAGCATACCTGCGTCTAAGGCCGATTAAAGCGTGGCGGCGTGGTACTTGAAATGGCGCTTGACACTTAGCTTGCTGCTAACAGGTGCCGTGCACGCCTTAAGTTTTGCGCCAGACCCCCTCCCCGCATGGGTATTGAGCCCTCTTGAGTTAGTCACGATGGCCTGGCTGGCGCATTGTGTCTGGCGTGCGCCCACTGCGCTTATGGCGGCACGGCGGGCATGGTTGTTTGCGTTGGCACATTTTGTTGTTGGGGTGTATTGGCTGACCATCAGCATGCACACCTACGGGTTGATGCCACTACCCTTGGCATGCCTCGCGCTCGCGGCGCTGAGTGCCTTCTTGGCTCTGTTCGTTTCACTTGCCGCGTGGCTAGCGCGTACCCTCACCCCCTACATGCAGGGGCGGGTCGCGCAAACACCGGTCTCACTGATCACCGCAGCGGCGCTGTGGGCGGCGGCATGGGCACTAGGAGAATGGTTGCGTGGCACACTCTTTACGGGTTTTCCGTGGCTGAACAGTGGTTATGCCCATGTCGATAGCTGGTTTGCCGGCTGGGCTCCCGTGTTGGGCGTCTATGGCGTCACGTTTATTGCTGCGTTTACCGCGGCAGCGCTTACCGCACTGATCCAAACAGCACAGCATGCCCGCACACACCAACCCAAAAACGCGTTGGTCGTCTTGATTGCCCTTGTGGTTGCATGCGCAGGTTGGGGCCTCAAACAGCACAGTTGGACAACTGACAGTGGACAACTGCTTGCAGTGCGACTCGTGCAAGGCAATGTCGAGCAAGATATCAAATTTACGCCAAATCATATCCAGCAAACGATCGCCATACATCTTAGGCTGGCGGCCACACCTACCCAAACCGGCGCGCCTTCACCCGAACTCGTTTTATTACCTGAAACTGCGTTAGCGGTTTTTCAACACCAACTGAGCCTAGCCGTCTGGAACGCTTGGCGTGCCTTGGCCACAGAACAAAATAGCACCCTCATGATGGGCGCAGCGCTGTTTGATCGCACCACCGGCACGTACACCAACAGCGTGATTGGCATCGACCGCACAACGCCACTTGAGGCGCTGACAAGCGGCCACACTGCTCTGCGGTACGACAAGCAGCACCTAGTGCCCTTTGGTGAGTTCGTGCCTTGGGGGTTTCGTTGGTTCGTCGATCTACTCAGCATACCGATGGGGGATTTCAATCGGGGCTCAACGCAACAACGACCCTTTGCTGTGGGTGGTCAACACATTGCCCCCAACATTTGTTACGAAGACGTATTTGGAGAAGAGCTTTTACCGGCGCTGATGCCTGCCCCTCTGTCAGGCACCTCAGCACTCGCGCGCGCAACCGCACCACAACCAGGCGCAACAATCTTAGCCAACTTTAGCAACTTAGGTTGGTTCGGTGATTCATGGGCCTTACGGCAACACTGGCAAATGGCGCGCATGCGCGCACTTGAAACCTCGCGCCCCATGCTGCGCGCTACTAATACCGGCATGACCGGCGTCATTGACCCACAAGGCCGCACACTCGCAAGCTTGCCGCCTCATCGCGCAGCCGTTTTAGATATTAGTGTGCAAGGCCAACGTGGTCTCACGCCTTACAGTTCAGTGGGCAACTTGCCCGTTTTGTTATTGACGGGATTTGTTTTGCTCATTGGCTTTTATCGCCGCAACAAGCATCCAACACAATGACGTCACCACAGCCGCTGCATCTGCAAATCATTGACCATATCGATGAGATCGAACCATCTGTATGGAACGCCTTGGTCACCCTCAGCGGGGGGTCCGTCTTGTGTGAACATGCATTTTTAAAAGCATTCGAATCGTCTGGCAGCGTCGCGACCGACACCGGCTGGAACCCGCAACACTTGTTGCTGTGGGACACCCACGGCGCTACCACCGTTGACCCCACAACAGCCACGTTGGTGGCGGCAGTTCCCTTGTACGCCAAGGGGCATTCATACGGTGAGTTCGTGTTTGACTGGGCTTGGGCAGATGCGTATCAGCGCCACGGCCTGCAGTACTACCCAAAATGGCTGGCGGCAGTGCCCTTCACCCCAGTACCGGGCGCGCGCCTGTTGACAAGCGATGCGCATCGCACTGCTGCCGCTCAGGCGCTGCTGCAATGGGCAAAAGAAAGCAAGCTGTCATCATTGCATGTGTTGTACACCAACGAGGCTGACACGGCCGCACTGTGTGCCGCGGGCTGCATGCCACGCAAGCACACACAGTTTCATTGGTTTAATCGAGGGTGGGCAGACTTTGAAACCTTTCTCGCATCCTTAACCCAACCGAAACGAAAAAAAATCCGTGCCGAGCGGCGTAAGGTGAAAGACGCGGGCGTTACCACTAAGGTTTTCACCGGCGCCGAACTCACCTCTGCGCACTGGGATATTTTTTATCGCTGTTACGCCAACACCTATCATCAGCGTGGCAACCCGCCCTACCTAACGCCTGCTTTTTTTGAAGCGGTGGGCGCCACGCTTTCTGAACACTGCGTGCTTGCACTGGCCTATCAAGACGAGCAAGCGATCGCGGCCTCGCTGCTATGGCTTGACACCACCAACGGTCAGCGCAGGCTGTACGGGCGCTACTGGGGCGCCCTGCAGCACGTTGACTGCCTGCACTTTGAATTGGCGTACTACACGCCGCTTGAATGGGCGCTTAAAAACGATATCGCGGTGATTGAGGGCGGCGCCCAAGGCGAGCACAAACTCGCCCGCGGCTTTGAACCCGTTCAGACCCAGTCGGCCCACTGGCTGGCGCACCCAGCCTTCGCCGACGCGGTCGAACGCTTCTTAGAACAAGAGCGCAGGGGCATAGATCAATATATGCGAGGACTGAATTCGCCGTTTCGCGCTGAAATTGGTGACTAAGCACCCGCTACCCCAGAGGTAATTGGCTGCCGGTGATCGTCCATAGGGACTTCACCCTTAGGGCACAGCCCTCCAGCCGACTTGCATAAGAGCCAAAAATTAGGCATAATCTCGCTTCTTCGCTGTAGACACACTGTGTGCTTTTTTCTCAGTGCCAAGATCGAAGTCAGATTAGTAAAAAAGCTGGTTATTTTGAGCTTTTAAGTGTTCTGGCTTTAGTTTTTTGGGGGTATAGCTCAGCTGGGAGAGCGCTTGCATGGCATGCAAGAG
>CANKOW010000007.1 GCA_947484295.1 Alcaligenaceae bacterium | reverse complement strand
GTCTGACTTTAATACCAATCAAGGCGTGTTGTTTGTGGTTCAACCCAAGGTTGATACCTTACCAATGCGCATCAAAGAATCGGTGGTGGTGTTGGATCGCATTCAAGATCCGGGTAACGTAGGCACCTTGCTTCGCACCTGTGCGGCGGCCGGCATCAAGCGGGTCTTTGCCACAACGGGTACAGCCACCTTGTGGTCGCCCCGCGTATTGCGCAGCGGGCAGGGCGCACATTTTGCGTTGCGTCTGCACGAGCAAGCGGATATTGAAGTAATGATCGCCACACTCGAGATTCCGTTGGTGGCGACCTCTTTGACTGAGGCACAAGACTTGTTTGTAACAGAGTTGCCAGATCATTGCGCCTGGGTCTTTGGTAACGAAGGGCAGGGTGTCGATGCGGCCTTACTTAAACGCGCTAAGCTGCGCGTCAAGATTGCACACGATCTTACAGGCGCTGAGTCACTTAATGTGACGGCTGCTGCTGCGATTTGTTTATTTGAACAGCGGCGACAGCACCGCAAATCGAGCTGACCAAAACCGGTAGCAGGATAAGTGGCTGATTTAGCCCAACGCGCGATGTTGTCAATCGGTCGAACGCTTGTCGAACCCAAGGCGCAGCGTCGTCAATAGGTCGAATGCTTATCTAGCCCGACTTCTTGCATCACAGTCGTTGAAATCTCTTCGATTGATTTTGTTGTGGTTGAGAGCATCGGAATCGAATCGCGTCGCATGAGGCGTTCGGCCTCTGCCACTTCGTGACGGCATTGCGCCAATGAAGAATACACGCTGTCTGGTCTGCGCTCATTGCGCACTTCGGTTAAACGTTCGGGTTGAATCGTGAGCCCAAACAATTTATGTTTGTGTGGCACCAAGGTGCTCGGCAGCGTGTTACGTTCAAAGTCTTCAGGGATCAACGGAAAGTTTGCGGCTTTGATGCCGTACTGCATCGCAAGATATAAGCTAGTGGGCGTTTTGCCACAGCGTGATACACCAATCAAAATCACATCGGCTTGTGCAAGCCCCTTGATGAATTGTCCATCGTCGTGGGCCAAGCTAAAGTTAATCGCTTCGATGCGATTGCGGTACGCAATTGAACTGGCTGAAAGATGCGACTTACCAATTGAGTGGCTCGACTTGACCCCTAAGTTTTGCTCAAGCGGTTCAACAAACGCACCGAACAAATCTAAAAATAAAGCATCGGCTGTTTTTACACGCGACAAGATTTCTGAGTTTACTAACGTGGTGAACACAATGGGTTTGTTACCTTGATCAATCGCACAGCGATTGATACGGCCCACAACACCGTCGGCCTTTTCAACGGTGTCAACAAAAGGCATCCGAACTTGCTTGAAACTGACAGAATCAAATTGCGACAAAACAGAATGACTAAAGGTTTCAGCCGTGATCCCAGTGCCATCCGAGATGATAAAGACGGTGCGATCGAGCGGCGAGCTATTCATTCAATTGTTGTCCGAAACATTATTCGTGAGTAGTATAATGCGATGCAACAAATTGAGGGTCGCGCGCAGCTGATTAAAGCTTGACGGCAATGACGATTATTAACGATTTAAGCTTTAACGCACTGACGACTATTGACGACTAAGGCCAGTTTGGTCAGCCTGTTAGGCACGTTGACCAAACTCGCTTTCTTATATTGTCCAAGGTGGTTTCTATGTCGTACGTTGTTTCATTTGAGCAGCTCCGCATGACGGATGTTGACTCAGTCGGAGGTAAAAACGCTTCACTAGGCGAGATGATCAGTCAACTCGCTGACGCAGGTGTACGTGTTCCGGGTGGCTTTGCTACAACGGCCCAAGCATTTCGTGATTTTCTATCTGGCACCGGCCTTGATCAGCGTATCGCCGAGCGCCTCACCACCTTAAACCCTGAAGATGTTCGTGAACTGGCGTTAGCTGGTGCACAAATTCGTCAATGGATTACTGAAGCACCTTTACCGCAGCAGTTGAATGATGACATTAAGTCAGCCTTTGTACAGTTGGATGCCGATGGCAAAGGTTCGTTTGCTGTGCGCTCTTCGGCAACCGCCGAAGATTTGCCCGATGCTTCGTTTGCGGGTCAACAAGAAACCTTTTTAAACGTGGTCGGCTTTGATGACGTGATTGACAAAATTCGTCATGTGTTTGCTTCGCTGTATAACGACCGCGCGATTTCGTATCGTGTACACAAAGGTTATGCCCATGCCGATGTCGCGTTATCCGCAGGCATTCAACGTATGGTGCGCTCTGACAAGGGCAGCGCAGGCGTGATGTTTACGCTTGATACTGAATCAGGTTTTGAAGATGTGGTCTTCATTACGTCATCGTATGGTTTAGGCGAAACCGTTGTGCAAGGTGCAGTTAACCCCGACGAGTTTTACGTTTTCAAGCCTACGCTTGAATCGGGCTTTTATCCAATCGTCAATCGGCGCATTGGGTCAAAATTACTCAAAATGGAATTCGATCCAGAACGCCCCGAGGGTCGGGCTGTGCGTACCGTCGATGTGCCTGTCTCTGAACGTAATCGCTTCTCGCTTACTGATGATGAAGTCATTGAACTTGCGCGCTATGCGGTCATCATTGAAAAGCACTACCAGCGCCCGATGGATATTGAGTGGGGTCGTGATGGCATCGATGGAAAAATCTACATCTTGCAAGCGCGTCCAGAAACTGTGAAATCGCAACAAGGGCATAACAATGTGCAACTGCGTTATCGTCTCAAGGCCACTGGCAAGATCCTGATTACGGGCCGCGCGATTGGTCAAAAAATCGGTTCGGGTCGCGTGCGTATTGTCGGCGACATTTCAGAAATGGATCAGGTGCAGCCAGGTGATGTCTTGGTCACCGATATGACCGACCCAAACTGGGAGCCCGTCATGAAGCGCGCCGCTGCGATTGTGACCAATCGTGGGGGTCGTACTTGCCATGCTGCGATTATTGCGCGTGAGCTTGGCATACCGGCTGTCGTGGGCTGCGGCGACGCCACCGATTGCTTGACCGAAGGCTCGTTGGTCACTGTCTCGTGTGCTGAAGGAGATGAAGGGCGTATTTACGATGGCTTAATTGAAACCGAAGTCGAAGAAGTGCGTCGCGGTGTGATGCCTGAAATCGGCCTGAAGATCATGATGAACGTCGGCAACCCACAATTGGCGTTTGATTTTTCGCAGATCCCCAATCATGGTGTGGGCTTAGCGCGTCTCGAATTCATTATCAATAACAATATCGGTATCCATCCAAAAGCTGTGCTCGATTATCCAAATATTGATACTGAGCTTAAGGTTGCTGTCGAGTCTGCTGCGCGCGGTCATGCAAGCCCGCGCACCTTCTTTGTCGAAAAACTTGCGGATGGCATCGCGACAATTGCAGCCGCTTTCTATCCTAAATCGGTCATCGTGCGCTTGTCTGATTTCAAATCAAACGAGTATCGCAAACTGGTAGGCGGCGCGCGCTACGAACCCGAAGAAGAAAATCCGATGTTAGGTTTTCGTGGGGCTTCACGTTACGTTTCTGAAGATTTTGCCGAGTGTTTCAAAATGGAATGCGAAGCGCTCAAGCGTGTACGTGAACAAATGGGCTTAACCAACGTTGAGATCATGGTGCCTTTTGTGCGTACAGTTAAACAAGCCGAGCGCGTCGTAAAGTTGTTGGCAGATCACGGCTTGGCGCGAGGCGAAAATGGTTTGCGCGTCATCATGATGTGCGAGGTGCCGTCTAATGCGATCTTAGCCGAACAGTTTCTTGAGCACTTTGATGGCTTCTCGATCGGCTCGAATGACATGACACAATTGACGCTTGGGCTAGATCGTGATTCGGGGATGGAGCTGTTGGCTGCAGACTTTGATGAGCGTGATGATGCTGTCAAGTTCATGTTGCAACGGGCGATTGGCGCCTGCCTCAAAGCCGGCAAGTACGTTGGCATTTGCGGTCAAGGCCCGAGCGACCATCCTGATCTTGCACAGTGGCTAAAAGATGAAGGCATTTTGTCGATGTCGTTGAACCCCGACACCGTTGTGGATACTTGGCAACGTTTGGCCGCAAAATAGGATCAGCGACACTGAGTCGCCTCCCTGGAGAAAAAAAGCGAAGAGATCTCTTCGCTTTTTTGTTTGGCAGAGGCGCTTGTTAAAGCGTAGAGCGTTAGTCGCGATTGCGCGTATCGTGCTTCATGAGGCGTTCTTTTTCTCGCGCCCAGTCTTTTTCTTGAGAGGCGTCGCGCTTATCGTGCAGCTTTTTACCTTTGCCGAGGCCAAAATCGAGCTTGATTCGGCCATTTTTATAGTGCAAATTGATCGGAACAAGGGCAAACCCACGTTGCTCGACCTTGCCAATGAGCTTACTGATCTCTTCGGCCTTGAGTAACAGCTTGCGGGTGCGGGTGGCGTCAGGCAAAATGTGGGTAGAAGCCGACAATAAAGGGCTAATATGCATGCCGATCAGCCATATTTCGGCCTCAAGAACGACCACATAGCTTTCTTTAAGTTGCGCCCGACCCTCGCGAATGGCTTTGACCTCCCAGCCTTGCAGCACGAGGCCAGCCTCGAAGCGTTCTTCAATTAGGTAGTCGTGAAAAGCTTTGCGGTTTTCGATAATACTCATTGGGCCTAAGACTTCTGGTGTGATACCGGTAAAATGCCTCTATTCTAGCAACCATTCACGATCCACAATGCATTGCGTCGAGCGTTCTGTCCTAGTCCCTTTTAGTGCAAGCCAAATGTTTGAACTGGTGGCTCAAGTCGAAAAATATCCTGAATTTATGCCCTGGTGCGGCGGTGCGGTCGTCAGTCAACGTGACGAACACGGCATGCAGGCCTCAATCACCATCGCCTTAGCGGGTCTTCGTCAAACGTTTACCACGCGTAATCGGCACGACTACCCCAATAAGATTGAGCTTGAGCTGGTCGACGGTCCCTTTTCTGAGTTGACTGGCGCGTGGGTGTTTTTGCCGCTTTCTGACGAGGCCTGCAAGGTGCTCTTTACCTTAAAGTACACTTTTTCAAGCCGCACGCTCGAGGCCTTGGTAGGCCCAATCTTTAACCGGATTGCCTCGAGCTTTATCGACTCGTTCACCCAGCGCGCGCAGACTGTCTACGGTCAAGGCTGAGAGCAGTCATGGCAACCACTGACAATCGTGACACACAGAGAAATGAAATGCGGTCTGAGCCGCTAGCTGAGTCGCGCACCGCTTCTCAGATTGGGCAGAAAGCCGAGCCGCAAGTTGAGCAAGGGTTTTCGGTCGACTCTGGTGCGCTGGCAGTTTCGGTCATTTGGGCTAGCCTCGATCAGGTATGCTCGGTTTCACTCGTTGTGCCTGTCGGTACGCAAGTTGGGCAGGCGGTTGATCTCAGTGGCCTGTTGCAAAAGTATCAACCAACTGGTTTTGCTATTTTTGGGCAGCGTTGCGACTTGTCGCGGATATTGAACGACGGAGACCGTATCGAGCTTTGTCGCCCGCTGGTTGTAGAGCCCAAGGCTGCGCGCCGCAGGCGTGCGCTGCATCGTGAAAAAGTACGAAATATTAAAAAGAAAATGCCGATTGATGATTTGACGGTGTAGCACTGTCAGGAGACCGCGATGGATATGGAACTTAGTGATGATCAAGTTGCCTTTGCACAGGCTGCAAAGGAGTTTGCTTTGGGCGAACTTGCGCCGCACGCTGCGCGCTGGGACCAAGAGTCTATTTTCCCGATCGAGACGCTTAAACTCGCTGGGCGCATGGGATTTGGCGCCATGTACGCCTCGCCAGAGATTGGTGGCTTAGGATTGCCTAGGTTGGATTCGACCTTGGTGTTTGAAGAGATGGCAGCGATCGACCCCTCAACGGCTGCCTTTTTAACCATCCACAATATGGCAACGTGGATGGTGGGCGAGTGGGGTACATCGGCGGTGTGTGAGCAGTGGGGTAAGCCCTTGGCTGCGGGCGAGAAACTTGCCTCGTACTGCCTCACCGAGCCGGGTGCAGGGTCTGATGCGGCATCGTTGACCAGTCACGCAGTGCTCGAAGGCAAACACTATGTGTTGAATGGCGCCAAGGCGTTTATTTCGGGTGGCGGTGATACCGACGTACTGATTGTCATGGCGCGCACTGGGGGTGACGGCCCCTCTGGCGTGTCTGCCTTTGTGGTGCCGGCGACACTCGAGGGCATCAGCTTTGGTCGTAAAGAAAACAAGATGGGCTGGAATAGTCAAAGCACGCGCGCCATCAAGTTTGAAAATGTACGCGTACCGGTTGAAAACTTGTTAGGCAAAGAAGGCGAGGGCTTTAAGATCGCAATGCGTGGCTTGGATGGTGGCCGCATTAACATCGCGACCTGCTCGGTGGGCGCCGCGCAAGGCGCGCTTGAGGCAGCTTACACCTACATGCTTGAGCGTAAACAATTCAAGCAACCGCTCGCTAGTTTTCAGGCTTTGCAATTTAAATATGCAGATATGGCAACCCATACCGTGGCTGCGCGACAAATGGTGCGACTTGCCGCTTGTAAGCTTGATGCGGGCTCGCCAGACGCCTCAACCTACTGCGCGATGGCTAAGCGCTTTGCGACCGATCTAGGCTTTCAAGTTTGCCTGGATGCGCAACAGTTACATGGCGGCTACGGTTATCTGAAAGATTACCCACTCGAGCGGTTGGTGCGCGATACCCGCGTGCACCAAATCCTTGAAGGGACCAATGAAATCATGCGTGTGATTATTGCGCGCCAATTACTTGAAAAAGGTGCTGACGTACGATGAGTGCTGTAGAAAACAACAATGCAGTTGTTCTGTTTGATGAACTGAACTGTGTAAATGGCGCGCGGATTGGGGTCGCGACATTGAACGCGCCTAAAACCCTGAATGGTTTGTCACTCGAAATGACGCGTTTGCTGTCCACACAGATTGAAGTCTGGGCAAAAGATCCGGCGATTGCGTTGCTGATTCTTAAGGGTGCCGGCGACAAGGCGTTTTGTGCAGGGGGTGATCTTCACGCGCTCCATCACAGCATGGTGAGCAACCTTGGCAAAGCCGCGATCGAAAACTCGCACGCCGGTACTTTTTTTGCTGAAGAATACGCGCTAGATTATCGCGTGCATACGTTTCCTAAACCGATTGTGGTTTGGGGTGACGGCATCGTGATGGGGGGTGGCATGGGGTTGATGATGGGTGCCAGTCACCGCGTTGTGACCGAGACTTCGCGCTTGGCGATGCCAGAGATCTCGATTGGTTTGTTTCCCGATGTGGGGGGCACATGGATGTTAAATCGCTTGCCTGGCAAGACCGGTTTGTTTCTCGGTTTGACCGGTGCGCAGATCGGTGCCGCGGATGCTTTATTTGCAGGGATGGCGGATTACCATTTGACACGTGACACTTGGCCGCTGTTGCTTGAACAACTGACCAAACAAGCTTGGTATGCGAACGCGGCTCAAGCAAACGGTAAAAATGAGGTCCAGGCCGACGATCAAAGCGATGTCCAAGCAAGGTGTCAAAACGATGTTCAAGCAGTGGGTAAAAACGAGGCCTTGTTAGATGAGGTGCTCGCGGGCTTGGCGACTGACCCTGCCGCGGCGATGGGGCCTTTGCAGCAACACTTGATGTTGATTCACACGTGTTGCGGGGGCTCAGATCTCAATAAAATTGTGGCTGCTTTAGTGGCGCTCGCCGAGCACTCTGATCCCTGGCTACAGCGTGCTGCAAAAACGCTTGCCGCGGGTTCACCAGGCTCTGCGCGCTTAACGTATACCTTGCTCAAACGCGTCAAGCACTTGTCGCTAGCTGATGCCTACCGCTTTGAGTGGGTCGCCGGTTTAATGTGCGCCTCGCATGGGGATTTTGCCGAGGGGATTCGGGCGCTGTTGATTGATAAAGATAAGCAACCGAAATGGAATCCCTCAACGCTTAACGAAGCCACTGAAGCGTGGGTTGAAAAATTCTTTACGCTGCCGTTTCCCGCTGATCAGCATCCCTTGTATCGCCTAGGTCTGAATAATTAGGTTGGGTGAGGCTCGAAAAACCACACACGCAAGCGTATTTGTCAGTGCTCGGGTAAAGTTACCTGAATTCAAGCGGGCTTGGTCGAGTAGGGTAGGCTGAGTAAGGTGAGCGGTGCGCCATCGCGTGCACCTAGGTGCAGCGCATTGTGTTCGAGCGCGTCAAAGGTGGTTTCAAATAATACGTAGGCGGTGGCTGCATCGGCTGTTTTGGTTGCGCCTTCGGGTTGTGACTGAACACTTGAGGCGATGTTAATGACGCGTCCGCAGGCTTGTTCTGAGCCGTGTGCATCAAAGATATCCGCACCCGCCTTTAGACCAACTATCTGAGCAGCGTCGATTTTGCCAAAGTGCATGCGACGTTTGACCGTACCGCGGTAGTGGCTACGCGCAACAATCTCTTGGCCGGGATAGCAGCCCTTCGTAAAACTCACGCCCTCGATTAAATCTAGATTCAATGTCTGGGGGATCAAAAGGTCTTGGGTGGCCGCTTCGATCCAAGGCAGGCCAGCAGCAATATCCAGACAATGCCATTGCTCAGAGGCGCCCAACACATGCGGTAATTTCAAATCTTGACATAAAGCCGCTTGCGCCTCGCTTGCCAGCCACCACCAGCGTAAGGTCTCAACATCCGGCTGCGTCGAGGCGGTTGGGGCACAGATCCACAGACCTGTTGCCGTGGCGGCCACCTGCCAGACAGACATTGGAAGCGCATGCCCAAGCGCCTGGGTCAAGGCGCCGACTTGCTTGGCGGCAATTGAGGCGCCGACTGCGCTATAGGTGCTCGCGCCGAATTTAACTTTGGCACGCAGTACAAACATACTTAAGCGCTTAAGTACAGAGGCTAAAATATCTTGTCGCATCAGCCCGATTAGGCCGCTTGCTGGCGCGTCGGGCAATGCGGTCATGACCAAGGTCGCGAGCAGCCGGCCCTGCGCGGTGCAATAACCTGCGAGTCTGGCCTGCTCTGGGCTTGCACTCAAAATATCGTTCGTAATCTGACCTTGCAAAAACGATAAGGTATCGGCACCCGTAGCCTCAAACAAGGCCAAGTCCTCTAAGGGATAAATCACCAAGGCCTCAGGCAGGCTAGCAGCCTGAGGTGTAAGCGGTTGGGTCATTATGGGGTGCATAGGTCTCAATCATTCGTTTTTGAATCGCCGAGTTACATATTAAACTGTCATACCTATGAATGCCTTGAATAAACTTCTGCTTTATCTGGTTTTGCCCTTGATCCTATTGGTGGGTGGAGTTGCGGCGACTGCCTACGTCTGGGTGAACGGCGCACTCACGCTGCCGACTGAGCGGGTGGATATCCTGGTACCGCCGGGCGCGACGCCTTCTAGCATCGCGCAATTAATCAATCAAGCCGGTGTCCCCCTGAATGCTCAGGGGTTCGTTGCGCTTGCACGCTTAGGTGAGCTCGACACCAAAATTAAAGCGGGAGGCTATCAACTGAGCCAGGGAGATAGCCCGCTTTCGGTGCTGCGTCGCATGGCACTAGGTGATGTGACGGCCCGGCAAATTACCTTCGTGGAAGGCTGGAACCTGCGACAGATTCGGGCTGCACTGGCCCAACATGCCGATATTAAACAAACGCTTGGGCAAGTCAGCGATGCTGATTTACTGAAGCGTGTCAATCCACATGGGCAAGCTAGCTCGCTAGAGGGTTTGTTTTTTCCGGATACATATATATTTTCAATTGGTACCACCGATGTCGAGTTGCTTGAGCGCGCCGCCCGTACCCAGCAAAAAATCTTAGAGCGCGCCTGGGCGAATCGAGCGCCAAACAGCGTCTTGAAAACCCCCTACGAGGCATTGATCCTCGCTTCAATCGTTGAGAAAGAGACGGGTCAAGCGGCCGACCGAGCGCGCATTGCAGGGGTGTTTAATAACCGACTGCGTATTAATATGTTGTTGCAAACGGACCCGACCGTGATTTACGGACTGGGTGAAATTTATAGCGGTAAATTACGTAAGCAAGACCTCACGACCGACACCCCTTACAACACCTACACCCGCTTGGGCCTGCCGCCCGGTCCAATCGCCAGCAGTGGTCGTGCGGCCCTTGCCGCCGCGCTGAACCCCGAAAAACATAATTATTTGTACTTCGTTGCAAAAGGGGATGGCAGCAGCGCCTTTGCGGTCACGCTTCCTGAACACAATAAAAATGTAGCGGTCTACATTTTGGGTCGCAAGCCTTGAATACACAGCCACGTGGGCTATTTTTAACTTTAGAGGGCGTCGATGGCGCCGGCAAAAGCACGCACGTGCAATGGTTAGTCGATCAATTGACTGAGCGGGGTGTGCAAGTTGTTTGTACCCGCGAACCAGGCGGTACCGAGCTAGGCGAAAAGCTTCGTGCGCTCTTGCTGCACCAACCCATGAGCCTTGAGTGCGAAACCTTACTCATGTTTGCCGCGCGCGCCGAACATCTTGAGGTTGTGATTGAACCGGCCCTGAGGGCGGGGCAATGGGTGGTCTGTGACCGGTTTACCGACGCCACCTTTGCCTACCAAGGCGGCGGCCGTCAATTGGGGGTCGAGCGTATTGCTGCCCTCGAACATTGGGTGCACCCCGACTTACAACCTGATTGCACCTGGCTGTTTGATGTGCCTCTCGACATTGCACGTGAACGGCTTGATCGTACGCGCGAACAAGATCGCTTCGAACAAGAGGCGGATGCCTTCTTCGAGCGCACCCGCGCCGTATATCTTGCCCGGGCGCAACAACACGGCGCGCGTATCCAGCGCATCGACGCGACGCAAACCATCGAACAGATTCGTCAGCACTTGTCGCGACAACTAGATCAGCTTGTCACAATAAGAGGTCTCGGATGAGTGCCGTTCAACTTCAAATCGTAACAAAGTGGCGCCTCGCATGAGTACCGCTCAATTCTTTCCGTGGCAGGTCGACGTGGCGCAACAGTGGCTTGGGCAGCGCGAGCGCTTTGCCCATGCCTGGTTGGTACATGGGCTGGCCGGTATCGGTAAGCGTGAGTTTGTTTTTGCGGCCGCGGCCGCGTTGATGTGCGAGTCACCTGTCAACGGCCTGGCCTGCGGTCAGTGTTTGGCCTGCGGCTGGGTTGCCAAAGGACACCACCCTGACCTCAAGCGTATTCGCCCCGAGGTCATGGCGCTTGAAGAGGGAGCTGACCAAGAGGATGAAGACGGCGCCGAGGGCTCACCAGCTGCTGAGGCGACGGGTTCTTCTAAACGCGCACCCTCAAATGACATTCGTGTTGACCAGATTCGTAATCTTGCGCCTTGGTTTAATAACGCCACACACCGCTCGGGCTTTAGAGTGGCACTGATCTACCCAGCTGAGGCGCTAACACATATTTCAGGTAATGCCTTACTAAAAGTGCTTGAAGAACCGCCTCCGGCCACGATCTTTTTGTTGGTGGCTGATGCACCCGATCGCCTACTGCCTACGCTTTTATCGCGCTGCAGACGCCTGCCTTTAGCCACGCCCTCGGCCGCCATTGCGCAAGCTTGGTTGGCCGAGCAAAAAGTCACCCACGCCGCCGCCTGGTTAGCCGCTTCGGGTGGTGCGCCTGTTTTGGCCAAAAAAATGGCCGAAACACAACCGCAACCTTGCCCTGAATGGCTCTCCACCTTTGTCACGAGCCTAGAAAAAGGGGCGGGCATGAACGTTGGCCAGCTGGCAGATACGATTTCAAAAGAGCCAGCCAGCCAGTGGATTGAACTGTTGCAGCGTCTTGTGATCGATATAAATCTCAAGGCCCATGGCCTAGAGATTCGGTATTTTCCGGTGTTACACAAGTCGTTGGCTGTGCTGTGCGAGCGGCTGGCGGTCGCGCAACTCAGCGAATTAGCCGACTGGCTTAACCAACAGCGGCGGGTCGCAGGCCACACCTTGAATGGCAAACTCTTTGCCCATGCGGTGTTGCAGCGTATTGCTGCCGCGTGCCAACCTACTCGGGCTTCAGCGCGTTAACCAAGACCTTCAGGTTTGTATGTTTATTGTTTCAGTTTGTGACGTTGATTTTTCAAAAAAGACCTTCAGGTTTGTATGTTCGTCGCTTCACACTATGGCGTTGATTTTAAAATAAGGTTGTCAGATTTGTATGTTCGTTGATTCACATTGTCACGTTGATTTTCCGAAGCTCGTTGAGCAAATGCCTGAGATTTTGCAGCGGATGCAAACCAATCAGGTGTCACACGCGCTGTGCGTGAGCGTTAATCTGCCTGATTGGCCGGCCTTAATTTCTTTGGTTGAGCGGCATGAGCCACTTTGGGCGTCGGTGGGCGTGCACCCCGATTACGAGGATACGGTTGAGCCTAGCGTAGATGACTTGGTATCACGTAGTAGTCACCCCCGAGTGGTTGCGATTGGCGAAACTGGACTCGATTATTTTCGACTGACTGGCGACCTTGAGTGGCAGCGTGAACGCTTTAGATGCCACATTCGAGCGGCGCGACAGTGTGGGCTGCCCTTGATCATCCATACGCGCTCGGCCTCAGAGGATACCCTGCGTTTGATGCGCGAAGAGGGTGCGGGCGGGGTTGGGGGTGTGATGCATTGTTTTACCGAGTCGTGGGAAGTTGCTCAGGCTTCTATGGAGATGAATTTTTATATCTCTTTTTCAGGGATTGTCACATTCAAAACTGCCGTGGCATTGCAAGAGGTTGCCAAGCAAATGCCTTTGGACAGGATTTTGATTGAGACTGATTCGCCTTATTTAGCACCAGTTCCGTATCGTGGAAAATTAAACGATCCGTCTAAAGTTATTCATGTTGCAGAAAAGATTGCCGAGCTTAGAGGATGTTCACTAAAAGAAATTGAATTGGCATCTACTGAAAATTTCTTCAATTTATTCAATAAGATAAAGTAAAATTATCATATGTTTTATAAATTGCAGCACTAGAATATTTTATACAAATAATTTAATTTATAATTTTTAATTTCAATGGATTAACACTCATTATTCGTGTGAAATATATAAATAAAATTATCTAAAGTAAATAACTTAAAGTAACATATAAATCAATCAATTATTTTCATATAAAAAAATAAAAATATCCGGATATTAAATCTTAATTTTGATACCTTTTATTTCATGCAAATCTTCAGCTTTAAGATGCGTCGTGGTTTCGTTGGTTTAGTACTCATCGCCTTGAGTGGCGGCTTGGTTTTAAATGCGTCCGCACTTGCTGCAAACGCTAAGGATTACTGGGTATACGTTGCCAATGATAACGTCGTCGCTGTTAAAGCATTATTAGCGTCTGGCTTTGATCCCAATACACGTAGCCCGAACCAGCAGACGGGCTTAATCCAAGCTACCCGCGATGGTGCCTGGCAGGTCTTTGACGCTCTATTGGCTGCGCCAAAAATTAACGTGAATCTGGCAAACCAGTACAACGAGACCCCGCTGATGTACGTCTCGCTCATTGGTGATGTGCCACGCGTCAAGACCTTAATCAACAAAGGTGCGCAGGTCAATAAAGAGGGCTGGACCCCACTGCACTACGCAGCAGTCAAAGCGCGCGCTGAAGTTGCTAAGTTTTTACTCGAAAAAGGTGCTTTGCCCAACGAGCTCACACCTGAAGGTGATACAGCTCTGATCCTCGCTGTTCGGGCCGACAGCGTTGAAACCGTTCAGGTGTTGATAAATGGAGGCGCCGACCCAAGCCGTTCGAACCTCAAAGCGCAAGACGCGATTGACGTGGCCCGCTCGCGCGGTAAAGAAGAGTTGGCCAAGGCACTTGAAAAGATCGTGGCAAATCGTAAAGCAAAGCCCTGAGTGAGAGGCTGCTGACGCGCTCGTATTTAGTTTTTAGGCAGTAGCTCAGGCCGCAAAATACCTTTGAGCTCTCGGTAGGGGATGTAGATCGTGGGCTTGCCAAAAGAGTAGGGCGCCAAGCGATAGGGGTCATAGGTGACCGCTAAACCATTTTCAAGTAGGGCGATGTTGTCGCTTGGCTCGAAGGGCCACATCCTGTTGTAACCAGCTTGGTCTTCTTTTGCGAGCGGGTTCTTTTTTAACCAAAGTGCATGCTGTTTTTTAAGAGCTTCTTCAAAGGCGGGCGCCTTGCCTGGCAACAGCATCGCTTCAAGGGTCAGGAGTCTGTCGGTTTTAGGTAACCAATTCAGGTACTGCGTGGTCGAAATCCCGTGTGCGCCCCCAGTAAAAATGAAACTGTCGAGCTGGACAACAACAACCTCTTCTGAAATGTATTTAACGCTTGAGGCGAGTGCGATCTCGTCACGTGGCTTAGCGGTCTTGAAATAATAGACTTCAAGCTCAGTCAAATCGCGAAACGCCTGGTCGCGGTTGGTCTCAACCAGCGCCAAAGAAAGAAGTGTCTGTTCAAGAAAGCCATTAAAGCGGTCGTAACCCGTAAAGGTGAGGCGCTTAAAGTTCAGCACAGGGCATTCTGAGCCTTTGCAGCCTGGCTTGGTCTTCTTCAAGGTTAAGACCTTTGAGGCAATTTTCTTTTCGGGCTGAGCGTATTCACTCGTGTTGCTTGGGTTAGAAGCGACCATGCCTTCAGTGGCGTTTGATGAAGCCCCCGGCGCGCTTGCGCGATTGGGCGCATTGCTAGGGGCTGTTTCAATCATGACCGCGGTGGCCAGTCGGGTGGGCGACTGCACCGGACTAGGGATTGCCGCTGAACTCCGAACCGCCACAGGGCCCGCAGCCGAACTTTGCGCTGAAGTGGACGCGTTACCACCTGTACCGAACGAAGGATCTGACACGATATTGGTTGTGGCACCCGAGCCGCTGACAACAACAGGCGGAGAGCTTTGGTCTGCGCCGCCTTGAGATGAACGGGCTGCGGTGCGGACGGGAACTGCCTGCACAGGATTGGAAGGCTCTGCGTTTGCCAACGTAATGTCTTGCAGCACGATGGGCTTCCCAGCGCAGCCTGCCAGCATGAGTAATACAGCTAAATACAGAGCAGCAAGACGGCACGCCATGAAATGACCCTTTTTTTTGTTGTAGTAGCCAGTGTATCGCTGACCGAAGCAAGGTCGAGACGCCTAAAGCGCTAACGCTTGCTCAATGTCTTCACGAAGCGAATCCGGCGTTTCGGTTGGTGCGTAACGTTTGAGCACTTGGCCTTTGCGACCCACTAAAAATTTAGTGAAATTCCATTTAATGGCTTCAGTACCCAGCAAACCTGGTTTGCTGGATTTCAGCCATTGATAGAAGGGCGCGGCGTTTGTGCCATTGACCTCAATTTTAGCGAAGAGTGGAAAAGTAACTTTGTACTGGGTTTCACAAAACGTCAAGATTGCGGCTTCGTTACCGGGTTCTTGGTGCCCAAACTGATCGCACGGAAACCCCATGACCACGAGCCCGCGACTAGCGTATTCTTGATGCAAGCTTTGCAAGCCTGTGTACTGACCGGTGAAGCCACATTTTGAGGCAACATTGACCACCAATAACACTTTGCCTTCGAAAAGGCGTAAGTCTTGGGGTTTACCTTGGATGGTATCGACTGTAAAGGATGAAAGACTCATATTTTGGCTTTAGAAAAGGCTGATTTGTAGCAGCAAAGTAAATAGAAGAACTATCGTAGATTCTTAAAGGCTTCGATCGCACGCACGCGGCTACTTTTGAGATCAACAATTTGCGCGGGGTAATTTAACGCTTTTCGCGAGATTGGACTTGGGTCGTGAATCTCTTTGCTCCCGAGCGTGGCAAGTTCGGGTAACCACTGCTTGATGAAGGCGCCCTGAGGATCAAATTTTTCAGACTGACTAATTGGATTAAATACCCTGAAGTAGGGCGCTGAGTCTGCCCCTGTTGAGGCGCTCCATTGCCAGCCGCCGTTATTGGCCGCTAATTCACCATCGATTAAGTGATGCATAAAAAACGCTTCGCCCAAACGCCAATCAATCAGTAGGTTTTTTGTCAAAAACATTGCAACAATCATTCGCAGTCGGTTGTGCATCCAGCCCGTGGCCAAGAGCTGTCGCATCGCCGCATCGACAATTGGGATGCCAGTGCGCCCCTGCGCCCAAGCGTTGAACTCTTGGGGTACGTCTCGCCACACGACCGCACTGGTCTCGGGCCGCATTGGTTGATGCTTCGAAAGAGCTGGATAACCAAAGAGCAAATGTTGGTAAAACTCACGCCACAGCAATTCGTTAATCCATACAACGATACCGCGTTGACCCGAATCAGACTCGCCTTGGTTTTGCACCAGAGCGGCGTGCAGGCACTGACCCGCCGAGATTAAACCGGCAGCTAGGTAGGGCGATAGCACGCTGGTGCCCGGCAGCGCCGGAAAATCGCGGTCGGGTTGGTACTGCGCCATGCGTGTTTGGGCGAACTGTTCAAGCCGCTCGTGGGCGGCGGTCGTAGTTGCGGGCCACGCGTTTTGTAAACTTTCGGGCGTCACATTTAAGAGGGCACTGAGGGCTTGAGGCAAGTCGTCTGAGGCAGGCAAGCCAGCGTTAGACTGTTTCTCGATAGCAGGCGCGCGTTGATAGGGTGCCGTACGTAGTTTTTCTTTGCATGCTTTCGAAAAGGGCGTGAACACGCGGTAAAACGCATCGGCACCGGTTTTGACGCTACCGGGTACTAACAACGTACCGCCATGGTGGCCTTGTAGCGCAATATCGTGCTGCGCCAACAGACTATAAGCGGCTCGATCGCGTGTACGCTCGTGCACGCCATGTTCACGATTGCAATGCACTTGGTCAGCCTGGTGCTGCTGACAAAACGCGAGCAGGGCCTCTGGTACGTTTTTCCAGTGTTCGACCAAGAGTATCTTGAGCGGAATATTCAGAGCTTCAAGTTCGGTGCGTAAATGCTTGACCGCGCGTAACCAGAAATCCACCTTAACTGGCGCGTCGTGATGTAGGCGCCATTGCTCAGGTGAGGCAATAAACAAACCGATCACCGGGCCTTGAGCCGCCGCCGCCGCCAATGCCGGCTGATCACTTACGCGTAGATCCGTACGAAACCAACAAACAGCCGTCATCAATCTTTACCTTTTAGCTTGCCATGATTGCAGAGCAGCCAGCGTGCTGCTCACGTGCTGATCAGGGCTCATACCGCCGTGCACAAACAATATTTTTGAATCGGGCGTGACCACATACGATATTCGACTTGCCATGCTGGGCATGATCAACATGCCGGCGTCGTACGCCTTGATAATGCTGCGATCAAGATCTGCCGCGACGGCAAATTTACCACCGCAGGGGCCTTGTGAAAACTTTTTTAAAGTCTCAATATCATCGCCTGATACACCAATCACAGTTGCTTTCAACGCGGCAAACTTATCAGTCGCCTCGGCAAACAACTGCGCCTCAATTGTGCAGCCGCTAGTAAAGGCTTTAGGATAAAAGTACACCACCACGGGCCCTTTCTTGAGCGCTTCGGCGAGTACGAAGTTATAGGTTTGGCCAGCCAGTGCCGCAGGTGCGGTAAAGGAGGGCGCGGCGGCACCCGCTTTGAGCTGAGCCAAGGCCGGCGTGCACGCTAGCAGACTGATCACCAGACCCGCGCAGTACAGATGGATCTTTTTTTTGAGTAACATCAACGATCCTTAAAAAAGTAATTAAAAAAAGCGTACAGTAGAAAGAGTATCAAGTTATCTGTGGGATTATCGATGAAAGCAACTTTTTTACCTAGGCTAGATGTCTTAGTGATGACAGGGGTATTGACGTTTCTGACGTTGCTGAGCCTGACTGGTGTTCAGGCTCAATCGGCATTGCCCTTACCACCGCCGCCTGAGATTCGTTGGCCCGAGCCCGAACCTGAGCGTTGGACGCAAGAAGACGTGACGCTTGAGCAACGATTTGATACGGCACGAAAAGAAACCCTAGGCGCGCATCAAGAGGCAATGAATGCTTGCAAAGAACTGCCTCAGGTCGAACGCACCGACTGCACCACTCAAGCGAAGGCTCAACTCGAATTAGAACTTGCGCAGTTAAAGGCCAAAGCTAGGTTTGGTATGGAGCCCAATTAGTCAGGTAAGGCTTTAGATCGCGCAGAGGCCGCATGTCGTGCATTGCCTTAGCTGACCGCCTTACGGGCATCCTCGACCAATTAATTCAGGCGGCCATGCGCGCCGCCTAAGCTAAACCGACCAGCACCCAACAGGGCAACCACTAAGGCACCCATCAAAAACAGGCCTTGAAGCTCAAGTGCCCAGCCACCTGTCTTGGTGAGACTCAAAATTTGAGACGCGTGCGCTAAATAGATGGCGAGCCCCATATTAAAAACGATCACTAAAGCGCCTACGCGGGTGAGCACACCGATGATCAAGAGCGACGGCGCGATGATTTCGCCAATAAATACACCAAACGCGAGCCAGGCTGGCCAGCCTTGCGCTTGTACTAAGGTTGTAATAGCGTCAATACCGTTTGCCAGCTTAAACAAGCCATGCATGAGTAGCAAAATGCCGATCGTGAGTCGCAAGAGCAGTTTGCCAGCATCATCAAAGCGATTCATAGGGGGCTTTCTTTAAAAGAGTGTTTGCGGTTCAAGAATTTGCCAAGGGTGATGGCTACGTTTTGCAAAGCTTTGTGGATTTTGCTTTACCGACCTCGACTTTAATTTTAGATCAATGCCCGAATCAGCGTGTTACTTTTAAGCGCAAACTAGGACTAACTGATGCTATCTTCAAAAAAGATGTCAGGTAAGCCAATTGGGTATCGACAAGCCGGTTTATTATTAAGCTTGTTTTAGGCTAATTTCGACCATCCTAAAGCTTTGCAGAGGCCTCTGTTCGACAGTTAACGATGCAGTATTTAAGGTGACTTAACGATGAAAACAATGAAATTACGGTTCGCGTCATTTTTCATGCTCCTTAGCTTAGGATTATCTTTCGCCATCCCTTCATTTTCAGTTCGGGCGCAGTCTTACCCAAATAAGTCAGTCAAGATTATTGTGGGGTATCCACCTGGGGGGTCAACTGATGTGCCGGCCCGCATTGTGGGGCAAAAGTTAGCTGAGGTGCTAGGCCAGACCGTTGTGGTTGAGAATAAACCTGGGGCGAGCGGCAACATAGGTGCTGAGCTTGCAGCCCGTGCGGCGCCCGATGGCTATACTATTTTTTGGGTATCGATTGGCACCGCGGTCAGCGCCTCGCTATTTCCAACCCTGAGCTACAACCTGTTTAAAGATTTCGTTGCCGTATCACAAGCGACCTCAGTCACGAGCTTCTTGCTGGTGCATCCCACGCTACCCGTCCGTTCGGTACAAGAGCTCATCGACTATATCAAAGCGCATCCGGGCGAGCTGAGCTACAGTTCTTCGGGTACAGGCGGCTCACCGCATTTGGCCGCTGAATGGTTTAAAGCTCGGGCCGGCATCGAACTGGTGCACGTTCCCTATAAAGGAACAAGTCCACAAACGATAGATTTGTTAAGTGGCACGGTGAAGGTTGCCTTCCCGACCATGCCGGGCATGATTGAGCATGTGCAGCAAGGCAAGCTCAGGGCGCTTGCTGTCACAAGCCCCAAGCGTAGCGCGTTGTTACCCGACGTTCCGACCATGATCGAGGCTGGCTTTGAAGGCTATGTGGCAACTTCTTGGAGCGGTGCGATGGTACCCGCCGGTACCCCAGCGCCTATCGTGCAGCGACTCAGCATGGCCATCAATCAAGTGCTTGCCATGCCTGACGTGCAGCAAAAGCTCGCAACCAGCGGGGCCGACGCTGTTGGCAGTACGCCAGAGGCGTTTAAAGCTTTTATCGAAGCCGAGACACTGAAATGGGGCAAGGTCATTAAAGACGCAAAAATCGTCAATCAATAGCCGATATACTCTTGGGGGCGCCAGACTCAAGACCAAATACAGTCTCGAGTGGCTTGAGTAACTTGCGGGTATCTCCTACCCGCTGCGTCACACCAAGCCGATCAAGCACCTCTAAAATTTCAATCGCCAACGTACGATTTACGCCCGCTTGGTCGCGAAACTGGGCCGCAATAAAGGTCTGCGTTGGGCTCGCCAACACCAATTGGCGAGCCAGCGTTGCAAAATGGATAAAGTTGGCGCGTAAATAGAAGCGCTCGGAGCTGACCCGATACAGTTCACCTTGTTTGACCTTTCGGTGCAACATATCATTGACGACCAAGGTTTTTAAACCGGCGGCTTGCGCAAGCTCTGCAGCCGTTAGGCCTTTGGGTCCTATCGCTGCAAGCGTAGGTTGAATTTTTTGCCACAGCAATTGATCGGCTGCGTGTGCGCTTGACTGGTGCGTGGTTAAGGCAGCGATAGTGCCCGTCACGACGATCTGTTGGGCTGCAGCGACAGAGCGAACTAAAGCAACAAACACGGATGCCTTCATCCCTGCTGCGCATTGTTGCCGCAAGTCTTTCAGGCTCAGTCCGAGCGCCTGCGGCTGCGCTTGGTGATGTTGTTGCAAGCGTGTCGACATGGCGAGACCGAGCCGCTCGATAGAGCTCTTGAGCAGCGCGTAGGTTGGTGCCTTGGCAATCACGAGCGCTTCTTCATCAGCAAGCATATGGGCTAAGACATTTTCCGTCACATTGAAACTGCGCGAAAAGTGATCGAGGTGAACGCCCGTCTGTGTATGACACGCGAGCAGGGCGTTCAACGCGAGCCTAGGATTTCCGTGCGAGAGTGCGGCAAGTTCGGAGTGCCTGAGAATTTTGTTTCGCACTCTTGTTGGGGCAAAGGGATCAAGCACAGTACCCCCGCCTAGCGTGCGTTGCGCGGTTTGATCGCGAATAATCAAACGATCGCCGCTCAAACAAGCAATAGGTTGGCTCAACACCAACTGCGCATAGCCCGCGGCGCCTGGTGCAATCGAGCCACCATGTTCAATGGCAACGCGCGCGACGACTTCTGCGGTGCCAAGATGCATATGCACCTCGGTCCAGTGTTTCAAGGCGTGCGTTTCTGAGTTCAAAACATTCAGACTAATATCTATGCGTGTTGTGGGCGCATGCAAGTGTGTCGCAACGACCCAGTCGCCGCGACCACAGTCTTGCGCGCTGACGCCAACGAGATTGAGCGCGCAGCGTTCGCCGGCTTGTGCTTTAGTGACTGAAACGCTATTTTGATGAATACTGCGCACGCGGACACTTTGACCTCCGGGCGTGAGCGTTAAACGCTCACCCACCTGCACGCCGTGGGTGAACACCGTGCCGGTCACGACGGTGCCACTGCCAACAATCGAAAATGCGCGGTCGATCGCAAAGCGAAAAGACCTTCCTTCGAAATCTGTACGTTGCGCAGCGCGCGCTGCTTGAGCGAGTCGTTCGCGCAAGTCGTTCACGCCAAGTTGGGCGACCGTCGAGCACGCAACAATTTCAAATGTCGCGAGGTTTACGCTTTGTAGTAAGGCACGCACTTGTGCGCGCACGTCGTTGACGCGCTCGGCGACGACCCGATCAGTTTTAGTCAGGACAGCAACGCCGGCTTGGATACCCAACAGCTTGATAATGTTCAAATGCTCGATGGTTTGTGGCATCACGCCATCATCGGCCGCAACCACCAGCATCACGTAATCAATCCCGCACACGCCAGCGAGCATATTTCGCACAAAACGCTCGTGACCTGGAACATCGACGAAACCGATCACGGGTGTGTCGGGTAAGGACAGATAGGCAAACCCTAGATCGATCGAAATCCCTCTGGTTTTTTCTTCTGGCAAGCGGTCGGTGTCGACGCCCGACAGCGCTTTGACCAAGGTGCTTTTGCCGTGATCAATATGGCCTGCTGTGGCAACAATCATTCTCTAGACGATTTTCTCGAGAACAAAGTGCGAGATCCCAAAGCTTGGCACCACCATCGAGTGCAAGCCCTGGCCGCCGGCCACCACAATTTGAATTTGCGAGGCCTCGTCCAAGTAAGGGATATGAGTTGTGCCGGGCGCCACATTGAAGGTTTTTCGTTTGGTACGGTACCACTCTTGACAACCTTCACTGACGCGGCTTAATTGCAGGCGCATACGCGTGTGTAAGTCTTGTCGGATATCGTCTTTACTCATGCCGTGTTTTGCTAGAATCGCTGCGTGTTCTGGGCCAAGCACTAGTAGCATTTCTCCACCCGAACTCATGTTGTTGCCGCCAATCGTCATCATCACATCAGAGATCATTAATAAAAGTTCTGAGGCGTTGGCGCTTGCGTGGTCTTGCACGTTGTGTGGTGCTTCGGCCGCGTGTACCAACACGCTGCTGTCCGTTTTTGCTAAGCCATGTTCAACATGAAACGAATCCCAAGGATTTTGTTCTTCGTTTTCACCGGCACAAAAACTAAACTTGCAGGGCGTGCCGTGTGTCGCCATGTCTGTCTTACCCGGGATCCCTTGACCAATATTCATGAGCACCAAGCGCAACGCACGTCCGATCGTGGCATTGGCACGAAAGCCCTGACCAAACACATTTGAACCACAGTTCAAGCCAATCTCGTGACGAATCGGGCCATTGACGACGAACATCGGTGCCACCGGATGTGTGGTCGACTGGATACCAGATAAATTAAAGTGAGGCACTGCCATCGCCTTTAATGCGGCCACAAGCACTGGCATATAACTGGGCTTGCAGCCCGCCATGACGGCATTGATTGCCAACTTCTCAACGCTGCATAACGCGTAGCCCGGCGCAATCGCAGCGATATCGCTATCGCCAACTAAACTGCTGCCAGCCACCATGGCCGCAACCCGTTCTGGAGTCGGAGCCACGATGGGTAGGCCGTCTGTCCAACCTTGCTGTTCGAAATAATCTTGCAAAGAATCGTCGGGCAGGGCAAGCTCTAGCAGTGTTGCGTGGGTGCTCATGACGAGCCCTCCAAGGGTTGAACGATTCGTAACGGCATTGCCGACACTTGTTGCGAGTGCGTCACGGCTTCATAGCGCACCACTCGAACCAAATACTCGCGTCGCGCTAGCCTGACTGTGTGGGCGCATCCATTAAAAACTGCACGGCATCGACTAAGCGCTGCAATGCGATCGCGTCGATCGCGTCGGGAGTTCGATTCGCTAAGGGGTGATCGATTAACAGGATCGGCAAACTTGGCAGACCTAAAGATTTTGAACGTGTTGCTGCAATCCCTCGAAAGGGCTGCGTCACGAATGTCACTGTGGGGATCCCCAGAGACTCTATCGTGTGCGAGTCGTGGACACTCCACGACGAGCACGACCCTCAGTCGCCTGAGGCCGTGAGCATCAGATCGGGTTTCCATGCAGTGATCTCTGCGATAAACGGCGCCGGCGCTGCCGAAGTGGGTTTGCGCCACATTTTGATGTCAGCCACACCGTGCTGAAGTTGCAATTGCTTACCAAACGCAGTTAAGAGCTCGCGGGCGTTGACCTTATTGTTATCCAAGAGGGCCAAGCGCTTGCCTTTAAGACTTGACAGGCGAGGGGCGAGGTGACGCAGCCCCTGTGCTTTGCCGCCTTCAGGGATTAAGTCATGCGGGTTTTTAACCGGCGTGTGCGATTCGACCGCGGGATGGAGCACGCGCAGCCCGTGCATGTTCATCTTGTTTTCAGCGTTCATGATTAACTCCTGTCTTTGTATTTCTATTCTAGACCTAACAAAATAAAAAAAGTGCACTGGACGTTCAATCGATCAAATGCGTGAACGGTTTGTCAATCGGATTTAAAAATGCCAACTTGCCGGTAAATCGATCAATTTCCCGACGGGGTAGCCGAGTCGCCCATTGTGCGCAAACACATACGCATTGGTTCGCAGCGGGTCACCCGTGACTGCAATCATGAAATCGTCAGCGCAAGTGATTAAGGGCACCAGGCGATTTGGGTCGTCAGACTCACAAAACACTTTCGGGATACGACCCGCCGCATATTCTTCGGTCAGGTTCCAGATCGGCTTGTCGGCCCAGACACGCAGCATATGTTCAAACTTCCACGCGGGGAGTCGTGCATGTTCAAACAAATACTGTTTGACGTCTTGTTTAGACCAGCCGCCTTGGGCGATGGCCTCAGCCAGAATAGGGCTAAGTAACACTAACGGCCGAAGCGTACCGTAGGCCCCACCTACGGTAAAGGTAATCTGCCACGAATTTTGTCGCGTGACCGCATCGGCAATGATTGGCATGATCTCTTCAGGAGTACTGCCTGAAACCGACGCAATCACGTTGCCACCCGTATAGCGCGCAATCGTGACAGTGTTGTCGGTATCTTTGAAACCCATCTCTACACTGGTTGGGCTCCAGCCAATCGCTTTAAGCACCTCTTCATTTTCTGCTGCGACCACACGCCAAGTGTTTCCAAACGTGGCTTTATCGTTTTTATGCAATAAAAAGCCAGCCACATTGCGCAAGTACAGGCGCCAAAATCGGCCAACTGAGGTGTTCGGTTGAAAGCCATCACGCAAGACGTTTTCTGTGTAGTTAAATCCGAGCTGTTGAACAATGGGACCGTTCAAAATAATTAGGGTCTCGCCGCCCGGGGTATTGCCGCTGTGCTCAACACCGTAAGCTGGATCAGCCATGGCCTGAACAAGCGCAACTAAAATCGGCATGTACGTTGGGCGACAACCGGCCATGACGCCATTGACGGCGATGCTCCAGACGGTAGCGGCGCGATTGTCGGGTAACAGCACACCCAAGACGTCGGTCGGTGCACGGTCGGTATAGTTTAAAAATTCTTGCACTTTGGCACGTGTTGGGGGGACAACCGGTAAACCATCACTCCATTCGTTTTTTAAAAAGAACTGATTGACGGCGTCAAAGCCGCCTTTGAACACCACGTCTTGCGCCTGGGGTTCAGAAGACTGCGCACCGGTTCCGGTGGCGTCGGTTAGGTTTTTAATGACCTCGGCCGCCGTCACCTCAAGAATATTGCGCCGCAGCATTGCTGCGCTTTGCGCACCCGGATGGCCCGGCACTAACGCAACAGGCATGCTGGGCAAGCCTAGACCAATTGACGACGCCTCGGCAAGCTTTAAAAAGCCCTGACTCACAAGAGAAGAGCTTGGCACGCCAGCCTCTTCACAGACTGCACTCGCCCGCAACACGGCGGGCGTGCAGCTACCTCAGCAACCCATCCCTGAAATCACTGCATCAGCCTTAAACTCTTTGAGGCGGCGAGGTAAATCGGCCAAAATCTGACGCTCGTCTGGGCCGTGCGTATTGCCCAGTACGCTCCAGTGTACGAAGTTAACCCCTGGGTATTTTTCCTTTAGGCTGTCTTCGAGCGCAGCAAACACTTGGTCGCCTTTAAACACGTAGTCCCAAAGCTGAACAATCGTTTTGCCCGCGAGCGTATCCAGGCGTTTTGCCAAGGATTTTCCCTGAACTTGCATTGGGCTACGGGGCCACAAAACTTCGTAATAGCCATCGTTTGGCAGAGTTGTCATACTGTTCTCCGGTGTTTTTAACGGCCTGGCGCCAGCGGTGCAGTCCCACCCAACGCTTGAGTTTTTATAAAATTATGCCTGTCGTTTTTATAAACCAAGCATAGGTTACAGCAGAGCGACGCGCAACTAAGGCAGGAGTCCGACCCAACCGAGTCAGTCTGAGCGGGGGCAAGCGCAACAGAGGTGGTCCAATCAGCTAAGATAGTGGCTATCGTATAAGGAGAGTAGGGTGAGCCAAGAGCAAAGTACTGCAGAACAAGCCGACGACGCACGCATGATCATCGATCTGGTGGCAAAGTTTGTTGACCAAGAGTTAATGCCCCTTGAGGCAGCCGTGATAGCACGCGAAATCAAGGCTGAGCCGTTGAAATTGCTGCCTGAAGAAGAGGCGCCGTTATTAAAAAAATGTAAAGAATTGGGCCTGTGGGCCTTGGATGCCCCCGAAGAGCTTGGCGGTGCCAATTTGTCAGCCACCACCTGGATGGCGCTTAATGAAGAATTGGGCCGCACGGTGACGCCTTTTGTGTTTCCGCCAGACTCACCCAACATGCATATGCTGCTGGCTGTCGGTACCCCCGAGCAAAAAAAGAAATACCTTGAGCCCTACGCCGCAGGCACCGCAAAATCTGCGATTGCGATTTCTGAACCCAATGCGGGCGGCGATCCGTCTGGCATGATTACACGCGCTGAAAAAGTGGGTGATGAGTGGGTGATTAACGGTCGTAAAATTTGGGTCAGCAAAGTACCCTCTGCTGATTTTGTCATCGTGATGGCACGGGTCGGCGCAGGTAAACGCCACGAAGGTATTACCGCCTTCATCGTTGAAAAAAATACACCCGGCTTCGAGATTTTGCGCGAGATCCCGATGCTTGGCGGTCACCGCACGTATGAACTTGTATTTGAAGATTGCCGTATCCCAGCTGAAAACGTCTTAGGCGAGATTGGCGCTGGCTTTGCGCCCATGCAATTGCGCTTGGTGGTTCGTCGTTTGCAAATTGGTACGTGGTGTATCGGCATGTGCCGCCGTGCCTTAGACATGATGTGCAGTCACGCCAAGCAACGCACAACCTTCGGTGCGCTATTGTCAGATCGTCAGGCGGTGCAATGGTGGATTGCCGATGCCGCCATGAAGATGCACGCCTGTCGCTTGATGGTGCAGGATGCCGCGCGTAAGCAAGATCAAGGCATCGATGTGCGTACTGAGGCCTCGATGATCAAGGTGTATGCCACCGAGATGGCCGCCGAGGTCCTTGACCACGCGATGCAAACTCTTGGCGCCATGGGCGTGACCAAAGAGCTGCCTTTGCAGCTGATGGCGCAGCGTGTGCGGGTGATGCGCGTGTACGAGGGCCCTTCTGAAGTTCACCGTATGTCGCTTGCGAAAAAGATTCTCAAAGAGGCCCGCTAAGATGGCAAACGCAACGCCACAAGCCGCTCGCGTCAATACTCCTTTAGCCGGGATTACGGTCATAGATTTGACGCAAATTTATCAAGGCCCGTACGCGACATTTTTGATGGCGAAAGCGGGCGCTGATGTCATCAAGATTGAACCGCTCAACGGAGAGCCCTCACGGATTCGCGCCAAGGTCAGTGGTGGTGCCTCGTTGCCGATGGCCATGCTTAACACCAATAAGCGCGGCATCACCTTAAATTTAAAAACGGCTAAGGGTCGCGACCTTTTCAAAGAGTTGGTCAAACGCGCTGACATCGTGGTTGAAAACTTTGCACCAGGCGTGATGGATCGTCTAGGCGTGGGTTGGTCGGTCTTGCACGAACTCAATCCGCGTTTGATTTATGGCTCGGGTACCGGCTATGGTTTGTCTGGCCCTGATCGCGACAACTTGGCAATGGATGTCACGATTCAAGCTGCCTCGGGCATCATGAGTGTCACGGGTACGCCCGATGGCCCACCGTTGCGTGCCGGCGCCTCGATTGTTGATTTCTTAAGCGGGGTGCATCTCTACGCAGGCATCATGACGGCCCTTTACGAACGTTCGCAAACGGGGCAAGGGCGCTTGGTTGAAGTGTCGATGCAAGAAACGGCCTATCCAACGCTTGCGTCGAACATGGGCATCACCCATAAATCTGTTGGGGTGGTGCCACCGCGTGTGGGTAACCGCCATGGTGGGCTTGCGTTAGCGCCGTATAACGTTTACCCAGCCAAAGATGGCTACATTGCGATTGTTTGCGTCACCGAACCGCATTGGCTTCACTTGTTGGCGGCAATGGGTCGCGAGGATCTCAGTACAGATCCTCGTTTTGAGAGCAACAAATTACGTGTTGAAAATATTTCTGCGACCGACGATGAAATCACCCGTTGGACAGAAAGCCTGCCACGCGCAGAGCTCTTTGCTCTAAGTAAAAAACACGGCTTTCCGGCAGCGCCAGTGCGCGACTTGCTTGAAGTGATGAACGACAAACACATGCACGAGCGTGGCGTGCTTGAATGGTTTGACGACAAAGAGTTAGGTCGTGTGGTGTTGCCACATACCCCCTTAATCATTCACGGGGCCGATCGTGTTAACACAATCGCAAGCCCAGACCTTGGCCAACACAACAAAGAGATTTATTCGGGCTGGCTGGGGCTGTCAGAGGCTGAGCTCGAGGCTTTGTATAAAGAAGGCGTGATATGAAATATTTTTTATATAGCGTCTGCCTAGGCTTATGCTTTGGGCTGGGTGTGATGCCCAGCCTTAGCCACGCGCAAAAAAGTGATTATCCGAATCGCTCGGTGAAAGTGATTGTGCCTTTCTCGGCAGGCAGCGGAGCCGACCATGCCTCGCGTTTTTTTGGTGACTTGCTGGCAAAAAGTTTAGGCCAAAATTTTTTAGTTGAAAACAGAACCGGCGCTGCGGGTATGTTGGCGATGAACACCGTGAAGGCTGCGCCAGCCGACGGATATACGATTTTGATGGGTAGTAACTCACTGATGGCGGTGAACCCAATTATGCTCAAAGAGCTCACGTACGATGCAGTCAAAGACTTCAAACCGATTGGTGGCTTGACGCGTGGCGTGAATGCGATTGTGGTCGGAAAAGATTCAAAATATAAATCGTTCACCGAACTTCTTACCGCGGCTAAGACCTCACCCGTGCCACTGAATGGCGGTACCTATGCGTTAGGATATGAGTTGGCGCTTGCCTGGTTAGCCAACGTAGCAGACGTGAAATTTGAAAATATTTTGTACAAGGGCCTAGGCGAGATTATGGTCAGTCTACAGGGCGACCAGTTAGATTTTGGTATCGTGAGTTTTAACGGTGCTGCGCCGCTATTGAAAGCAGGTAAGTACAGGGCCCTGGCGTTATCATCCGATCAGCGCCACCCAGATTTTCCAGACGTGCCGACGATCGCTGAAAGTGGTTTTCCAGAGTTTACAAATTACACCTGGACATCGTTTTACGTTCGAAGCGACACGCCTGATAGCATTACCAATAAACTAGAAGAGACGCTTCAAGCCATCTTGGCCACACCGTTGGCAAAAGAATATGCAGACCAAGTGTTGGTTGAGTTGATGCCCCTAAAGGCTGAAAAAATGAGACAGTATCAACTTGAAGAAATCGCGCGCTTTGCCAAGATTGCTAAAGAGGCCGGCCTCAAACCAAAGTAAAGAGTGGGTAGGGCAGTTCATCGCAAACATAGGTATTGATTTAACGTAAAAAAGTTAGGGATTGATTTAACGTAAAAAAGTTTTAACCATAATTTATAAAAATAACGATCAGGAGACTGTATGACAACGACTCTGCGTGCATGGCTTGTACTGTTTGTTTTCTTAACAAGTTGCTTTGCCAGCGTAAACGTCACCGCGCAAACCTATCCAAGCAAACCAGTCACGATCATCGTGCCTTATGGCCCAGGCAGCGGCAACGATATGATTTCGCGTGAAATCGGGCAACGCCTAACTGAGCAATTTGGTGTGACCTTTGTGGTAGAGAACAAGGCGGGCGCGACCGGCAACATTGCGATGGATTACACCGCTCAGTCGAAGCCCGATGGCTACACGATGATCTTGACCAGTACCAGCAGCATTATTTATCAGGTCTCGAACACGATTCGAACCACCATGTCTAAAGACTTCACACCAATCGCGTTTGTGGCGGGCTTGCCTTACGTGCTGGCGGTTCCACCTAGCGTGCCGGCAAAAACACTCAAAGAGTTGGCGGCTTTAGCCAAAGCCAAACCAGGCGAAATGAATTACAACGGCCCTGCCGGCAGTATGTCGGCCTTTTTAGGCTCGCTGTTTAAGTCTGGCGCGGGTGTCGATATGGTCATGGTGCCCTACAAAGCCACTTCAGATGCTCAAGTCGATGTATTGGCAGGGCGCATTCAGCTTTGGATCACAACCTCGGCCTCAGCCTTACCCCTGGTCAAGGGGGGTAAAGTCACAGCGTTGGCCGTGACGGGTGAAAAACGCTTGGGTGCATTGCCTGACGTACCCACCGCAATCGAAGCCGGTTTTGCGACTATGACCCCTGATATTTCGTTCTTTCTATTAGGCCCCGCCGGGATACCCGCAGACATCGTCACCAAGCTCAACACGAACGTCAATACGGCATTAAAGACGCAGGCGATGCAAGACCGGTTAGCCAGTTTTGCAACAGCAATCAAGATGGGTAGCCCCGACGATGTCAAGAACCATATCGCCACCGAAACAGAGCGCTGGCAACGTGCCGTCAAAAACGAAGTACTTTCAAAATAGGATCTTAAGATGACTGATGCAGTGACCTATGAGCAAGACGGCGGCGTTGTCACACTGACGCTCAACGAACCGGATACGCGCAATGCCTTATCACCGGCCATTATTGACGCCATTGTTGCCCACGTTGCCACAATCAACGCTGATCTATCGGTTGGGTGCGTCATTTTGACAGGCGCAGGTGAGGGGTTTTCGTCGGGCGGTAACGTTAAAAAGATGAAAGACCGCGCAACCGTAGACCGGCCCATGACACCCACCGAAACCCGTCGGTATTACCACGAAGGCATTCAGCGTATTCCTTTGGCGCTCTACAACCTTGAAGCCCCCTCAATCGCGGCCGTGAACGGCGCAGCGATTGGTGCTGGGCTTGACTTAGCGACCATGTGCGACATTCGCATTGCCGCACGTAGCGCCAAGTTTGGCGAGAGCTTTTTGCGCGTGGGTTTGCTTTCCGGTGACGGCGGAGCGTGGTTTTTGCCGCGCGCCGTGGGGTTGTCTAAAGCCTACGAAATGACGTTTACCGGTGATTTCATCGATGGCGATGAGGCAGCTAAGATTGGTTTGGTATCAAAAGTTGTAGATGATGCAGAACTGATGAACGAGGCCAGAAAGCTCGCACAACGCATCGCGTCGCATCCAGTGCAATCGTCACGGGCCAGCAAACGCCTGATTCGCGATTCACAACACGTGCCGTTACACACCTCGTTGGATATGGCAGCAGCCAATCAGGCGCTCGTGCAAACAACGCAAGATTACAAAGAAGCGATTCTGGCATTTTCAGAAAAGCGTAAGCCAAAGTTCACTGGTAACTAAATCATCGCTAAAAATCGTTTAGAGCGGATCTGACGTTCAGTTCGGTTCAATCAGTCGGGCCAAAGCATTCAGTAGAAGTCAGCCAGATTGCGATAGAAGGCTTGAGGATGTTGGAGATTACAAGAGAGCATTTGTGCTGCTAAAGCAAGAACAAATGCTCTTTTTATCTATTAGTATAATACGCATAATGTATATTATGTAAAGTAATGTTTCTGAGTATTTATCAATTGCTTGGATCAGCCGGCCTCTTGTTCTCTCACTGCGATATTCGTTGCTGAACGACTTGCGTCAATCACCGCCAACCGGATAATGCGAGGCTTGGTTACTTTTGTTACTTGAGCTCAGTCATGAAGATATGTATTTACGGTGCGGGTGCTGTGGGTGGTCATTTGGCGGCGCGATTAATTACCACAGACCATGACGAAGTGTCGCTGGTGGCGCGCGGCGCGCACTTGCGGGCGATTCAGCAAAATGGCTTGAAGGTGTTTCGGGGTGAGGAAATCTACACTGGGCGCCCTACGGCAGCTACCGACGACCCTGCCTCGTTGCCGCCCCAAGATGTGGTGCTAGTGACCTTAAAGGCACAGGCCTTGCCTGGTGCAGCGGCTGCTATTGAACGCCTGTTGGCCAAAGATGGCGTGGCAGTGTTTGCCGTCAACGGGATCCCTTGGTGGTGGAATAAAGGTACCAGCAATGCCCAAGAACACCTTGAATGCGTTGACCCAGGTGGTGAGCTTTGGTCACGGCTGAAAGATCGGTCGCTGGGTTGCGTCATTTATTCGCCTAATGAAGTGCTTGAGCCGGGTGTCATTAAAACCGCTATGGGCGATCGCTGGGTGTTTGGTGAACCCGATAGCGCACCCTCTTCTCGCGTTGACCGTTTGGTTCAGGCGTTTCAGGCTGCCAACATCAATGGCGTAGCGGCAGCAGATCTTAGATATGACATTTGGCACAAACTGCTGATCAATTGTGGCTTGAACCCTGTAGCAGCTTTAACGCGTTTGCCAACCGCCAAAATGACAGCCAGCCCCGAAGTGCGGGCAGAACGCTGCAAGGTCATGCTTGAAGTATTAGAAGTCGCGTTAGCCTGCGGCACTGATTTGCGCGGCAAGGTTGACCTTGAAGAGCTGGTCGCCCCTAAAAAACGCCCCGGCTCAAATATGGCATCGATGCTGCAAGACGTGATGGCTGGGCGCTCGCTCGAGCACGATGCTATTTTGGGTCAAGTCGTTGAGTTTGCACGCCAGCACAACATCAGCGTTCCGCGTTGCGAACTGATGCTGGTCTTGCTGCGCGGCTTGAATCAACAGTTGATGGATGAAGCCGCAGCACGAACCTGATCAACAGCAAGAAAAGCTGTTCTGGCAATCAGGTTATGTGGCTTGAAGTATTTCTGTAGTGACTCGATCTGACGATCTGCTAACTTGCGGTGCTTTTCGTCAGATCAAACCGAAACGACCGCGTGGTTTATTTAAACGCCGAACGTAGTTCACGCACACCGAGCGCCAACACGCGGGCATCGGCACCCACAGCCACAAACGTGCAGCCAAGCTCAAGATAACGTTTGGCCAGCGCGCGGTCAGGCGTCAAAATCCCTGCTGCTTTTTTATGCTTCAAAATCACAGCGATCGATTTTTCGATGGTGCTGACCACATCAGGATGACCAGGGTTACCCAAATGACCCAGCGCGGCAGACAAATCTGACGGGCCTAAAAATACGCCATCTACGCCTTCAACAGCACAGATAGCTTCAAGATTATTCAAGCCTGTTTGCGTTTCAACTTGCACCAGCAAACAGATTTCGTCATTGGCGCCCTTCACGTAATCTTTACGCGAATCCCAACGCGACACGCGCGCCGAGCCGTAGCCCACGCCACGTACACCATGGGGTGGATAGCGCACCGCTTTGACCAACTCAGCGGCTTGCTCTGCTGTATCAACCATCGGGATCAGCAAACTTTGCACGCCTAAATCCAGCAACTGCTTAATCAAGTGCGTTTCGCCAATCGGTGGGCGAGCAACTGCTTGTGTGTTGTAGGCCGCACAGGCTTGCAATTGCGACATGATGGTCAAGGGATCCGTTGGCGTGTGTTCGCCGTCAAGCAACATCCAGTCAAATTCTGCTGTTGCACAAATCTCAGTAGTAAACGCATCTGGGATCGAAATCCACAAACCAATATTCGCCTTGCCGGCTTTTAGTGATTGCTTGAAACGGTTGGTGTAGTCAGGCATGGTGCGGCTCCAAGTATTTGTCTTTTTAATTGTTGGATTATTCTAATCTCATTCTATCCACTTAATTGCAGTTCTTTACACAGCTGCGCTTTCGGGTTGCTGAGAATATTTCAAAAAGTTTTCACGGTGTCTTCTGTAGAACAAAAGACCCTCTTTGACGCTAGCAACCGTGGCACCTTGCTCAAGCATTTTATCCCAGAGGTTCCAGTCCTCTTGAGGATGCACGCCATCTTCATCTTTCTTTTGATAACCAATTTTTTGACCAAAGGCGGTGCGGTACATCATTGAGCCGTGATGCTGTTCTTGGCGATCCCAATACAAGTCGCCCTGATAAGGTAGGGTTTGGCCAGGCACGCGCGTTAAGATTTCGTCTTTTAGTTCGCCCGTCACAACAATGTCGTAGGTGACAATATCGGCGCTTGCATTGGATAACAATTCGATCGTGTCTGAACGCAACCAGTTATCGGCGCCAATGAACAACACATATTCTGTGTTGATCTTCGACAACATATCTTGAAAATTAACAACTACTCCCAGGTTTTTTGGTCTGAGTGTGTATTCAATGCTTGGGTACAAACTGGGTAAATGCGTGCAATCTAACCCGCCATCATCTACAAATAAAATTTTTGTAGGGGGCTTGGTTTGTGAGAGTAGCGACTCAATGCAGTGTGCTGCAAGGTGTCCGTATCTATAAGAAGCTATAACGACTGTAATCATGTCGCGCATTAGAACACGGAACGATGACAGTAAGATTTCTCTAATCCTCACAGCAGAAACGACTTCTGGGCTAAGGCATTTCAAGGATTGCGCATCGGCTTTTTTACCTACCTGCGTTGTTGGTGATGAACCTCAACAATTATTAGCTCAACTAACGATTCCTAAGTGCCACGGCACAAATTCGTTATCGCCTAAATTGAGCAACTCACTTTTAGATTTCTCGCCTGAAGCTGTTCGTAAGATATGTTCAAAAATTTCTAGGCCCATTTGTTGAACGTCAACCAAGCCATCTAAAATTTTTCCGCAATTGATGTCCATGTCTTCTTCGAGACGGGTAAACATCGGCGTGTTGGTGGCAAGTTTGATCGTGGGCGAAGGCTTAGAACCAAACATCGATCCCCTGCCCGTCGTAAAGCAAATAATATTTGCGCCACTTGCGATTTGACCCGTCACGGCGCACGGGTCGTAGCCGGGCGAATCCATAAACACAAAGCCTGGCTCAGTGATCTGTTCAGCGTACTCATACACTTGTTGCAAGGGTGTGCTGCCGCCCTTCATGGCCGAGCCTAACGATTTTTCAAAGATGTTGGCTAAACCACCCGCTTGATTACCAGGTGCCACCACGCCATTGAACTGACCGTTTTGTCCACGTGTGTATTCTTCCCACCAGGCAATACGGTCTAATAATTTTTGGCCAACTTCGGCGCTGATGGCACGGCGCGTCAGCATATGTTCAACGCCATGAATCTCGGGCGTCTCTGACAAGATCGCGGTGCCACCATGGCGCACCAAAATATCCATCGCAGCACCCAGTGCCGGGTTGGCGGTGATCCCCGAAAAACCATCCGAGCCACCGCACTCAAGACCAATCTTAATATGGCTTGCGCTGACGGGCTCGCGTTTGATCGCGTTGGCACGTGGCAATATCGCCAGAATAGCAGCCACACCTGCTTCGATTGTCGCGCGTGTACCGCCTTCTTCTTGCATCACTAAAGTATGAAGCGTGTCAGATTTTTTAAGCCCTTGCGAAGCGACTAGCTCAGCAACCTGATTACGCTCGCAGCCCAGTCCAACAATCAACACGCCTGCCAAATTTGGATGGGTCGCATAGCCCGCCAAGGTGCGTCGCAACACATCAAAGTGCAAGCTCGGCGTTGACATCCCACAACCCGTCGTTTGGGCAAACGCGACAACACCATCCACATTCGGATATTCGGCTAAGCGCTCGGGCGTAAACCAATCAGCAATGCGCCGGATGGCCGTCGACGAGCAATTGACCGACGACATAATCCCGATAAAGTTACGCGTAGCCACACGACCATCCGCGCGCACAATACCCATAAATCTTGCGCGTTGCTCAATCGGCACATACTGCACTGGCACCACGTCACGGCCAAAATCATGCTGGTGTTGAAAGTCAGCCAAGGCGATATTGTGGCTATGCACGTGCTCGCCAGGTTCGATGTCACGCGTCGCGACACCAATTGGTGTGTCGTACTTCAACACGATTTCGTTTGCGCTGATTTTGCGAGCAGCAATTTTATGGCCAGCCGGCACTTGCGCTCGCACCTTGATGCTTAGGCCGTCGGCGTTCACCGTTGCGCCAAGCGTTAAAGGCTCTCGCGCAATCAGAACGTTATCTTTAGGATGAAGACGAATCAGCGCAGCACCCACAGTCTTAACTCGCCAGCAGCTTTTTAAGCTGCAGTTTTTCAATCAAGATGGTTTCTTTTTTATAATTTTCGATGACGTATTGCCGATACTGTGTGGGGTCTAAAAAGATCACAGGCGCATCGATTTTGTCACAAACGGCCTTAAATTCTGGACTCTTGACGGCGACAGCAATTGCGGCCGCCAGTTTTTTCTCAATAGCTGGCTCAAGGCCTGCCGGAGCAACAACACCATTCGGTGCGTCATTCACTACGCCAAAGCCCAGCTCTTTCAGTGTGGGTACCTCTTTGAAGCGAGGCAAGCGCTCTGCCCCCCACGTCGCTAGCAACACAAGTTTTTTTGCCTCTACCAGTGCCGACCAAGAACTTGAATCCGCCAACATATCAACCTGACCCCCTAACAAACCTTGCAGCGCGGGCGCGCCACCTTTGTAGGGCACATGCGTCAGCTTGATCCTTGCCGCCAAGGCAAACTCCTCCATCCCTATATGGGTTTGTCCGCCAATGCCTGAGGTCGAGTACGTAAGTTTGTCTGGATGCGCTTTCGCGAAGGCCACCATCTCAAGCAGGTTTTTAAACGGAGAATTGGGTTGAACCACAATTCCGAAAGTTTGCGCCGAGGCCATCGCTAAAAAACTGTAGTCTTTGAGCGGATCGACTTGAACCATTCCTAACTGCGCAAAACGCGTCACAGAAATGGCGAGTTGCCCGATCGTGTAGCCATCTGGCTTAGCAGAGGCCAAGGCTTTTGCACCAATCATGCCTGCCGCGCCCACTCTATTCTCAACCACAACAGCTTGACCCAATTCGCGCGAGGCAACTTGCGCCAACGCGCGCATTGTTGTGTCGCCCGTGCCACCAGCAGGCCAGGGGCAAATAAACGTAATCGCGCGATTAGGGAAGGCAGTGCCTTGTGCAAAGGCATTGGGTAGCGCGGCACTCACCGCAGCACCTAGGCTACCTAATACCAATTGACGGCGGGTGTTCAGGCGCGATGCTTGTGTCATTGTTGTCTCTTTGTAAAAATAGCAGCCTCGCTTATGTGTGCGAGGCTTGATTAAACATTGTGCGTGGCACGCACAGTTAGTTCTTGTTTGTACACCTGCGCAAAGCGCACGCAGCCGTTTCTTGCTCGAATCAACTACGCGAGCAACGCGCAGTCAATTCGTTCTTTGTGGTTGCCGTGACTTTGAAACGGCAACCTCGTAATTACTTCGCCAAAATCTTGCTAATCGCTTCACCCATGTCATGCGTGTGCGCTTTGCCACCTAAGTCAGGCGTATGCGGGCCAGTCACCAAGATTTCTTCGATGGCTTTCACGATTGCATTGTGCGCATCGAGATAAGGCTTTTGATCAGCTTGTGGCAAACCAAGGCCAAGATACTCAAGCATCAAGGCGCCCGACCAGATCATCGCAACAGGGTTGGCTATTTTTTTACCGTAGATGTCGGGTGCTGAGCCATGCACGGGTTCAAACAGTGACGGAAACTTACGATCGGGATTCAAGTTTGCGGATGGTGCTAAGCCAATCGTGCCGGTACACGCTGGGCCCAGATCCGACAAAATGTCACCAAACAAATTCGACGCCACGACTACATCAAAACGATCAGGTTGCAACACAAAACGTGCTGACAAAATATCAATGTGCTGTTTGTCGGTGGTG
>CANKOW010000006.1 GCA_947484295.1 Alcaligenaceae bacterium | reverse complement strand
TTTTTTGTGTTCGACGGCGTGACCTGGGGCGACGATATGTCAGGCTGCCACGTCAAGATCAAGTCAGACGAAGCCCACTGGTCGAGCAGCATCGACTCTGAAGGCGGCAACATGGCCCATCGTCCGCGCGTCAAGGGCGGTTACTTTCCAGTGCCCCCGGTTGACTCAATGCAAGATATGCGTTCAGAGATGTGCTTGTTGCTTGAAGAAGCCGGCATCCCTGTTGAAGTGCATCACCACGAGGTGGCTGGCGCTGGTCAAATGGAAATCGGTACCAGGTTCAGCACACTGGTGACCCGTGCCGACTGGAATCAAATCCTAAAGTACACAGTACATAACGTCGCACACGCCTATGGCAAAACGGCAACATTTTTGCCAAAGCCTGTGGTCGGTGACAACGGTTCGGGTATGCACGTTCACCAGTCAATCTGGAAAGACGGTCAAAACCTGTTTGCAGGCAACGGCTACGCTGGTTTGTCTGAATTTGCGTTGTATTACATCGGCGGCATCATCAAGCACGCTCGCGCGCTCAATGCGATCACGAATCCTGGCACCAACTCTTACAAACGCCTCGTCCCACACTATGAAGCGCCTGTGAAGCTGGCTTATTCAGCACGCAACCGTTCAGCCTCGATTCGTATTCCTTACGTTGCCAATCCAAAAGGCCGTCGTATCGAAACACGTTTCCCTGATCCACTGGCGAATCCATACTTGTGCTTCTCGGCCTTGATGATGGCGGGTCTGGATGGTGTGCAAAACAAGATTCACCCCGGCGATCCAGCAGACAAAAATCTGTACGATTTGCCACCCGAAGAAGATGCAAAGATCCCAACCGTTTGCAGTTCGCTCGAGCAAGCGCTCGACGAGCTCAACAAGGATCGCGAGTTCTTGACCCGCGGTGGTGTGTTTAGTAATGCAATGCTTGATGCCTACGTGGATCTGAAAATGCAAGAAGTGAATCGTTTGCGTATGACGACCCATCCCGTCGAATTCGACATGTATTACAGCCTGTAATTTGCTGTTTAACCCTGGAGTCGGGTCTCGTGTGACCCGAATACCATGTACTCCGCTGAAGCCTTCGATCTACTCTCCACAACGGTTCTTTTATTGAACTCGACTGGCGAAGTCGTAGAGGCGAATGCGGCAGCAGAAGTGATGTTTGGGCGGTCTCGGCGCAACCTATTAGGGCAGCCGGCCGCCTTTTTGTTTGACCGCGACAGTGCGCTCGAGCATTCTATGAAGCAAGCCTGCAGTGGTGAGGTCGCAGATTGCCGACAGTTTGCTCTCTTGCGTCGGGGTGCCGAAACCGTTGAGGTCGCTGTGACCTCGGTGGCCATCACGCAGCCCAAATGGTCTGCGTTGATCGAAATCAAAGATGTAGAACAACGTGTACTGGTCGATCGCAGCATCCGGCTGGTCGACGAAATTGATACCCAACACGAGCTTTTGCGTAACCTCGCGCATGAGGTGAAGAACCCCCTTGGTGGTTTGCGTGGTGCGGCGCAGTTACTTGAGTCTGAATTACCTGATCCTGCCCTGCGCGAGTACACCAGCGTCATTATTTCTGAGGCTGACCGGCTGCAGGCTCTAGTCGATCGCCTGGCCGCGCCGCAACGTATGCCGGTTCAATGGCAGGCGGTCAATATTCATGAGGTATGCGAAAGAGTCTGTGCGCTGGTGCGCGCCGAGTTTCGCGATGTCGCCTTGCTGCGTGATTACGATGCCTCAATGCCCGAGTTTCGCGCTGATCCTGCGCGGGTGATGCAAGCGCTGTTGAATGTAGTGCGTAATGCTGCGCAGATCATGACGGGTTTCAACCCAACGCAGTCACCTCTCATCACAATCAAAACACGCATTGCGCGTCAAGTGTTATTGCGGCACAAACAACACCGTATGGCGGTGATGGTCACGGTCACCGACAACGGACCAGGGGTGCCAGAAAGCTTAAAAGACCGCATTTTTCATCCACTCGTGACGGGTCGAGACGGTGGCACTGGCCTTGGTTTGAGCCTTGCCCAAGACTTTATTCAACAACATGGTGGTGTGATTGAATTTGAATCGCGACCCGGACACACCGAGTTTCGTTTGCAACTACCTATGGAGCCGCTTTGATGAAACCAGTCTGGATCGTAGATGATGATCAAGCTATTCGCTGGGTCCTTGAAAAGGCGCTCAGCCGCGCCAATATCCCTACGCGCAGCTTTGTAAACGCGTCTGAGGTTTCGGCCGCCTTAAAACTTGAATCGCCCTCGGCGCTGGTATCGGATATCAGAATGCCGGGCAAAGACGGCTTAACCTTAATGAAAGAAGTCAAAGAAAAATACCCGACGCTACCGGTCATTATTATGACCGCCTACAGTGATTTGGATAGCACCGTGTCAGCGTTTCAGGGCGGAGCCTTTGATTACCTCGCCAAGCCGTTTGATATCAATGAGGCGGTTGCGCTGATTTCGCGAGCCATGCAAGAGCCTTCTGCAGAAGAAGTCTCGGCTCAAGCTGCGTTACCCGCGGCGCTTGCAACAGATAAAGGGATGTTGACGCAATCGGCCTCGGTCACGATGCAAGAGGTGTTTCGTGCCATCGGTCGTTTGGCGCAATCAAACGTCACGGTGTTGATTACAGGTGAATCGGGCACCGGCAAAGAGTTGGTCGCGCGCGCATTACATAGCCACGGCACGCGCTCAAAAGGGCCGTTTGTTGCGCTCAATACGGCTGCCATCCCGCGCGATTTGCTTGAGGCCGAATTGTTTGGCCACGAGCGTGGCGCCTTTACGGGTGCAAACGCGTTGCGTCGAGGGCGCTTCGAAGAGGCGGGCGGTGGCACCTTGTTTTTAGACGAAATTGGTGACATGCCATTTGAGTTACAAACGCGCTTACTACGTGTGTTATCAGAGGGCACTTTCTATCGCGTTGGGGGTGCTCAACCCGTGCGTGTGGATGTCAGGATCGTGGCGGCCACCCATCAACCACTTGAAGAGCGCGTGCAAGAGGGTAAGTTTCGCGAAGATTTGTTTCACCGCTTAAATGTCATCCGCTTAAGGCTGCCTGCGTTGCGCGAAAGGCGCGAAGATGTGGCTGATTTAGCTAAGCACTTTTTGTCGGTGTCGGCCAGAGCAGTCGGGGTGCCTGTCAAGCGTCTGTCAGACGCCGCAGTACAGGCATTGTCGCAGTTTGATTATCCCGGCAATGTTCGGCAACTCGAAAACTTTTGTCACTGGATCACAGTGATGGCGCCTGGGCAAACCGTTGAGATGGGAGATTTACCGCCCGAGGTGCGCGCAGCCAAGGCGAGTGCGATTCAGGTTGGCGCAGCCCAAGACTTGGGGTCAGCTCAAACTTGGCAACAGCTTTTGGCGCTTGATGCAAATGTCCGCCTGTCGCGCTCAGAGCCAGAAGTCTGGACGGTGCTGGCGCGGCAGTTTGAACGCACCTTGCTGCAATCTTCGCTTGAAGTCTGCCGTGGCCGTCGCGTCGAAGCGGCGGCTAGATTAGGCATGGGACGTAATACCATTACCCGTAAGCTTCGTGAATTAGGTATGGATCCGGTGGGGGCAGGTTCCGAAGCTTAACGTGTGGGCGTTACAATCCCTCAGTCACCTGAAGGATTACGCTCATGTCAAAATCAATCATCCATACCAACGCCGCACCCGCTGCCGTCGGTCCGTACTCGCAAGCGATTGTGGCCCCCGTTGGCCGCACCGTTTACTTGTCAGGTCAGATCGGTCTGATTCCTGCATCGGGCAACATGGTCTCAAAGGATTTTGAGGCGCAGGTTCGCCAGTCATTTGCCAACATGCAAGCTGTGATTGAGGCGGCCGGTGGTCGTCTCGACAGCATTGTCAAGCTCACCCTGTTTTTGACCGACTTAGGTCAGTTTACGATCGCGAATGAGATCATGGCCGAGTTGTTGCCCGAGCCTTTTCCGGCGCGTTCAACGGTGGGCGTTGCCAGCTTGCCCAAGGGCGCTCAGTTCGAGATCGAAGCCATTATTGTCATTTAGCAGTTCGCTAAAAAGTCATTTGCCGTGGCCACCGCTCAGCGCCCCTCTGCCAAAGTTTCTGTGCGACCTAAAGCGGTTGCCACGACCAAACAAAAGCTTGAGCGTTTAGGGCTCATCAGCGCACATGACTTGATTTTGCATTTACCGCTTCGCTACGAAGACGAAACCGAAATTATGCCCATCGCCACGCTGCGCCCCGGCCGCTCAGCGCAGATTGAGGCAACGGTGATACGGTCTGATGCCAGTTACCAGCCGCGCCGGCAATTGACGGCGGTGGTGCAGGATGACACCGGCGAAATTGGATTGCGCTGGCTCACGTTTTATCCAAATCAACAGCAACAGATGCAGGTAGGTCGTCGGTGGCGGATCAGAGGCGAGGTGCGCGGTGGTATGCATGGGTACGAGATCATCCACCCCAAGGTGACGGTTGCAGATTCTGTGTTGCCGGCGGCCCTGACGCCCGTGTACCCAACGACCGAGGGCTTGTCTCAGCCGAGTTTGCGCAAAGCGATCGGGCAAGCGCTTGAGAAGGTCGAGCTCAACGACACACTTGAGCCCGAGTTGGTTAAAAGACTCGGCCTGCAGAGTTTTGGTGAAGCGATTCGTACACTTCACGCTCCCACGCCCGACATGGATGCACTCGCCTTAATTGAGCACACGCATCCGTCGTGGTTGCGCATTAAGTTCGATGAACTGTTGGCACAGCAGTTGTCATTGGCGGCGGCTCGTGATGCGCGACGCAGCTTACGTTCAAAAAGCCTGAAGGCGAATCCAAAGCCCGACAGTTTGTGCGCGCGCTTGCTGAAGTCCTTGCCTTTTAGTCTGACGCCCGCGCAGCAACGCGTGGCCTCTGAGATCAGTGCCGACCTAGAACGCGAGTTTCCGATGTATCGTTTGTTGCAAGGCGATGTCGGCAGTGGCAAGACGATTGTCGCTGCACTGGCGGCCTTGCAAGCGATTGACGCCGGCGTGCAGGTCGCGCTCATGGCGCCGACCGAAATTTTGGCAGAACAACATTTTCAAAAATTGAAAATGTGGTGCGAACCCCTTGGCATTGAGGTGTGTTGGTTAACCGGCAGCATCACACTCAAAGCCCGCAAAATTGCAAACGCGGCCATCTCAAGTGGAAGCGCGCGTTTGGTCGTGGGCACCCAGGCCTTGATTCAAGAAACAGTCGAGTTTTTTGATTTGGGCTTGGTGATAGTTGACGAGCAACATCGCTTTGGTGTCGCCCAACGGTTGTCGTTGTCTAAAAAAGGCGAAGAGATTTCGGGGGATGACTGGATCCCGCACCAACTAACGATGAGCGCCACGCCAATACCACGTACCTTGGCGATGACCTTTTATGCCGATCTTGAGGTTTCATCCATTGACACGTTGCCGCCAGGGCGCACGCCGGTTGTCACAAAGTTAATCTCTAACGAACGGCGTGACGAGGTGCTTGGCCACGTCGCGCAGGCCTGTGCCACCGGGCAGCAAGTCTATTGGGTCTGCCCATTAGTGCAAGAAAGTGAATCCCTCGACTTGCAAACCGCAGTCGACACGCACCTCGCCTTAACCGAGGCCTTGCCCGATTACACCGTGGGTTTGGTGCATGGTCAGTTGCCCACGGCCGAGAAAGCTGCTGTGATGAAGGCATTTCGTGAGGCGCACATCAACGTGTTGGTCTCAACGACCGTTATTGAGGTCGGGGTCGATGTGCCTAACGCTTCATTAATGGTCATTGAGCACGCCGAGCGTTTTGGTTTGGCACAACTGCATCAGCTACGCGGACGCGTCGGACGCGGCGTGGCAAAGTCTGTGTGTGTGTTGCTGTTTCAAACACCCTTGTCGATGCTGGCGCGTCAGCGTCTACGCGCCATGTACGAGACCCAGGATGGTTTTGAGATTGCCCAGCGTGATCTTGATTTACGCGGTCCCGGTGAGTTACTTGGGTCAAAGCAATCGGGCGTCACCTTACTGCGCTTTGCAGACTTGGCTGCCGACGGTGGGCTTGTCGTAGCTGCCCGTCAAGCCGCCATCGAGCTCAGAGCCACGGCTCCACACATTGTTGAGCGCCACTTGGCGCGTTGGATGCGTGGACGAGAAGATTTTTTACGCAGCTAATTTATAGAAAAGCTTAGAAACAAGGTACGCCGTTCGATGCACACAATCATGCAACGTCTTTACTTATATGGCCGCTTAGTGCGTCTCGATAAGCCGATCGGGATTTTGCTTTTGCTATGGCCAACTTTATGGGGTTTGTTTGTGGCGGCGCAGGGGTTTCCAAGCCTAAAGCTCTTGGTGATTTTTGTATTGGGTACGGTGCTGATGCGTTCAGCGGGCTGCGCCATGAATGATTATTTTGATCGCGATGTCGATCGCCACGTCAAACGTACCGAGCAGCGTGTCTTGACGTCGGGCCAGATCCAACCGCATGAGGCGTTATGGGTGGCCGCAGTCTTAGGGCTGTTTAGCCTGGCGTTGGTTTGGTCTTTGAACGGGCTCACGCTTGTGCTGGCAGTCGTCGCAGCAGTCTTGGCCGTCACATACCCGCTGTTTAAACGTTTTTTTGCGATTCCGCAGGCTTATCTTGGGATTGCCTTTGGTTTTGGGATACCGATGGGCTTCGCAGCCACAGTTGGATCGGTGCCTGTCACAGCCTGGCTGATGCTGTTGGCGAACATTTTTTGGGCGATTGCCTACGATACCGAATATGCGATGGTAGATCGCGATGATGATATTCGCTTAGGCCTTAAAACCTCAGCGATTACCTTCGGTAAGTACGATATATTCTGTGTGGCGCTTTGCTACGCATGCACGTTGCTATTGCTGGGCTGGGTGGGGCACTTGCTGTCATACGGATGGCCGTATGCTCTAGGGCTGTTGGCCAGCGCTGGGTTAGCTGCGCTGCATCTTTTCTGGATTAGACATCGGACGCGCGAGGCGTGCTTTCGAGCGTTTTTGCACAATACCTGGATAGGCTTTGCTGTATTTTGCGGTATCTTTGCGCAGACAATAATTTTTTTTTGATTTTTTAAAGACTTGAAATGAATCCTATTCCTTCGGTCGCCTTCATCGGTGGCGGCAACATGGCAAATGCTCTGGTTTCGGGCTTGCTCGGACAGGGCTGTGCAACCTCACAGTTGCACATACTTGAGGTCTCTGAAGACTTGCGTGAGCAGTGGCGCGCCCGTGGCATTAGTGTGGCGAGCGCACCGGATACCTCTTTATCCTCACAACAAGTTTGGATCTTCGCGGTCAAGCCACAACAAATGCGTGAAGTCGTTTTGCAATGTAAACCTTGGCTCAAACCAGACACCTTGATCATCAGTATTGCGGCCGGCATTGCCCTGAACTCTCTGTCGAGCTGGCTCGGTTCGCCCGAGCAACCGTATGCAAACGTTGTGCGTTGTATGCCCAACACGCCCGCCCTGGTGCGCGCAGGCGTCACAGGCATGACCGCGGTCGAAGGCTTAGCCAAAGCCAGTCAAGATATTGCTACTGGCTTGCTAAGCGCTGTCGGGCAAGTGGTGTGGGTCGACAACGATCAAGCGATTGATGCGGTGACTGCCTTGTCAGGTAGCGGGCCTGCCTATGTATTTTTATTTTTAGAGTCTTTGATGGCAGGCGCGCAAGCTCTCGGTTTATCGGCAGAGCAATCGCGTACGCTCGCCCTTGCGACTTTAGCCGGTTCAACACAGCTAGCGGCTGAATCGACTGAAACGCCGGCTGTCTTGCGCGAACGTGTGACTTCAAAAGGAGGCACTACGGCTGCAGCGTTAGATGTGTTTGCTGCGCAGAATTTTTCAGCCATCGTCGCGCAAGCGATGGCCGCAGCTGATCATCGGGCGGCTGAGCTTTCAAAAGAGTTCGGTCGCTAGTGCGAGTTGTTAAGAGGTCTTCAAGAGCGAAAGATCGTTTTTGTTTACCGGAATCTGCTTCGATCTCGCCATACGTTTCGTCATACTAGTTTCGTAATACTTTTTGCAATACCGTTTTTCGTAATGCTATTTTCGAAGCATCATTTTTGCCACACTATTTTTATAAGAAAAGTCGCATGAAAAAAGTACTCATCACAGTTGGCGTCATTGTAGTGATCGCCGTGTCAGGTTGGCTGGGCGCTAGCATTTATGTGGGGCGTACTGCAGCAACAATCATTACAAACTTAAGCGCCAAGGCAGGCCAAAATGCGGCTATCCGGGTGGCCGAGGTTAATCATATGCAAGGGCTATTTTCCTCAGTCGGTCAATTTGAAATCCGCTTTAACGATGTCGCTGTCGATGCAAAAAGCGGCGTTCAAATGTTTGCGTTACAAGTCAACTATAACGTCGAGAACCTGCTGTTGCCCGCGTCTTCGATGCGCTTTCAATGGGCCGTCAAGCCGGTCGGCCAAACCGGTACAGAATTCAATCGGTTATTCGGTTCTGAGATCAAGCTCACTGGGCAAGGTAAGCTTGCGTATGGCGGCAAAGCCTTATCTACCCTTAAGTTGCCTGAACTTGCCATGAAGCAAGGTAAAGAGCTGTTTCATTTATCCCCTTCAAGTGGCAACATTGCGTGGGGTGAAAAAACCGTCGCCTTGCAATGGAAGACCGATCGCTTAAGCTCGCGTGGCGACGACCACGCGCTTGATATCAACGGCTTGAGCTTTACGAGCGATATTCAAAATCGCGCCCGTGGGCTTGGTACGATGCAGTTCGCGATTGACAAGTTCAGCACAAAACAAGCAACCGCAGAGTCGATTGCGGTCAACGTCGCCATTAACGAAAGCAACGCTAAGTTAGAACTCAACGTCACGCCAACCATTACGAGCTTGACTGTGGCAGGGCAAAAGCTAAGCGACTTAGCGCTTGAGTTTGTGGTGAAAGGGCTCGATATTGCCAGCGTCGATACCCTGTCTGCGATCAGCACCGATTCAAACGATTTTAGAAATTTGACGGCAGACGAACAGACGCGCGCAAGCGGTGCCCTGCAAAACTTGGTGACTAAAGGTTTTTCACTTGGACTACCAAAAATATCTGCCAAAATGGGTACCGGTTCTGTCAAGGGTGATCTCTTGATCGAAGTCAGCAAGCCTGCCGGCTCTGTCGCAGATAAGTTTTCGTTTGCGCAGTCGGTCAAAGCGAGCGGCAAGCTCGAGGCACAGGGTCGAATCATTGACAACACGCAAAAACGTTTAGCCTTACTGCTTGGCTTGGCCACCGAAACTCGCGAAGGCTTACGGGCGAGCTTTCAATTCGCGAATGGTACTGTCAGAGCCAACGGCAAATCTTACGATGTACGCGACAACCTCGCTTACTTCGATGAGCTGATCAATGCTAAGTTGTATCCAAAGTGATTGCGCGCAACAGGGGGTGTAGGCGTGCATTTCGAATATTGATGCAGCATACGTGACGAGATCCGCGATGCCCCTAGCGGGCGCGTCCTGATGGTCCACTCCACACTATAAAAAAAGGATCCTGAGGATCCTTTTTTAACTGACAAAATCAAAGTGGCTTAAACCGGCGTAAACGTCGGCACGGGCTGGCCGTCGCCTTCGGTCGGTTTAAACACTAGTTTGACTTTTTGACCAATTTTTAAAGCGGCCAAATCACAGTCGACGATTTGCGTCATCATCGTGACGCCTTCTTCGAGAGTGACGTAAGCGATGCAATAGGGGTTTGGGTTGCCACGTTGCATGACGCTTAACGAGTAAATCACGCCTTTGCCTGAGCCTTCTTTCCATTCGGTTTCACCGAAGCAAAACGGGCAGAGTGCGCGTGGATACCAGTGTGGTTTTTTGCACGAGGTGCAAAATTTAACCAAAAATTTACCGGTACGTGCTGCATCCCAAAAGGGTTCGTTGCCGGGTTCTTTGGCGGGAGCAGGAAGGGGGTTGGGTTGATACATCATAGTCATAATTATGCACGCTCCAGAATCAGGGTTGCACTGCCGTGACGCGCGCCAAGCAGGCCGCCTGTACCGTGTGCCAAAGCAAGATCGCAGTTTTTAACTTGTACGGCAGGGTGAGCTTCGCCGCGCAATTGACGCACAGCTTCGATTACTTTAGTGATACCGCCGCGGTTGGCGGGGTGGTTGTTACATAAGCCACCGCCATCGGTGTTGAAAGGCAGTTTTCCCACGCCCGAAATCAAGTTGCCATCCGACACAAACTTGCCGCCTTCGCCTTTTTTGCAAAAGCCGAGGTCTTCAAGTTGCATCAAGACAGTGATGGTAAAGCTGTCGTAAATTGAGGCGTATTTAATATCTTGTGGGGTAATGCCAGCCTCTTCAAAAGCTGCTGCGCCTGAGCGGCGTGCGCCTGAGTAGGTTAAGTCAACATGACCGCCTAACTGACCTTTAATGGCTTCTCCTGCGCCGCGCACTTTAACGAGTGGACGCTTGAGTGATTTGGCGATATCAGGATGTGCAACGATCAGTGCGCCACCACCATCGCTGACGACGCAGCAATCGAGGCGGTGCAGCGGCGTTGAGACCAGTGGCGAGTTAACCACGTCTTCGACTGTCACGACATCACGCAACATGGCGTGTGGATTATGTTGTGCGTGGTGCGAAGCGGCCACTTTGATCCAAGCGAGTTGCTCTGCAGTGGTGCCGTATTCGTACATGTGGCGCGCTGCAACCATGGCATAGCTGTTGACGGTCACGGGGCCAAACGGGGCTTCAAACGGCACGTCAGGGATGTCAGCGCCCCAGCTGCGAGCCTGCATACCCGAAGAACCAGCCGACCGTGGACGGCCTGCTAAGGTGATCAGTGCAATTTTGCATTTGCCGGCAGCAATTGCCTGCGCAGCGTGAGACACGTGGATGAGGTACGAACAGCCGCCGGTTTCTGTTGAATCGACATGGCGCAAATTAGTGAGCCCCATGTAATCAGCCATGTTCAGCATGCCTAAGCCGGGGGCATCGCCCGCGCAGTAGTAGCCATCAATGTCGCTGAGTGACAGACCGGCATCGGCCAGCGCGCCTTTGGCAGACTCGGCATGGATTTGGGCAACCGACTTATCGGGTGCTTTGCGAGTAGGGTGCTCATAGGCACCAACGATATAAGCTTTGTCTCGTATGGTCATGGGTCGTTGTGTTTATCAAGAGTCAAAAAATAGTGCTGAGTGAGGCACTCACCAAATAACGTTTTACCATTGATGCGAGCTTGCGTGTAGCGTGCGGGGGTAGGTGCGCTAACTTTTTGAAGTCGAACGGGTCAGGGCCGATATGCCTAGCATCAGCCAACCGAGCATGAGTGCCACGCCACCCGTCGGCGCTACGATTGCAGCCTGCGTGATTGAAAACAGATACTTTAGCTCGATTGAGCCACAAAACAGCACGATGCCAGCGAGCAGCAAGCTGCGTGCGAGAAGGGCCGCCTTACCAGGCAAGCCTGCGGCATAGAGTAAGACAAGAGCGTGAATCAATTGATAAAGCGAGGCACGCTCAAGGGCTTGTGTGGCTTGGGGGTCAGCCACGGCGTGGGCTGCTACAGCACCAAGTGCGACGGCCGTCAGGCCAAGCAGTGCGGCGGTTACTCCCCAGGCGGGGTGCGCTGCAGCAAAAAAGCGCGGGGTATGTTGGGTGGACATTGACTGAGAGAACCTCGGTATGGGTTGCGCAACAGGAAAAAAGCGAGTTTGGCGGGGTCAGTCTTAGAATCTTGAGGGGTAGAACTCAAGGTCTGACAAGCTCAAGCTCACATTAACGCTAAAATAACAGCCTTGGTGGCGGACTCTTTGAGGTAGCAATGTCGTATCAATTTAAATGGCTTGTGGTGTTAGTGCCTTTGCTTGCATCAGGTTGTATCGGAATCAATTCTGGCAGATCACCTAAAGAAACCTTTACATTGCCGCGTGCCTACCAAGAGGCCTACAAGCTGGCCACACTGCAGGCGCAACAATGTTGGAGTAATGATGGCGAATTTCCGATTAAAGGGCAGCTTGATACCGCAACGCGTACTGCCCAGGTGGCGGTAACAGGCGGCTTGGGCGGCAGCCACTACGGGCAGGTTGAGATCCGCGCCCTCGATGACCAAAACTCTGAAATTACCACCACCGTCGCTGGCATCAATATCTGGGATGCCGCGTCGATTTCTGCGATGCAGTCGGCCTTGCAGTTTGGTGTGTCAACCTGCACAAACTACATGCCGAGTGCTCGGCCTCCTAAAAAATCTTAATTTAATAAAGCTAACCGTGTCTGAAATATTTGAACCCTCTACTTATTTTGGTCTTGATATCCCATATTTGAAGTTTTTAGGCGTTGAGCCAATGCTGTGCGAAGACGATCGCGCGGTCACTCGTTTAAAAATTCGCGAAGATTTGCTCAATAGCCGCAGAGCCATCCACGGCGGTGCGTTAATGAGCTTGCTGGATTTCACGCTGAGTGCTGCTGGCCGTTCGGTAGATCCGTTAGGTCTGGGGATGGCAACCATTGACATCACGGTCAGCTGTTTTGAACCTGCCGTCACTGACCTGACGATTCAAGCGCGCTGTTTACGGCGTGGTTCGTCGATCGCGTTTTGTGAAGGTGAGGTATTAGACACTGAAGGTAAGTTAATTGCCAAAGCCTCGGCGTCGTTCAAGGTGCTCAAGGTTAAACCCGTAGCGAAAGTGATTTGAGTCACACTTGATGCGCTAAAGCGGCTTGCAGAGAATTCTCAATAAATACCCTGCATTGCACGATAATTCTAGTGTCTTTAGCCGAGCTTGGCTTTGACCAACCCAGACAGCGTTGACATGTCGGCGCGGCCTGCAAGCGCTGGCTTTAAGATTGCCATGACCTTGCCCATTGCGGGGTTACCGGTGATCCCTAGCGCTTGTACTTCTGCTAAGGCCGCATCAATGGCGGCATTGATTTCGGTCTCGGTAGCGGCCTGTGGCAAAAATTCTTGCAGCACAACCATTTCAGCAGTTTCTTGTGCTGCGGTTTCGGTGCGGCCGGCTTGCTCGTAGGCTGCGATTGACTCGCGGCGCTGCTTGATTTGCTTTTCAATAATCGCAATGACGTCTGCATCGGTTACGTCTTTACGCTCATCGATTTCTTTTTGTTTGATGGCGGCCTGTAAAAATCGCAACGTGCTTAAACGCTCGCTCGCTTTCGCGCGCATGGCGTTTTTGACTGATTCTGTGATTTGGAGTTTGAGGTCTGACATAATAAGCCCGGTCATTAAGAAAGGATATTCCTAGTATAAAGCCTCGACGCTTTTAAGGTCGACGATCGTGCTTGTTGCCTCCCTTAGCTTCAAGCGGAGTGAATGTCTGTTCCTGTCGTTAAAGCGTCTGCTCGGCCCCAATCGTTGCCAACAGGTGTGAGTGATCTTCGAAGCGCCCCACCAGCAAGTGCTGCGTGCCTTGCGAGTTTTGCCAGGTGCCGATGGCGGCTAATAACTGAGCCTGCAACAACTCACGGCGCTGGCGCACTGCCAGTTCAGCGCGCACGATCAGATTCACCGAGCCAGTTTCGTCTTCGAGCGTGACAAAGATCACACCTTTAGCTGTTTGCGGACGCTGGCGCATGGTGACCAAACCACAGGCGCGTGCCAAACGCCCTTGCGGCAGTTGCGCCAGTGTGGTCGCCTGCGCAAAGCGCAAGCGGGTGAGGGCTGGGCGCAGCAGGGCTAAGGGATGTCGCCCGAGGGTGAAGCCTAGGCGTTGATAATCCGTCACAAGATCGTGCGCCTCGGTGGGCGGTAACAACAGAGGTTGTTCATCTTCGTTTGGCTCGGCCTCACGCAAGAGACCTTTAGTCGCCACACTCGCTGCAGCAGTCCAGGCGGCTTGGCGTCGATGCCCGCTTAACGTGTGCATGGCGCCGGCCAGGGCAAGTTGTTGCAAAACAGCTTGATTGAGGTCGGCACGTCGACCCAGATCTTGTGTATCGTGAAACGGCCCCGCCTGGCGCGCGTCAAGCAGAGCTTGCGCGGCAGCGGCAGGTAAACCCAGGATTTGGTTCAGGCCTAAACGCACCGCGGGGCGTAGGCACGGCGAAGTTTGAATATCAGGGACTCGTTTAGGTTCACCAAGCACAAGCTTAGGTGCTTCAGACAGCACGTCAGGGGCTAGTGTGGGCCCATCAAGCACCATTTCAAGCGTGCACTCCCACTCACTTGTTTGAACATCCACGGGCAAAAGCTGCACGCCATGGCGACGTGCATCTTGGATTAACTGCGAGGGCGCATAAAACCCCATCGGTTGTGAGTTCAGTAACGAGGCTAAAAACGCTTCGGGCTCGTGACATTTGAGCCATGCACTGGCGTACGCCAGCAAAGCGAAACTAGCCGCATGACTTTCAGGAAAACCATACTCACCAAACCCTTCGATCTGTTTAAAAATCGTTTCAGCAAACTCGGGCGTGTAACCGTTGCTCAGCAAGCCTTCAACCAGCTTGCGTCGAAACTGATCGATGCCACCCTTGCGTCGCCAGGCCGCCATCGAGCGGCGTAATTCGTCAGCTTGGCCTGCACTAAAGCCTGCGGCAGCCATGGCGATTTTCATGACTTGTTCTTGGAAAATGGGTACGCCCAGGGTGCGTTCAAGCACAGCACGCACCGCACGACTGGGATACGTAATCGCCTCAAGGCCTTGCCGTCTTCGCAAATACGGATGCACCATGCCTCCTTGAATCGGGCCTGGTCGTACGATCGCAACTTCAATCACCAGATCGTAAAACTCGCGTGGTCGCAGGCGTGGCAGCATTGACATTTGCGCACGCGACTCGATTTGAAACACACCTACGGTATCGGCGGCACAAATCATGTCATAGGTCGGCGCATCGTCATCCGCAATGTCTTGCAAACGAAAGTGCGGCAGCTTGCGCCGCCACGCGACCCAATCCAGGCTGCGACGAATCACCGTCAACATCCCTAAGGCCAGGACATCGACTTTTAATAAACCGACGGCATCCAAATCGTCTTTATCCCACTGCACAACGCTGCGCTGTGGCATGGCCGCATTTTCAATCGGTACCAAACGTGACAATAAACCGCGCGCCAACACAAAGCCACCAGGGTGCTGAGACAAATGCCGTGGAAACCCCATCAAGGCTTGTGCAAGTTCGGCCCACTGCAGTGTGACACTCGCTTCGCCATCTAAACCGGCTTCAAGCAGGCGTTGGATTAAATTCTGTTTGCCGTCCCACCAGCGATGTGACTTTGCCACTTGGTCAACGATCTGTGCGTCAATCCCCAAGGCGCGACCGGTATCACGCAAGACACTGCGAGGTCGGTAAGACGTCACCACGCCAGTTAAGGCTGCGCGTTGGCGTCCATATTTTTGATAAAGATATTGAATCACCTCTTCGCGCCGTTGATGTTCAAAATCTACATCAATATCTGGCGGTTCGTTGCGCTCGCGACTAATAAATCGTTCAAATAATACGTTGCCATTTGCAGGGTTTACCGCAGTGATACCTAGGCAATAGCACACGGCAGAGTTTGCCGCCGAACCTCGACCTTGACATAAGATGTGTCGACTGACCGCAAATTGCACGAGGTCGTAGACCGTTAAAAAATATGTTTCGTACCCAAGCTCTGTAATCAAAGCGAGTTCGTGTTGGATTTGCGTACTGACATTATCAGGAATGCCAGCAGGATAGCGTTTAGTTGCACCTTGCCAGGTTTGTTCGTGCAGATATTGCGCTGCGGTATACCCTTTGGGCACGACTTCTTCGGGGTACTCGTAACGTAGCTCGTCGAGACTAAATTGACAACGTTCGGCAATACAGATGGTTTCTAGCAACAGCTCGGGTCGGTACAAATTGCTTAAGCGCAGGCGTGTGCGTAAATGTTGCTCGGCGTTTGAGGCTAGGTCATAGCCGCATTGCGCGATAGTTTTACGTAAGCGAATCGCCGCCAAAATATCATGCAGCGCTTTACGTGAACGCTTGTGCATTTCGACTTGACCAACTGCCACACAGGGGACGTGATGTATTTGAGCCTGTGTTTGAATCATTTGAAAGCGTAGGTTTTCTTGTGCGCGATGCAGGCGGCTAAAAGCAACCCAACAGCGGTTTGTAAAATGTTGTGCAAGCCAAGCGAGCTGTAGGGATAAGTCTGCAGGTGCCACGTCTACTTGAGGGATCAAAATAGCCAAGCAACCGTCAACAACAACCTCGTGCGGGCGCAAAAGATATTGTCCTTTAATCGCCTGCATACGACCGCGTGTAATGACTTCGCACAAATTTCCGTAGCCTTCGCGATGCTGTGCAAGTAAAACAATTTTGTATGCGGGTTGATCGCTTGGATCAATGCGTAGCTCAGTGCCGATTAACAACTTTAAGTCTGATTTTTTAGCTTCAAGATGCGCGCGCACAATACCGGCGAGTGAGCATTCATCGGTGATCGCGAGGGCGTGATAGCCTAGGGTGACCGCTTGTGCAACCAGGCTTTCAGGTGACGAGGCGCCACGCAAAAACGTAAAGTTTGAGAGGCAGTGCAGCTCGGCGTAGCCGGGTAACGCGGTGCTTAAAGCCGTGATCATTACGCAAATAAACCGTGTAAAAACCAACGGGCTTGTTCAGTATCACGTTCGCGATAAATCCAGTAACGTACGGCCTGCTGATCTTGTGCCACAAAATAGTCGCGTGCAATGCGTAAGTGATCCCACCAACCACTTTCAATGCGTTCAGGGCCTCGCATTAATTGCAAAGGGCCATAGTAAATCGGACGATCATCGTGAACGGTCAGTGCGAGAGGCTCTGCCAATAACCAAAAAGGTCTTTCGCTTAAGGGACTTTCAATACTTGCCGCTACGACGGTCGAAGTACCGATTGATACCCAGTTATTGGCGATTTCTGGACGATGATCAGGTAAGGGCAGGGGTTGCAATATCTGTTCTGCACCTAGTCGGGCACACAGTAAATCTAACAGACGCCGATAATCGGCGGGTGCATGTAACGGATCAGGAAATAACGTGGCGCTGCGAGTGCTTTGTGCGGCCAGAGCCTGGCTACGCAAGGTTAGGGCGACAACAGGCCCGGCCAGATTCTGGCGCGATAGGCGCTCGTGCAATAAGGGCATCAGTTGACCAAGCAGCCAGACGGGTTCGCCAAAGGCCAGTTCAAGCGTGGTCGGCGGGCAGGCGTGGCGCCCGCGTTCGTGATGCAGTTCGAGCGTGGCACTGCGTAGCGTGTATTGCTTGGCGGCTAACCAAGTACATAGGCTCAGCGCTAAGCGTTCTAAAAATGCGCTAAGTGCTGCGGTGTGTTCAAGGCGATCAAGTAAATCAAGCTGTTCAATAAATTGCTCGGGGGCAACGTAAGGTGTTTGGCGCCAAACTGTTTGCGTATACGCTTGCCCAAGTTCGTTGAGTATGGCCGTGCCGACGCGCCGCTGCAGGCCTTCGCGCGGCAAGGCCCGTAAGCCCCCAAGGGTTTCGCAGCCAATCGCGTTAAGCCAAACCAGATGAGGCTGTGCGCTGGGCAGCATCGCGCATGGTAACGGGTTGAGTAAGCGCTCGAGAGTCTCTTGACCGCAGGCGTAGCGTGGCGAGGGCTGTGTCGAGTGCTGTGCAGATTGCTGCGTTGAGCGCTGTGCCGATTGTTGGGTTGAGTGCCGCGCTGCTTGCGCCAAGAGCCAGGCACCGGTGGCCGTGGGCGCAACGCTGCTTTGAACTTGCAGCTTTAAGCATTTGAGTTGTTGGCGCAACTCTTGAACAATCAGACGGATACCGCCAAATAAACGCAAGCTGTACGTGACATCAATCAAAAGAGTGGCGTTAGCGTGTTGATACACAGACGGCGAGTAGGCTAAGGCCGCGTGTGCAGCCTGGGCGTAAGCGTTTTGTTCTGCGTGTGGGTCTCTGGGATACAGTAAACATTCAGGCGCCAGACTGCGCACCGTTGCGCAACGCATACCCAAGCGCAGGCCGCACTGCTGCGCGCCGGGCGTGAGGGCGATGAGGGCGTCGTGCTCGAAGACTGCGGCGGCGCTAGGCTCAGTCAGCCAACGGAGCCGCCACGTGTCGAGGCTGAGGCTGTGCAGGTGCAGGCCGATCCATAGGGTCATGGGTAACAGTTGAAAAGAGTTCAGAAGGTGGCGAGTCGAGCGTGATAGGGTGCCCGCAGGCGGGCCCGCGTCGTTTAAGGATAGACAAGGTGAGGGCGCCTGTTGGCTCAGGCGACAGCAGCACCCGCAGCACTGCCGGTGAGGCCTCGCTTTGCACAACATGCGGACGAAACATAAAAAATAAGGTTTGGCTGCTTTGCGCAGCAAGGTGCAAACGTTTAAGGATAGAGGTTTGAACGGGATGCGCCCAAAACAGCAAGGCTGCGCAACTGCCATTCTTTAAGATCTGCTCGGCCGCCCAATACGCATCACGTGCTCGTTGCGGCGTTAAATGCAGCAGGCGCTGTGGACCAAAACGCCAATCCGACCAGCAGGCGATATTGGGTTGATACGGTGGCTGAAGCAAGACAACCGGTTGCGGTGTAGGTTGGGCATGCAAGGCCGCACGCAAAAGCCTTATTTCGCCAATGCCTGAGTGGGGCGTGAGTAGTTCAATGAGGGCACCTGTGGGCCACCCATTGCCGGGCAATTCAGCATCAAGCTCTGCAAACCCTGTTGAGACGGTTGGGCCCGCACGCGTGCCGAATTGCGACCCACGCCAGAGCGCAGGATGCAGCCTAAGCAGCGAAGCAGACGGGCAGGGAGGTGACATTGCAGAAATCGGCATGATGAGTAACAAATAAAATAATACTGTATAAATATACAGTATTATTAGCTTCTGTTACCGAGCCGAAAGCGTTTAATCGCTGCGACTGTTCATCATGTTGTGCACAAAACGCCAGCATTCAGGCCGGTGCGGTCAACCTCGAAACGCACAAGCGTTCTGTGCTTTGGTGGTGCACTGCCGCATCCATTTTTGCCACCTTTTGATTTGTATGCGATCAACAGCATGACATTGCTGTCATCGTCTTCGTTAAAAAATCAACCCGCCAGTTGCTATCGCCTATCGGTTGCCCAAAGGCGTCATAGCGTTTTTCGTAGAACAAAGCGTAGCCCTCGCGGTGTTGCAAAATGATTGTTGTGCAACGCGTTCCGTAGCGTTCGTTTTTAATAAACGGGCTGCCCAGCAGCTTTTCGCGATCCAGGCCAACACCTGTGTCAGGTAGTTCGTGGTCAGCAGCGCGCACCGTATCCTGAAAAATTGCAAATAACCGGACAGGGTCGAGAGCTTGAGCCTGTGCCAGATATTCAGAGACGCTGCGTTGCGTGCGAAGCAGTTTGGGCCAGGGCGTGTTGAGCGTGGCGTTTGACACCCCGCTGACACCGTCAGGTATCTTAAACGGTGCTGCGTTTAGACGATTTGAGTAGTACCACAAGCCGCTTGGATCACCCGCTAACAAGTTGAAACCGTTGTAGGGCGCATCTTGTTGTTGCAGAGCTTGTAAATAGTGTTGCGCCGATTGTTCTTGTCGTAAGTAGTGCTCTGCAAGATGACCGCGCGAGGGGGCCCGGTCATCGTGCATGCCCGTTTCGCGATAGTTTGTCAGCAAGGCAATACGCCCCGTGGTGGTCAGGCCAAGCCAGGTTCCGCCGGCCTGTAGATCACGGCCTGCCAGCAGTGAAGGCGCCTCATCCCATGGTCTTGCGGCCTCGGTTGGGCGCGCGTGCAGTTCATCTCGGTTTGCCACAACAATAAGCGGCCAATCCGGTAAAACATTCTGCGCAAAAATAGCTAAACACATGGCAAAACTATGCTCCGTTCAAACGTCGGGTTTGAGGTGCAAGGTTCACCAAAATCACCCCCGCCATCACCATCAAGGCACCCCAGACAAATTCACTATGCAGAGGCTCGTCTAACAACCACACACTCAAGCCTACTCCGATCAGTGGCGCTATAAAGGTAAAAATCGAAACCCTCGAGGCCAAATAATGTCTGAGCAGCCAAATCCATATCAAGAGGCAAAAAAACGAAATCACTACGCCTTGGCTCACGATGCTGACCACCAAAAAAGGGCTCCAATGGATCTCGGTCTCACCCAGAACAAGGCATAGTAGTAGTATCACCACAGCGCCAATGAACAGTTGATACATAGTCGTTTGTGTGGGGTGAATACGCGCTAGACCTGAGCAACGGGTGATGATGGTCGTCGCGGCCCAAAGGATGCCGCCACCTAAGGCCAGACAATCGCCGAGCCACATCTGTGGCTCAAGTTGTGTCGCTGCAGACGAGCCTAAAAACGCCAGACCGATTCCGCTAAAGCTGATCAAGACCCCTACCCACTGCCACCAATTCAAGCGCTCATCAGGACGCCAGACGTGCAGGCCCAGTGAAGTAAAAATTGGAGCCGTATATAAAAATACCACCACATGCGAGGCGCTCGAATACTGAAGGGCTTCGCCGATCATCCACCACTCTAGGGCAAACAAGGATCCTACCATCGTGCCCGCTCGCCATGGCCCGCGCCAGAGCGCCAACGAAACGCCTTTTTGCCACATGAAAGCGGCCAGCAACACGCATCCAATACCCGAGCGCATGGCGATCTGCATGTTGGGGTGAATGTCATGAATCGTGAGCTTAAACAGAACCTGTTGCCCACCCCATAGAGAACAGAGCAGCACGATGCAAAGAAAAGCAGTCAAGTCTAGGGGTTTACGGTCACTCATGTGCAGATGATTTTAGTAGAAATGAAGCCAAGCGCTTTTTCCTTGTCAGGTTCAAGGCTGAACGCCCTAGGGCGTTGGTGAGCCGCTGTTAAAATAGAGGCCTGTCTATTGAATCAATGCCATTTTTGCCATGACTCTCGCTGCACCTTCAAATACCGCCTCGCTTGCAGACTGGCTCATTTACCTTGAGCAACTTCATCCAAGTGCGATTGATATGGGGCTTGAGCGTGTACGCGAAGTTGCCGCGCGTTTGCCGCTTGAAACCACAGCGGTCAAAATCGTGGTGGGTGGCACCAACGGCAAAGGCTCAACCTGTGCCATGCTCGAGGCAATTTTGCTGGCTGCGGGTTATCGGGTGGGGCTCTACACCTCGCCGCATTTGATTAATTTCAACGAGCGCGCTCGTCTCAACGGTGAAATCGTTTCTGATGCAGAGTTTGTGCGGTATTTCAGCATGGTCGAAGCCGCCCGCCAAGGCGTATCGTTAACCTATTTTGAGTACTCCACCTTGGCAACGCTAGCCATGTTTGCGGCCGCTTCACCTGATGTGATGGTGCTTGAAGTGGGCCTGGGCGGGCGCTTGGATGCGGTCAATATTGTGGATGCCGATTGCTCAATTATCACCAGCGTCGATATTGATCACGTCGACTGGCTGGGCGATACACGCGAAAAAATCGGTTTTGAAAAAGCGCATATTTACCGCAATGGTCGTCCGGCAATTTGCAGCGACCCCGCACCCCCTCAATCCTTGCTCGATTACGCCAAAACCATTGGCTGCGATCTTTGGATGTTTGGTCGTGATTTTAATTATTCGGGCGATCGCCAGCAATGGGCGTTTGCCGGGCGCCAGCAGCGGCGCAATGCGCTGGCCTATCCTGCATTGCGGGGTGCCAATCAGTTGCTCAATGCCTCGGGCGCTTTGGCGGCCCTTGAGGCGCTGCGCGAGCGCTTAGCGGTACCGCAACAGGCCGTGCGCTTGGGCTTGCTTCAAGCGTCGTTGCCCGGGCGTTTTCAGATTCTGCCCGGTCAGCCGACCGTCATTCTTGATGTGGCCCATAATCCGCATGCCGCAGCAGTTCTTGAAAAAAACTTGGGCAACATGGGTTTTCATCCTTACACCTACGCGGTGTTTGGGATGCTATCCGACAAAGATATTGCCGCAGTGGTCAAGCACATGGCACCGCGCATCGATCATTGGTTCTGCGCCGGTTTGCCCGGTAAGCGGGCGTTAACCGCCGAGCAACTGTCTGCCAAGGTCAAAGAAAGTATCGCGGGCCATCAGCAGCCAGGCGAACCCGAAGTGGCTGTCAGCGCCTACTCTTCGGTTGCCGAGGCTCTGGCAGCTGCGCACAAACTCGGTAAGTCAGATGATAGAATCGTTGTATTCGGATCGTTTTTGACTGTGGCTGGTGCATTGCAAGCTAGCGGGCGGTCGGCTTAAACGCTTTTCGCCGACATCAGGCGCTTTTCGGGTATGTCTTTTTTTTGAGTCAGGGTGTTTGGATCAATGGGACTGTTTTCCAGAAAAGATAGTGCAGCTCCGCGTAAACCTCCGGGTAAGGTGCGCCCCTCTGTGTCGAGCGAGGCCCAGGCGGCTGACCTGCGCGTGCGGGCCCGCCGGCGCCTGGCGGGTGCTGTGGCCTTGGTACTGGCTGCCGTTGTGATTTTGCCCATGCTGCTTGATTCCGAACCGGCACCGGTCTCAAGCAAAATCCCTATTAAGATCCCTGATCGCAACGCGCCGTTTCAGCCTAATTTAAGCGATCCTGTTACTAGCGGTGCACCAGCACCCGCCAACTCAGGCGCTTCGGCGACCGTAGCGTCCACCGCAACCACGCAGCCCGGTGCGGGCGCCCCAGCCAAACCTGAGGGCACACCACGCGTTGATCCGGCGGTTACGCCAATAAAAGCAGATCCTCCAAAAGTTGAGACTGCTAAACCAACGCCTAATTCCGCGCCCACCAATCGCTCCGACGACGGTGCGCGCGCGCTGGCCTTGCTTGAGGGCCGTCCAACCGCTGAGTCTTCGAGCCCGCCTGGCTCTGTCACAACACCCAAGGCGCCAACGCGTGGCAATTTCGTGGTGCAAGCGGTGTCACTCGATGTTTCGGCCGACGCACAAGCTCAGAAAAATAAATTGTTAGCGGCAGGTGTAGGTAACGCGTTTATAGATGGCCCAGTCGATGTGGGCGGTAAAGCAAGGTACCGTGTACGCGTTGGGCCTTTTCCCTCACGAGAAGCCGCGCAAGCTGCGCAGACTCGTCTGCGCACGCTTGGGTATGACGGCGCCTTTATTGCTACCCAGTGACCGGGTTTGATTTTGTTTTGTTAGGGGTGCTGGGCGTATCGGCCGTGCTCGGTTTGATTCGTGGTTTGCTCAAAGAACTCTTGTCACTTGCAGCTTATGCTTTCGCGTTTATTGCTGCGATTTGGTGGGGTCCACGGGTCGCCGAATTGGACTGGCTCATGCACTGGGTCACCCAAGATTTTTTGCGTGTGGCGTTGGCCTACATTGCCGTATTTATTGCCGTCTTGTTGTCGATTGGCGTGGTCAATATGACTCTGTCGGCCTTGATAGATAAAACGGGCTTGACCCCGGCGGATCACGGTTTGGGCGCCGTGTATGGTTTGGCCAGGGGCATTTTGTTTGTGTTGGTCTTAGTGACGCTTGCGGGCTATACGTCACTGCCGTTAGAACCCTGGTGGAAAAATGCCATGTTTTCGAAGCAAGTGGTCGGTGGTGTGCAACAAATCAAGGCGCGTGTGCCAGAGCCTGTCCGTAGTTGGTTGCCCTACTAAGCCCAGCAGAATTTAAATAGAGTGGCTCAATTCAAAAAGACAGAATTTAAACGTGGTTGTGTGTTTTACGAAATACGACAGAAATTAACGAACCTCAGGAAACTACATGTGCGGAATTGTTGGTGTGATTGGTCGTGGTCCTGTCAATCAGCTTTTGTATGACAGCTTGCTGCTGTTGCAGCACCGCGGTCAAGATGCTGCTGGCATTGCCACCTCAAACGGCAACCATTTCAATATGTACAAAGCGCATGGTTTAGTACGCGATGTGTTTCGCACGCGAAATATGCGCTCGCTTCCAGGTACAACCGGCATTGGTCAGGTGCGTTACCCAACCGCGGGTTCATCAGAAAGCGTCGAAGAGGCCCAACCTTTTTATGTCAATGCGCCGTTCGGGATCACGTTTGCCCACAATGGCAATCTTACCAACTGGCGCGAGCTGCGTGTATCGCTTTTCACGAATGATCAGCGCCACATCAATACTAACTCCGATTCTGAGGTATTGCTAAACGTTTTAGCGCACGAATTGCAGCGAGCGGCAAATGGCGTCTCGCTTGACGAGTCAGCGATTTTTCGTGCAGTCAAAGCCGTGCATCAGCGCGTCAAAGGCGCTTACGCGGTGGTCGCACAAATCGCTGGTTATGGTTTGCTAGCATTTCGCGATCCGCACGGGATTCGTCCACTATGTATCGGTCGCTTTGATACCGCGCAGGGCCCCGAGTGGATGGTGGCGTCTGAGTCGGTCGCGCTTGAGGGTTCAGGTTTTCAATTTGTGCGCGACGTTTTACCAGGCGAAGCCGTGTTTGTTTCTCTTGACGGCAAATTTAGTAGTGAACTCTGCGCGCAAGTTGCGGTGCATGCGCCCTGTATTTTTGAATATGTTTATTTTGCACGGCCAGATTCAGTCTTGGATGGCGTGTCGGTGTATGGTTCACGTTTAAAAATGGGTGAGTACCTGGCGGATAAGTTAGCAAAAACTTTACGCTTAGGCGATATCGATGTCGTCATGCCAATCCCAGATTCATCGCGACCTTCGGCTATGCAACTGGCTGATCGCCTCGGCCTAAACTATCGCGAAGGCTTGATCAAAAATCGTTATGTGGGTCGAACCTTCATTATGCCCGGTCAGGCCGTACGTAAAAAATCTGTACGCCAAAAGCTCAATACTATTGGGATGGAATTTAAAGGTAAAAACGTCTTGCTCGTTGATGATTCAATCGTACGCGGAACAACCAGCCGCGAAATCGTTGATATGGCGCGCGCGGCAGGCGCCAATAAGGTGTATTTGGCCTCTGCTGCGCCGCCTGTACGTTATCAAAATGTCTATGGCATCGACATGCCCACCCAGCAAGAACTCATCGCAACCGGGCGTGATGAACAAGCGATTGCCAAAATTATTGGCGCCGATGCGCTTGTCTACCAAGACATCGATTCGATGCAAAAGTCGGTGTCAGATCTCAATCCAGCTTTAGCGCACTTTGATACCTCGTGCTTTACCGGTGAGTACGTGACCGGAGACATTACCCCCGAATATCTCGAGCGTTTAGGTCAAACGCGCCAGGCAGTTCGCGAAGAACAAAACGGGCTACTCTTTAATATGGGCTTAGCGGCCGAAGATTAGAAGTTCTGACGAGAAGGGCATCACGCTGTGTTGCGCGCGCCTAGCAAGCCTTTCATGATGAACGCAACCAAGAGGCCGAGCAGCGCAAACAGCAGCAGGCTCCAGTACGCATACTCGAGGCCAAACAATTTAACGCGCGCATCCATACAGCTTGCATAAATGCCAAACAAAGCGGGCATCGCAGTCTCAAGACCCGTTTGTGTCATCAAGAGATCGGCCAGTGTCTGAGCGCATGAAAATGACTGAGAAGCGACTTGTGCCTGAAACCACGCAGCTGAGACACCGGCAATCGCCAGGCTTAACCCCACCATCGCATAGACCAGACGTGGGATCAGACTTTGCGTTGAGGCTGCGAGCGCGGCGACCACCGCAAAGACTAGGTAGATGAGCCGCTGAAAGACACACCAGGCGCAAGGCTGCATATCAAAGACATGTTGCGATAGCAACGCGATGCCAACGCCCGCAACACACAAACCCGAGATCAACCACCACAGTTTTTTTTCAAGCAGCACGTCGTTCAACCTGCGTGAGGGCATCGAGCATGGCGCGCTCAAATTGCCGCTGGGTGCGTGGTTGTGAAAGTGTTTCTCCGCTTACAACAAAAACGTCTTCAACGCGGTCGCCTAAGGTCATGACCTTAGCCGTCTGAAGATTGATGTTGTACGTAACAAAGACCTGTGCGATGTCGCCTAAAAGACCTGGCCGGTCGGTGGCGACAAGTTCTAAGCGCCAGTTTTGACTACCCTCGTCGGGGTGCAAGGTCACGAGCGGCGGGACCGGAAACGCACGCGATAAACGCGAAGGGCGCGCGAGCCCGTGACGCATGGTCAGTGCGTTTGCGGGTGCAGTCTTGAGCTGCGCGTCTAGTTCGTGCTCGATTAAGGTGGCCAACGTGCGCAGCTCTTCGGTGCTGTCTGCAGGCAAGATGATGAAGCTGTCTAGCGCATAGCCTCGGCGCGTTGTGTGGATACGCGCATCCAAAATGCTGAGGTTTCGACTGCCGAAGAAACTGCAAATGCGCGCGAACAGGTCTGGCACGTCTTTGGTGTACACCATCACTTGCAGCCCCTCAGCGCCTTCGGTTGGCCGCGCTTTAACAATGGCTTGCTCGGGTGCAACCCGGTAGTAAAGATGCCGAGTGTGCCAGGCGATATCCGATGCCTCATGCCGTAAAAAGTAGGCCACATCTAATTGCTGCCAGAAGGCCTCGCGGGCGTCGTCGCGTAAACCCACTAAACGCGTGAGCGTTGCCGCCTGTTCAATCCTTTGGCGCAGCACGGTGTTTGTATCGTCGATGGTGCCGCCTAGCGTTGCCCGTGTTAGGTCATAAAGATTCTCAAGCAGCTTTCCCTTCCAGGTGTTCCAGACCTTGGGGCTTGTTCCGCGAATATCGGCAACAGTAAGCAAATAAAGCGCTTGTAGGTTGCGCAAAGTTTTGACGTGCGCCGCGAAATCGGCGATAACTTGCGGATCAGAGAGGTCTTTTTTCTGTGCGACCTGAGACATTAATAAATGACTCTCGACTAAAAACACCACAAGATCGGTATCGTCTCGATTGAGGGCATGCGCCTTGGCAAAACGCTTGACCTCGATGGCGCCCAGCGTTGAGTGGTCTCCGCCGCGTCCTTTCGCGATATCGTGAAACAGGGCCCCCACATACAGCAGCCAGTGACGCTCGAAGGCCGCACTCAGTTTGCTGGCCAATGGATACTCTTGCGCATGCTCTGGCATGGTGAAGCGTCGCAGATTGCGGATCACGGCAAGGGTATGTTGATCGACGGTGTAGACATGAAATAAGTCGTGTTGCATTTGACCGACCACACGTCTAAAGACAGGCAGGTAGCGGGGTAAGATGTTCAGCATCGTCATTCGACGCAAGGCATGTACGATGCCTTGCGGTTGTTGCAAAATCTTCAGAAAAATATTTTTATTTTCAGTACTACGCCTAAAAGTGGCATCGATCCGATCGCGAGCATGCCAGATTGCGCGTAGTGCCCGGCCTGAGAGCTCGTGTAACTCTGGATGTTGCTGCAGCACTAAAAAGACATTGAGGAGTTGACTGGGGTTCTTTTCAAACAGCAAATCATCTTTAATATCGAGGCGATTATGACGCGACACATAGTGTTCGTCGATCTCTCGGCTGTCGGTCGCTTGAAGAGTGAACAGGCGCTCGTCGATGTTTTGCACCAAAAGCGTGTTGAGTTGCGTCACTAAACGCGCGGCCCAGTAAAAGCGCTGCATCAAGAGTTCGCTAGCGCGACGGGTAGCGGTCGCAGTGATGCCATAGGCGTGCGCTAAACCGTGTTGCAGATCAAACAGCAAACGGTCTTCGCGCCGGTTGACCAACAGGTGCAGTTCAATACGTACACGTTTAAACGCTTGCTCAGCACGCTTAAGGTCGCGCGCTTCGGCGCTGGTCAGCAACCCCGCGCGTGCAATCGCTTGCCAAGTCGCGCCAAAGCCTGCCGCCCTGGCCATCCACATGATGACCTGCAGATCGCGCAGACCGCCGGGCGACTCTTTGCAATTGGGCTCAAGCGAGTAGGGGGTGTCTTGGTGGCGGGCGTGCCGCTGCTGCATCTCGGCACGTTTGGCTCGAAAAAACTGTTGCGGGTCAAGCCTCGCTGTCATTGTTTTTTCGAAAAGTTTGGCGAGGGTTTTGCTACCCGCGATCCAGCGACTTTCAAGCAGCGAAGTTTCGACCGTGATGTCGGCACCGGCTTCTTTAACGCACTGCTCAATCGTTCGGACGCTATAGCCAGGTTCAAGTCCGACATCCCACATTGCCGCAACCAAGCCGCTTAGGTTCGCTTCAGCCTGCGTATCGAGATCGTCTTTCAAAATGATCAGTAAGTCGACATCCGAAAAAGGATAAAGCTCACCACGTCCATAGCCTCCGACGGCGGCTAGCGCGGCACCTTTGGGTAAAGGAAAGAGTGCGAGAAGCTGCTTGAGCGTCTGGTCAGCACAGCCGCACAGCGCGGCAAGCAAGGTGTCAGGACGCAGGGCCTGGCGATACTGCTCAATCGCAGCCTGGCGGCTGCTTTGCAGATTGGTGCGGATCTCTGCGATAGCCGTTACGTCAATCATGACGCAAGCCTTTAAGCCGCGATCAGGGCTGGCGGCGCAGGCATGCCCTCAGAGATCGTGAGCACCTCGTAGCCTGTCTCGGTCACCAAAATCGTGTGCTCCCATTGCGCGGACAGGCTGTGGTCGCGCGTGACGACGGTCCAGCCATCGGCTAACTGACGAATTTCGCGCCGCCCAGCATTGATCATCGGTTCGATCGTAAAAATTAAACCAGGCTCGAGCTTGTCGCCTGTGCCCGGGCGCCCGTAATGCAAAATTTGCGGCTCTTGATGAAAGCGTTGACCAATGCCATGACCGCAAAATTCGCGCACGACTGAAAATCCTTGTTTTTCAGCATACTTTTGAATTGCATTGCCGATATCACCCAGCGTATTGCCCGGTTTGACCTGTTTAATCCCTAGCCACATGCACTCGTAGGTGATGTCAGTAAGTCGTTTGGCCAAGATTGAGGGCTCACCCACAAAATACATCCGGCTGGTATCGCCGAACCAGCCATCTCTGATGATTGTGACGTCTATGTTCAACACATCGCCATTTTTTAGGACACGATCTCCGGGGATTCCGTGGCAGACTTGATGATTGACTGAGGTGCAAATTGCACCCGGAAATGGCGGGTAACCCGGTGGCGCGTAGCCGACCGTCGCAGACGTAACTTTAAGCTCTTGGGTCAGAAATTGCAGGCAAAGTTGATCCAACTCGCCTGTGGTAACCCCCGCTTTGACGTGCGGGGTAATGAAGTCGAGCACTTTTGCGGCATCGCGGCAGGCGGCGCGCATCAGGTCTAACTCGGCTGGATTGGTGACTAATCCCATAGCGACTTGAATGTAAGTGGTGAAAGATAGTAGAATTATAGACTTACTGTATTTTTGGTTGGGGTAAAACCCCTTAAAACTCGGTAAGTTCTTGAGTAAACTTGGTAAGTTCTTGAGTAAACTACTCGATAAGTTCTTGAGTAAACGTACTTAAGTATTTAACGCACTCAATGTAGTAAACGTACTCATGGTTAGTGCAGTCTGACTCGCCTTTAAATAACTTAGTAACCCATAGGTCGTTTTCTTTTGCGACTTTGCATGACATTAGGTATGCAAACAGCTTAGTAGACACGATCAAATCGCGTGTTACGTCACCAGGGTGCTGATTTTCTTTCAAGAAAGCAGTGCAGGCGTAATACAAGACTTAACCCTCGGAGCCTTAAATCATGTCGTTAATGCGTGAAATGTTAGAAGCGGGTGTGCACTTCGGTCACCAAACCCGTTACTGGAACCCCAAGATGGCGCCTTTCATTTTTGGCCATCGCAACAAAATTCATATTATCAACCTCGAAAAAACGGTCGCTAACTATACCGACGCAACTAAATTCGTGCGTTCAGTGGCGGCCAAGGGCGGTAACGTTCTGTTCGTAGGTACAAAACGCGCTGCGCGCGAACTCGTGGCACAAGAAGCTACCCGTTCCGGTATGCCTTTCGTCGACAGCCGTTGGTTGGGCGGCATGCTCACAAACTTCAAAACCGTCAAAAGCTCGATCAAACGCTTAAAAGACATGGAAATCATGATCGCTGACGGCGGTACCGAGCGCATGAGCAAAAAAGAAGGCTTGATGTTTCAGCGCGAGCTCGACAAACTGAACAAGTCGATCGGCGGCATTAAAGACATGAACGGCTTACCTAGCGCCATTTTCATGATTGACGTTGGCTATCACAAAATTGCTGTCCTTGAGGCGCAAGCCTTGGGTATCCCAGTCGTGGCTGTGGTCGACACCAACCATTCACCTGATGGCATCGATTACATCATTCCTGGCAATGATGACTCGGCCAAGGCTATCGCACTGTACGCAAAAGGTATGGCTGACGCCGTACTCGAAGGACGCGCACAAAGCCTGAACGGCATCGTTGAAGAATTCGCTTCTGGCGAAGAATTCGTCGAAGTCGCTGAAGAAAAAGCGTAAATTTTTCTAGTGCCCTCGCCTGTGTGCCGGGCACTGTCATAGTGCGCCTCTGACAACGCGTCAGGGCGCCTCTTACTAATCTTGGAGCAAACATGGCTGAAATTACTGCCGCAATGGTTAAAGAGTTGCGCGAAAAAACCGACGCACCCATGATGGAGTGCAAGCGCGCTCTGACAGAAGCAGCCGGAGACATGGCGCGTGCCGAAGAGATTTTACGTGTCAAGCTTGGCAGCAAAGCCAGCAAAGCGTCGGGTCGCGTCACGGCCGAGGGCCTGATTGGCTTGTTCATCTCGGCTGATGCCAAACACGGCGCCGTCCTTGAAGTGAACTGCGAGACTGATTTTGTTGCAAAAAATGATGATTTCGTTGCCTTTGTTGCAGACTTGGCTAAACAAGTCTCTGCTAACGACTACGCCGATGTTGCGGCGCTGTCAGCGGCCAACCTTGGTGCCGGCACAGTTGAATCGGTGCGCGCTGCGTTAGTCGGTAAAATTGGTGAAAACATTTCGGTTCGCAGATTTAAGCGCTACACCACAGCCAACAAGCTTGCCAGCTATGTACACAGCGGTCGAATCGGTGTGCTAGTTGAGTTTTCGGGTGCCGACGAAGTGGGTAAAGACCTGGCGATGCATATCGCCGCAACCAAGCCCCGGGCCCTAGACGAATCCGGCGTACCTGAAGCCGACAAAGAAACCGAACGTTCAGTTGCCCGCCTCAAGGCTGCCGAGTCGGGCAAGCCCGCAGAAATCGTCGAAAAGATGGTTGAAGGTTCAGTTCAGAAGTTTTTGAAAGAAGTTGCGCTTTTATCGCAACCTTTTGTCAAAAATGACAAACAGACCGTGGCCCAAATGCTTAAAGAGAAATCTGCAACCATTGCTGGTTTTTCACTTTTTGTTGTGGGCGAAGGCATCGAAAAGAAAACGATGGATTTTGCCGCTGAAGTTGCTGCAGCAGCTGCCGGAAACGCTTAGTTTTGTGAAAAAACCAAGGTAGCACCTCACGATTTACCTTGGTTTGTCGTACACTTTTCACGTGTTTAACCCTCCGGAATCCTGGATCATGGCCACCCGAATGCACAAAAGAGTTCTTCTTAAACTTTCCGGTGAAGCGTTGATGGGCGACGATGCTTTTGGCATCAACCGTGCCACCATTATGCGCATGACCGAAGAAGTCGCTGAGGTTGTGTCGATGGGGGTGCAGTTAGCGATTGTGATTGGTGGCGGTAATATTTTTCGCGGTGTGGCCCCGGGTGCCCAAGGGATGGACCGGGCGACGGCGGATTACATGGGGATGATGGCGACGGTCATGAATGCCTTGGCTTTGCAAGATGCTTTAAAGCACCGCGGTGTTGATGCTCGGGTGCAATCGGCCCTGAACATTGAGCAGGTCGTCGAACCCTATATTCGCCCAAAAGCCCTCAGGTATCTTGAAGAAGGCAAAGTCGTTGTATTTGCTGCGGGTACGGGTAATCCATTTTTCACCACCGATACGGCCGCCTCTTTGCGGGGTGCCGAAATCGGTGCCGAAATCGTTTTAAAAGCGACTAAGGTGGATGGCATTTATAGTGCTGACCCAAACAAGGACTCCTCGGCAACGCGGTACAACCGTATTAGTTTTGACGAAGTGATTAATCGGCGGCTTGAAGTGATGGATGCCACAGCATTCGCCTTGTGCCGCGATCAAAAATTACCGATCAGAGTGTTTTCGATCAACAAACCTGGCGCACTAAAACGGGCGGTCAGCGGAGAAGACGAAGGCACGTTGGTTCACGTTTAAAGGAAACGCAATGAGTATTGCAGATATTCAAGCCTCTGCTCAAGGCCGTATGGCTAAGTCGCTTGAACAGCTTAAAACGAATCTGGCAAAAATTCGTACCGGCCGGGCACACCCTGGCATTCTTGATCATGTGCAAGTCGAGTATTACGGCTCGCCGGTGCCTATCTCTCAAGTGGCCAACGTCAATTTGATGGATGCTCGCACCTTAAGCGTGCAGGTCTGGGAAAAAAACATGTCGGGCGCTGTCGAGAAGGCGATTCGGGATTCGGATCTCGGCTTAAACCCGATCGGGATGGGCGATAGCATTCGTGTGCCGATGCCAGCACTGACTGAAGAGCGACGCCGCGATTTGAATAAAGTCGTCAAATCAGAAGGCGAAGACGCCAAAATCGCTGTGCGTAACTTGCGCCGTGATTCGAACGAATCTTTTAAGAAACTTATTAAAGACAAAGAAATTTCAGAAGACGACGAGCGACGTGCACAAGACGTCGTGCAAAAGTTGACAGATCGTTGCGTGATTGAGATCGACAAGATGGTTGCACAAAAAGAAGCCGAGATCCTGACGGTTTAGGCCGCCCCTGACATGGCCATCAGCTCAACCCGCCAAATCCCTGTTACGGGTGCGATCCCATCGCATGTGGCAATTGTCATGGACGGTAATGGCCGCTGGGCACACGCACGCTTATTGCCCCGTACTGCGGGCCATGCAAAAGGGGTTCAGTCGGTACGTCGCGCGGTAGAAACCTGTGGTGCTGCTGGGGTCAAGTATCTCACCCTCTTTGCGTTCAGCTCTGAAAATTGGCGTCGCCCGGCCGAAGAGGTTTCGTTGCTGATGCGGCTGTTTGTGCAGGCGCTCGAGCGTGAGGTTGCACGCTTACAAGATCAGGGCGTTCGTCTGCATGTCGTCGGTGACTTATCGGCCTTCGAGCCTAAGCTCCAAGAGTTAATTGCCCAGGCGCAACAAAAAACTGCGCACAACGACAAGCTGCACCTGACGATCGCTGCTAATTACGGCGGGCGGTGGGATATCCTTCAAGCGACCCGAGCTTTGCTGCACGCGCGTCCCGACCTAGCGGCAGATCCGTCTGGCCTCGACGAAACAAGCCTTGCCCCTTATTTATCTATGGCGTGGGCGCCCGAGCCCGATTTGTTTATACGCACCGGCGGCGAGCAACGCATTTCAAATTTCTTGATCTGGCAGATGGCCTACACAGAGCTGTACTTTACCGAGTGCTACTGGCCCGACTTTGGTGAGCCCGAGCTGCATCAATCGTTTGAGTGGTATCGCACCCGCGAGCGCAGATTTGGCAGAACCAGCGCGCAAGTCCATGCCGTGACAGCAAGCTGACGGGCATGCTCAAGCAAAGAATCATCACGGCAGTTGTCCTTCTAGGTGTGTTGGCCTTAGTCGTAGCAGCGACATCGCCGTGGCCCTTCTTATTATTTTTGGCATTGACCTGTGCTCTTGCCGGCTTTGAATGGTTACGACTGACCCTCGGGCCACGGAGTGTCTGGGCCCCGGTCGGCGCCTTCGTTTTGTTTGTGGTGTCGGTTTGGCAAGCCAACCGTTGGATTGACGGTCAGCTCAAGCCGCTGATCATTTTGCAAAGCATTGTTTGTTTAGCCATTTTTCTCTGGATCGCGCTGTTGTTGCCTGCCCTATGGCGTGCACAGGTGACGGTGCCTACGTATCGTCTGGCAAACAGTTTCGCCGCAGTGGTGACTTTGCTTGCCACGTGGGGAGCTCTGTCCTACTGGTATCTGCAGCGCGGCGCGTTATTTGTAGTCTCATTGTTGATTGTGGTCTGGGTGGCGGATATCGCGGCCTATTTTGCGGGCCGAGCCTTTGGCCGTCGAAAATTAGCCCCTAGTATTAGCCCCGGTAAAACTTTTGAAGGAGCTTGTGCGGGGGTAGTAGGCGTGTTGGCCTGGTTAGCGATTTCTACCCAGTGGTCTCAAACGTTTGCCTCAAGCTTGTTGTTACAGGGATCTTGGCTTGCTCTACTGAGCACTGGCGTATTGTTGGCAATATTCTCAATTGCGGGCGATTTGTACGAGTCGTTGCTCAAGCGCCGCGCCGGAGTTAAAGATTCTAGTCAGTTGTTGCCAGGTCATGGTGGCGTCTACGATCGGATTGATGCCGTGGTAGCGGTTGTTCCGCTGGGCTTTTTTCTCATCGAGTGGCGCACATGGTAACCCCAACGCATGTCACCATTTTGGGCTCGACTGGCTCGATTGGTCACAACACCTTGGATGTGATTGCCCGACACCCCGAGCGTTTTGCCGTGCACACCCTGACTGCTCACAGTCGGATGGATCTTTTAGCCAAGCAAGCGTTCGAGTCAAAGGCCGTTGCTGTCGCTGTGCCTACCGCAGTAGCGGCTGAGCGCTTTAAAACGGCCTGGGGTGATGCGCCCAAGCGCCCTGATATTCGTGTCGGGGCTCAGGCTTTGGTTGAGGTGGCGAGCGATCCGGCCAGCGAGGCCGTCATGGCTGCCATTGTTGGTTCGGCGGGCCTGCCCGCTGCGCTCGCCGCGGCACAGGCAGGCAAGCGAGTGCTACTGGCGAACAAAGAGGCCTTGGTTGCCGCGGGCTCGCTCTTTATGGCCGCAGTGCGTGCCTCTGGGGCCGAGCTCTTGCCCATTGATAGCGAACACAACGCAATTTTTCAATGCTTACCGCATCATGATCGGGCCAGTGCGCCAGCAGGCCCCGCAGCGGGGGTGCGGCGCCTCGTGCTTACCGCCTCGGGTGGGCCGTTTCGCAACCAGCGCTGGGCCGAGCTTGCGCACGTCACCCCAGAACAAGCCTGTGCACACCCGAATTGGAGCATGGGCAGAAAAATCTCTGTTGATTCGGCCACGATGTTGAACAAAGGCCTTGAGGTCATTGAGGCACGTCATTTGTTTGCCATGCCCGCTGAGCGGATTAGCGTCGTGATTCACCCGCAAAGCGTGGTGCATTCGATGGTTGAATATGAAGATGGTTCTGTGCTTGCGCAGTTGGGTCAGCCCGATATGCGTACGCCAATTGCCTACGGTTTAGGGTTCCCAGAGCGCATCAGCTCAGGGGTGGGGATGCTCGACCTCGCTCTGGCCGGGCGGCTGGATTTTGCTCAGCCGGATCTGAAGCAGTTGCCGTGTTTGGCCTTGTCGTTTGAGGCTTTAAAGGCCGGGCAGGGCGCGTGCATTGCCTTGAATGCCGCCAACGAAGTGGCGGTTGCAGCCTTTCTTGATAAGCGACTTGGGTACACCAAGATTGCACAAGTGATCGAAGCCACTTTAAACTGGCAAATGGGGCAGCCTGAAGCCAGTTTGTCTTCTTTAGACGATATCATTGAACTAGACGAATTATCCCGCCAGGCCGCGCGTCGCGCGGCATTGGATTAACGACAGTCGCGTTGTTTTCAAAAAGAGAAATATGCTTTTCACCTTGCTCGCGTTTCTGGTGGCCCTGGGTATCCTGATTACTTTCCATGAGCTCGGTCATTACTGGGTGGCACGCTGGTGTGGCGTCAAAGTCTTGCGTTTTTCGCTGGGCTTTGGAAAAGTTTTGCTCAAGCGTGTCGATCGTCACGGTACAGAGTGGGTGCTTTCGGCGCTACCCTTAGGCGGCTACGTCAAGATGCTTGACGAAGAGCCGCAAGACGCCAGTGGGAGGCAGACCCAAATTCACCAACACCCGCAAAGTTTTCAGGCGCAACCGGTTGGTAAGCGCTTTGCGATCGTGGCGGCTGGCCCAATTTTCAATTTGCTGCTAGCAGTCGCGTTTTACGCCTTGATTAACTTGGTGGGTACGCAAGAACCCGCGGCCATTTTGTCTAAACCACCCGCAGCCACGGCGGCCGCGGTGGCAGGCCTGCAAGGCGGCGACCAAATTACTGCGGTGAACCAACAGGCGGTGGCCTCGTGGCCGCAGGTGCGGTGGGCGTTGCTGCAGTTAGCTGCGGATGGTGGGCAGGTTGAGATCGCGTTTGAGCGTGCCGGAAGCCCGTTGACTCGCATGCTTGAGATTCCGGTCGCGGCCGATCCCACTAGTGAAGACCCGATACGCAGGTTGGGCCTGGCGGTAGGCGGTGCGACGCCACAAATCCGTTTAGTGGTCGAGTCGAGCGTGGCCCAGGCGGCCGGCCTTGCAGTGAATGATTTGATCGTTTCCATTGATGGCGAGCGCAAGCCAGACGTGGCGCAGGTGATTCGTATCATTCAGGCGCACGCCAATCAGCCGCTTGCACTAGAAGTTGAGCGAGACGGCCAGATCAGGCAGATCTCGTTGACCCCGGCGGCTGTGACGCTAGAAACCGGTAAAGTCGTTGGCCGTGCCGGGTTTCAATTAGGCGGCAATCTGCCAACCGTAGACGTCAGTTATGGCTTGATCGAAAGTGTCTGGCTGGGTGCGACTAAAACCTTCGATACGGCCTGGTTTTCGCTCAAAATGATGGGAAAAATGCTGACTGGCGAAGTTTCAATTAAAAACATCAGCGGACCGGTCACAATTGCGGATTATGCGGGGCAAACTGCGCGAATTGGGTGGGCCGCTTATATTTCGTTTTTGGCGCTAGTGAGCGTCAGTCTGGGCGTACTGAATTTACTCCCAATTCCCATGCTAGACGGGGGGCATCTGCTGTACTATCTAGTTGAAATCATACGTGGTAGTCCACCTTCAGTTCGCTCGGTCGACTGGGGGCAAAGGGCTGGCATGGCAGTATTGGCCGGCTTGATGGTCGTTGCCCTCTTCAATGACCTCGTGCGCATTTTTACTTAGGTCTTTTCTGCCTTAAAATTGTGCGTTATTTCTATTTATGACCGTTAGCTTGTTTCAAGGATTGTTCAGAATGCCCGTCAGCTTGGATTGTTTTCGTGCCCGTTGTCGGCAACTGTGGTCAACCCACTTTGTGCGGGCACTGGTGCTGCTTTGTCTGGCAAGCCCCTTAACAGCCAACGCCTTTACGCCTTTTATTGTCAGCGATATTCGCGTCGAAGGCATTCAACGCACCGAAGCGGGTACTGTCTTCGCACAGCTTCCTGTCAAAGTCGGTCAGCAATTTACTGATGCGCTGGCGACTGAGGCTGTTCGCCGCTTGTACGCAACAGGTTTGTTCTCTGATGTGCGCATTGAAACGTCTAATCGCTTGGTTGTGGTGGTCGTACAAGAGCGCGCCACGATCGCGTCGCTGTCTTTTTCGGGGATGCGTGAGTTTGAGCCCAAAAACATCACAGATACTTTGCGTCAGATCGGCTTTGGCGAGGGGCGAGTTTTTGACCAGTCAATGCTCGAGCAAGCCGAATTTGAATTGCGTCAGCAATATCTGACTAAAGGCAAATACTCTGCTGAAATCACCTCGACGGTCACGCCACTTCCACGCAATCGCGTAGGCATAAATTTTGACGTGTATGAGGGTGGAGTCGCCCGAATTCGCGACATTAAAATTGTTGGTAGCGCAGCCTTTACTGAAAGTAATTTGCTTGGTCTGTTCAAGATGACAACCCCAGGCTGGCTGTCTTGGTACACCGATAGTGACAAGTACTCCCGCGAAAAGCTCGAGCGCGATCTCGAGACCTTACGATCCTTTTACCTCGATCGTGGTTATCTTGAGTACAAAGCCGAGCCACCTCAGGTAACAATCTCGGGCGACCGTAAAGATATTTTCATTACCCTGACCATCAGTGAAGGTAAGCCTTATAAAGTTAATAGTGTAAACTTGGCTGGCAACTTGCTTGGGCTAGAGGCCGAAGTCAATGCATTGGTGCAAGTCAAAGCTGGCGAAACTTTTTCGGGTGAAAAGACAAACGCAACAGCCAAAAGTATCACTGACTACCTGGGTAATTTGGGCTACGCCTTCGCAAACGTCAATCCAAATCCAATCTTAAACCGCGAAGCCCAGACTGCAGATCTGACGTTTTACGTCGATCCGAGTCGGCGCGTGTATGTTCGAAAAATTCAAATCACGGGTAACCACCGCACGCGCGACGAAGTCGTGCGGCGCGAACTGCGTCAACCTGAGGCTTCCTGGTACGATTCTGGCAAGCTTAAGCTTTCGCGCGACCGGCTTGATCGCCTTGGTTATTTTAAAGACGTGAAGTTAACAACTGAGCCCGTGCCCAACTCACCCGATCAGGTTGATGTCAACATAACCGTGGCTGAAAAACCCACCGGTATGATCAATTTAGGTGTGGGTTACGGCCAGGTAGACGGCGTGATTTTAACTGCGGGTATCACTGAAGATAACGTCTTCGGTAGTGGCACAAACCTAACGCTCAACTTGAACACAAGCTTGTATAACCGTTCAGCGGTGCTGGCGCATACCGATCCGTACTTTACCAACGACGGTATCAGCCGAACGACTTCGGTCTACTATCGCACGATGACGCCCTACTCGAATAACCCGGGCATGTATCAGGTGACGACCGCTGGCGCAGGCTTAAGCTTTGGTGTGCCAATTTCTGAATTTGATCGCATCTACGGCGGTGCCAACGTCGAACGCAACACGATTGGCTTATACGACAATTCACCTTTAGCTTACCGAGAGTATGTGCGCAGCTACGGCGACACCACCACGGCCCTAATCTTGAACACCGGCTGGGCTAAAGACACCCGC